>JBIKKE010000095.1:0-9099 GCA_044360575.1 Limnohabitans sp. | reverse complement strand
AGCTGGCACGGTTACGCCAATCACGTGATCACCCAGGTGCGCTCTCTGCGCCCTGATCTGGCCTTGCGGGTGAATGAGATCGCCCCCGTGCCCACCGCTTCCTTCCCGACCCCTGCGCAGCGCCCACGCAACTCACGCCTGCACACGGGCAAGCTGCAGCAAGCCTTTGGGCTGGTGTTGCCCCCATGGCAAGCCGGGGTCAACCGCCTGTTGACCGAGATCCTCTGACCGCCCTTGGCCTTGCGGCACAATCGTTGAAACGCACGCTCTTTTTCCCGTCTTAACGCGATTTGTTGAAGCTTTCCACCATGACCGACACCTCTATTTCCGTTGCCACTGCCGTTGCCCCGCACGACCAAGCCCAGATCCTGGCGCAGGCCATGCCCTACATCCGCAAGTTCCACGGCAAGACGCTGGTCATCAAATACGGCGGCAACGCCATGACCGACCCGGCCTTGCAGCAAGCCTTTGCCGAAGATGTGGTGCTGCTCAAACTGGTGGGCATGAACCCGGTGGTGGTGCACGGCGGCGGTCCGCAGATCGAAACCGCTTTGAAGCGTTTGGGCAAAACCGGCGAATTCATTCAGGGCATGCGCGTGACCGATGCCGAAACCATGGAAGTCGTGGAGTGGGTGCTGGGCGGCGAAGTGCAGCAGGACATTGTGGGCATGATCAACCGCGCAGGCGGCAAAGCCGTGGGCCTGACGGGTCGTGACGGTGGCCTGATTCGTGCCAAAAAACTGCGCTTGGTGGACGCCCAAGACCCCAGCAAAGAATACGACGTGGGCCAGGTCGGCGAGATCGAGAGCATCGATCCGTCCATCCTGCAATGCCTGCAAGACGATGCCTTCATCCCCGTGGTCAGCCCCATTGGTTTTGGTGCCAACAACGAAAGCTACAACATCAACGCCGACGTGGTGGCCGCCAAACTGGCTACCGTGTTGCAAGCTGAAAAGTTGCTCATGCTCACCAACATCCGTGGCGTGCTCGACAAAGAGGGCAACTTGCTCACTGAGCTGACACCCAACCGGATTGACGAGTTGTGCGCCGACGGCACCATCAGTGGTGGCATGATCCCCAAAATTGCGGGCGCACTCGATGCGGCCAAGAGCGGTGTGAATGCCGTGCACATCATCGACGGCCGTGTGCCCCACGCCATGCTGCTTGAAGTCTTGTCCGAACAAGCCTTTGGCACCATGATCCGCAGCCGGTAAAGCCGCAGCCCCAGCACGCGCAGCAACACCATCAAGAGACGACATGCCAAACCCAACCGAAGTGCCCGAACACGATAGCGAAGAAGACGCCACCCCCGCCCGCAAGCGCCCGCGCCCGGGTGAGCGCCGTTTGCAGATTTTGCAAACCCTTGCTGCCATGCTGGAGCAGCCGGGCGCAGAGCGCGTCACTACTGCAGGCTTGGCCGCCAAAATTGGTGTGAGTGAAGCGGCCTTGTACCGCCACTTTGCCAGTAAGGCCCAAATGTTCGAAGGGCTGATTGATTTTGTGGACCAGTCCGTCATGGGACTGATCCGGCAAGTGACCGACCGTGAACCCGCTGGTCCGCAACAAGCCGGTCGCATCGTGGCGTTGCTGCTGCAATTTGCCGAAAAAAACCCCGGCATGAGCCGCGTCATGAATGGCGAAGCCCTGGCTTTTGAGCATGACCGTTTGCAAGAGCGCATCAACTTGCTGTTTGACAAGATCGAAGCGCAGCTGCGCCAATCTCTCAAAATCGCCGACACACCCACCCCCAGCGCAGATGCCCAAGTGACGGCCTCGGTACTGGTGGCTTTCATGCAAGGGCGCTTGCAGCGCTTTGCGCGCTCGGGCTTCAAGCGTTTGCCGTCAGAGCATTTGCAGGCGGCTTTGGCGCGGATCTTGTAACCCTCACCAATTCCATAAAGTCCCATCGTGCTGCAGCCGGTTCACCGGCAAATAAGCCCTTTGGTACGGGTATTTGGCGGCCAGCTTTTCGTCGATGTCCACGCCGTGGCCGGGTGATTCGCCGCAGTGCATCATGCCGCGCTCAAAGCGGTAATCGTGCGGGAAGACCGAGAGCATTTCTTCGCTGTGCGGCATGAACTCTTGCACGCCAAAGTTGGGCACCCAAGTGTCAAAGTGCAGGGCTGCCCCCATGCACACGGGTGACAGGTCGGTCGCGCCATGGCAGCCGGTGCGCACCTGGTACAGGCTGGCCAGATCGGCGATGCGGCGCAGGTGGGTGATGCCGCCTGCGTGGACCACGGTGGTGCGGATGTAGTCGATCAGCTGCTTTTCGATCAGCGCCTTGCAGTCCCAGATGCTGTTGAACACCTCGCCCACCGCGATCGGCGTTGTGGTGTGGTGGCGAATCCACTGAAAGGCGTCCTGGTTTTCGGCCGGGGTGGGGTCTTCCATCCAGAACATCCGCACCGGCTCCAGCGCTTTGCCCAGTTGCGCCGCTTCGATGGGCGTCAAGCGGTGGTGCACGTCGTGCAGCAAATGGATGTCGGGGCCCACGGCTTCGCGCACGGCTTCAAACAAGCCTGGGGTGTGGCGCAAATACTTTTCGGTGCTCCAGTCGTGTTCGCTGGGCAAGTTGCCGTCAGCGGGTTCGTACAGGCGGTTTGTGCCACTCACGCCATAGACCTTGTTCAGACCCGGCACGCCGCTTTGGGCTCGGATGGCCATATAGCCTTCTTCTTTGTGGCGCAACACCTCGTCCACGGTTTCTGCCGTGTCGCGGCCATTGGCGTGGCCGTAGACCATCACCCCAGTGCGGCTGCGCCCGCCCAGCAGCTGGTACAGCGGCATGTTCGCCATCTTGGCCTTGATGTCCCACAGCGCGGTGTCCACGGCGGCAATGGCGCTCATGGTCACCGGGCCACGCCGCCAGTAAGCGCCTTTGTAGAGGTATTGCCAGATGTCCTCGATCTGCTGCGGGTCGCGCCCGATCAGGCATGGCAGAACATGGTCTTCGAGATAGCTGACCACCGCCAGCTCGCGGCCATTGAGTGTGGCGTCGCCGACACCGTACACGCCCTGGTCGGTCTCAATCTTGAGGGTGACGAAGTTGCGGCCGGGGCTGCAGACGATGACGCGGGCGGCGGTGATTTTCATGCGGCGTATCCCGTGTTCAGGGCTCTTGTTGTAGCAATTGCTGGATGGTCGCATCCACACCATGCTGCAAGATGTGTTGGTGCCAGTACGTCACGCGGACGACCCATGCAGCGTGTTGGGGCAGGGTGCTGCCCCACAGGTCTTCGCGGGCCAGCAGGGCGCGCACGCAGGCCTCGGGTTCGCTGCGTTGGGCGGCACCCATCGCCATCAGGCTTTCGGCTTGCGGGTCGTTCAGGGCGTACGCTTGGCCTTGCTCGTCCACACCCAGCGTGTAACGCACAAACACGGCTGCGGCCAGCGCGTGGTGTTCAAACGAAGCGCCTTGCGCGATTTGGCCCTGCAACGAAGGCGGCCACCGCTGCGGGATTTTTTGCGAGCTGTCGGTGGCGATCTGATGCACGCTGTGTTTCAAGTACGGGTTGCCAAAGCGTGCAATCAGCGCGTCGCGGTAGTCGGCCCAGTCGCTGCGGGCCAAATGCGGTGCGACTTCGCGGCTCATCAGACGGTGTACAAAGCTGCGGATATGTGGCTCTCCGATGCAGCTGGCAATGAAAGGCCTGCCGGTGACCGCGCCCATCAGCGCCATCGCCGAGTGGCTGCCGTTGAGCATGCGCAGCTTGGCTTCTTCGTAGCTGTGCACATCGGGCGTGACGCGCACGCCTGCGCTTTGCAGCAGGGCGGCGTCCTCCGGGTCGGCAAAGCGGTCCTCGATCACCCATTCCCAAAAGCCTTCTGTGCTGAGCGACGCGTCGTCGCGCAGCCCCAGCGCTTGGCTGGCTGCCGCCAGCACTTCGGGGGTGGCGGCGGGCACGATGCGGTCGACCATGCTGCACGGAAAGGCGCAGTGCGCGTCCAACCAGCGCAGCACGTCGGCGTCTTTTGCTGTCGTCGCGGCTTTGACCAAGGCCTGCAGCTTTTGGCCGTTGCCTTGCAGGTTATCGCACGATGCGATGGTGATGCCCGGAAGACCTGCTTTCTGGCGCAGGCGCAAGCCGTCCAGCAGCAGTTGGGCCAGTGCCGGTGTGTAGCCTTTTTCGGTGACAGTGAGCGTGACCCAGCGGGTGCTGGGCGCGGCAATGGCTTGCACCACGTCGTTGCGCTCTGTGGCGGCCACATGCATGCGCCAAAGAGCGCCAGGCACATGCCAGTTGACACCTTGACCGTCGGCCACGCGCACACCGTAAAGGCCATCTTGCGCAAGCAAGGCGTTCACCAAATCGGGTCGGGTCATGCCCACGCCGTGGATGCCCCAGCGCGTATCGCCCGCGCTCAGCAGTTGGTCAAACACCATGGCCTGGTGGGCCCGGTGAAAAGCGCCCAAGCCCAAATGCACAACGCCGGGGGCGTAGCGGCGGCGGTCATAAATCGGGGTGTGGATATCAGCGGGCAGCGATGCCAGGGTGAGAGCGCACAGGTGCATGGGTGTCAGAGGAGCGGGATCCGAATGGGGAGGACTTGGTCAGGCAAAGCTCAACGCCCTGCCAGCTTTTTCTCAGAAGCCTCGATCTCGGCCCAGGTCGTGTCGTCGATCCAGATGCCGTTTTGCTCGCGGTCGGCACGTGCAGTGCGTTCGGGCTCGCCTGCCAGCTTCACGCCATCGCTGCCAGGGGCATCGGGACTTTGGCGCAGCCAGTCGGCAAAGGCCAGGGCTTCTTGCTCGAACATGTGTTGTGTGCCCAAGCGCACCGGGTCGATCAGCATGGTCAGCATCCCGTTAAGCACCGCGCGTTGGTGGTCGGCTTCGCGGTGCCAGGTGCCGCTGCCCGTCAGCGCACCGCCCAGCAGTTCACAAGCCATGGCCATGCCAAAGCCTTTGTGGTCACCAAAGGTCATGAGCGCACCAAATAGGCCGTTGGACTGCGGCACCACCACCACGCCGGGGTTGGTGGTGGGGTTGCCGTGTTCGTCAATCAGGTAACCGGGTGGCACTTGCTCGCCCTTGTTGTGGGCCACGCGCATCTTCCCCTGCGCCACGCGGCTGGTGGCAAAGTCCAGCACAAAGGGTGCCCGGCCGCCCATGGGCACGCCGATGCAACAGGGGTTGGTGCCAAAGCGGCCATCGCCACCACCAAAAGGGGCCACCACAGGGCGCGAGAGCACGTTCACAAAATGCACCGACACTAGGCCTTGCGCTACGGCCATTTCGGCAAAGTGGCCGATGCGGCCCAAGTGATGAGATCGGCTGAGGGCCACGGTACAAACACCGTGTTGTTTGGCGCGCTCAATGCCCATCTGCATGGCTTGCACGCCGGTGATCTGACCGTAGCCACGTTGACCGTCCAGGTTTAAAAGGGGCCCGGTGTCCAGCAAGACCCTGACGCCCGTGTTGGGGCTCAATCCCCCTTCAAGCACGGCGTCCACATAGCGCGGCACCATGCCTACACCGTGCGAGTCGTGGCCACTCAAATTGGCCATGACCAGGTTGTCGGCCACTTGTGCGGCTTCAGCCGCGGTGCTGCCAGTCATGGCAATGATGCGGGTGATGTGCTGGCGCAGATCTGCGGCTTGGATGAGTTGGCTCATGACGGGTCTTTCAAGACGTTGATTTTGTAGGAGCGCACCCTTGTGCGCGATGGTTTTTAGGGCGTGTGCCACGCCCATCGCCCACGGGGTGGGCTCCTACAGGGCGGGTGTGGGTCTTTGTAGGAGCGCACCCCGTGCGCGATGAGGGTGGGTCCGCAAGGCGGGTCAATGGGCTCACATCACCGCGCCGACTTGCCATGGCACAAATTCGTTTTGGCCGTAGCCGTGGCGCTCGCTCTTGGTGGGTTCGCCAGACGCAGCCGCCAAAATCATTTCGAAAATGCGCTGGCCCATCTCGGCAATGCTCACCCCGCCGTCCACGATCTCGCCGCAGTTCAGGTCCATGTCTTCCACTTGTTTTTTCCACAGAGCGGTGTTGGTCGAAAACTTGAGGCTGGGCGAGGGCGCGCAGCCATACGCACTGCCGCGCCCTGTGGTGAAGCAAATCAAGTTGGCCCCACCCGCCACCTGGCCCGTGGCGCTCACCGGGTCGTAGCCGGGGGTGTCCATGTACACAAAGCCTTTGGCCTTGACGGGTTCTGCGTATTCGTACACGGCCTGCAGGTTGCTGGTGCCGCCTTTGGCCACGGCACCCAGCGACTTTTCCAGGATGGTGGTGAGGCCGCCCGCCTTGTTGCCGGGCGAGGGGTTGTTGTTCATCTCGCCGCTGTTGATGGCGGTGTAGTTTTCCCACCAGCGGATGCGCTCGATTAATTTGTACGCCACTTCGGGTTTGACGGCGCGGCGCGTGAGCAAATGCTCGGCGCCATAAATCTCAGGGGTTTCGCTCAGGATGGCGGTGCCCCCGTGCTGCACCAGCAAGTCCACCGCCGCGCCCAGCGCCGGGTTGGCGCTGATGCCCGAGTAACCGTCCGATCCGCCGCATTGCAGGCCCACGGTGATGTGCTCGGCGCTGCAAGGCTCGCGCAGGATGGCGTTGGCGCGCGGCAGCATCTCTTCGATCAAGGCAATGCCTTTTTCCACCGTGAGGCGCGTGCCGCCCGTGTCCTGGATGTTGAAGACCTTGAGCGTGTCGCCCTCGCGCAAGCTGCTGTGTGCCAGCCATGTGTTGAGCTGGTTGGTTTCGCAGCCCAGACCCACCACCACCACACCCCAAAAGTTGGCGTGTGTGGCATAGCCTGCCAAGGTGCGCTCAAGCAATTGCATGCCCATGCCCTCGTTGTCCATGCCGCAGCCGGTGCCGTGCGTCAAAGCGACCACGCCGTCCACGTTTGGAAAGTTGGCGAGTGCTGCGGGGTTGTTGCGCTTGGAAAAATGATCAGCAATGGCGCGCGCAGCGGTGGCAGAACAGTTGACGCTGGACAGCACACCGATGTAGTTGCGTGTGGCCACGCGGCCGTCCGAGCGCTTGTAGCCCATGAAGCTGGCATGCTTGCGCTCGGGTTCGGGTTTGACGTCTTGCCCGATGGCGTAGTCGCGCTCGAAGTTGCCTTTTTCTGCACCCATGTTCAGGTTGTGCGTGTGCACATGCTCGCCTGGCGCGATGGGCTGGTGCGCAAAGCCAATGATCTGGTTGTAGCGGCGCACCGGCTCGCCCACGGCGATGGCGCGGGTGGCGATTTTGTGGCCCGGGGGAATCAGGCCGCGCACAGGCACGCCCTCCACGGCGCTGCCGCTCATGAGTTGGCTGCGGGCGATGACCACGTCGTCAGACGGGTGCAGGCGAATGAAGAGATTGGACATGTTGAGCGTTGTTTCAAAACGGGGCCAGACATCAGCCCCGAGGGGTCAATAAAACTGCTTGGGCAACCACAGCACCAGGCTGGGGACGTAGGTGATGACCGCCAAGCTGCCCAGCAAGGGGAACAGCCAGGGCAAGATGGCCATGGTGGTGCGCTCCACACTGAGCTTGGCCACCCTCGCCAACACAAACAAGACCATGCCCATGGGCGGGTGCAGCAAACCGATCATGAGGTTGAGCACCATGATCAGACCGAAGTGCACCAGGTCAATGCCCAACTGCTGGCAAATCGGCACCAAGATGGGCACGAGGATGGTGATGGCGGCGGTGGGCTCGAGGAAGCAGCCCACGAACAGCATGAGCGCATTGGCCAGCAGCAAGAACACCCAAGGCTCTTGGGTGAAGCCCAGCACCCAAGCGGAGATGGCCGTGGTCACGCCCGTAGCCGTGAGCATCCAGCCGAAGATGCTGGCCGCGGCCACGATGAACAGCACGGTGGCGGTCGTTTCCACCGTGTCCAGGCAGACCTTCACGAACATCTTGAAGTTGAGCGTGCGGTACCAGAAAAAGCCCAGTGCAATGGCCCAAACGCAAGCGGCGATCGCGCCTTCGGTGGGGGTGAACACGCCGGTGGTCATGCCGCCGATCAGGATGACCGGGGTCATGATGGGCAGCACGGCCTGAAAGTTGAAAAACTTGTCGGCGGCGAACAAAACGATCAGGGCCGCAAACACCGTGAGTTGAGGGGGAGTGCCCATGGCCGTGACCAGCCACCAAATTGCCAGAGGCCAGCCCACCACCACAGCCGTTTCTGCCAGGGCCTTGATGACCTTGGGCCATTCGAATTTCACATCTGCGCCCCAGCCGTTTTTGTGCGCGAAAAAAGCTACTGTCAGCATCATGAGCAGCGCCATCAAGATGCCCGGCAAGATGCCTGCGAGGAACAGCGCCCCCACCGAGACGTTGGCCATCATGCCGTAGATCACAAAGGGCAAGCTGGGCGGAATGATGGGCCCCAATGTGGCCGAAGCGGCGGTGACGCCCACGGCAAATTCGGTGCTGTAGCCATGGTCTTTCATGGCCTTGATCTCGATGGTGCCCAGGCCTGCCGCGTCGGCAATGGCCGTGCCGCTCATGCCGGCAAACACCACCGAGCCGACCACGTTGACGTGACCCAAACCGCCCTTGAGCCAGCCCACCAAGGCCAGCGCGTAGTTGTAAATGCGGTTGGTGATGCCCGCGTTGTTCATCAGGTTGCCGGCCAAGATGAAGAAGGGCACGGCCAACAGCGGAAAGCTGTCGATGCCCGAGACCATGCGGTGGATCACCACAAAGGGCGGCGAGCTTTGGGTGAAAAAGATGTAAATCAAAGACGCGCCCGCCATGGCAATGGCCACCGGGATACCGCCACTCATGAGAAATAGAAAAATGATTTTCAACATGGGAACACTTTCAGGAGGAGCGATTTCAGCGGTCGGTCATTTCGGATTCGGGTCGTTGAAGTACGGTGTAGCCGCGTTGCCAATGCACCTTGGCCACCCAAATGGAGCGCAAGCACATGGCCGCAAAACCGGCCATTACCACGCCATAAACCAGGTTCATCGGCAAGTCAATGATGGTCATCTTGTAGCTGCCCAGCTTTTGCATCATCTGGCCGGTGAGGAATGTGGCGGTGGCAAAAAAGGCGATGCGCACCACATCGACCACAGTGCCCATGGCGCGACCCATCCAGTCGGGCATGAAGCGAAAGAAGAAGTCCACCTGGATGTGGTTGTTTT
>JBIKKE010000094.1:0-9149 GCA_044360575.1 Limnohabitans sp. | reverse complement strand
ACGGCCGGGTCCATGCCCTTGGGGCCGCCAATGCCAAAGGGCGAGTCAGACACGGTGTCGTAGCCCAATTCGTTAAGTGTGGGCACGTTGGGCCAGCGCTTTGTGCGTTTGCTGCCGTAGGTGGCCAGCAGGCGCATGGTGCCCGCTTCGACCTGTGGGGCCCAGCCGGTGGCGTCGCTGTGTGACATGACATGGCCGCCCAAGACGGCTTGCACGCCATCGGCGCTGCCTTTGAAGGGAATGTGGGTGACGTCGATCTTGGCTTTGCTGGCGAATTCGGCAAATGCCAGGTGCGGTGTGGTGCCGTTGCCCGTTGAGCCATAGGTGAACTTGCCCGGGTTGGCACGGGCAAAAGCCACCAGGTCAGCAATCGATTTGATGGGCGAGTCGGCCCGCACCACCACGCCAAAGGTGTAGCCGGTCAGGCAGGCGATGTAGGTGAAGTCTTTGAGCGGGTCGAACTGCATTTTTTGCATGTGCGGCAAACGCGCGACGCCGATGGTGATTTGCGACAGGGTGTAGCCGTCGGGCTGGGCACGCACCAGTTCGTTGGGGCCCAGCATGCCGCTGGCGCCAGGTTTGTTTTCAATGACCACTTGAACGCCCAGCGCCTTGGTGGCGCTTTCGGCCAAAGCGCGCATGACGGCGTCGGTGGAGCCGCCTGCTGGCCAAGGGCAGATCAGTTTGATGGGCCTGGCAGGGAAGGTCTGGGCTTGCGCCAAAGTCGGAAATGCCACCGTCGCTGCGGCTGCTGCCGTGGCTTGCACAAAGGTGCGCCGTGATGTGTCTTGGGTTTTCAAACCGGTCTCCTTTTATAAATGGGTGCTGCCATTGAAAAGCAAGACAGGCCATTGAGCAAGGGGGCAAACCTGCAGCCAGGCCGACAGTGGGTCGCTTGCGTGACTGACCCGACAAGTGGCGAGCATTGCGAGGTTTTAGTTTCTCCCAAAAGGCTTTTAATTCAAGCGCAAGCCTCCATAAAAATGCTTTTGACTTTGCATCGGTTTTTGGCCACTTAGCCGTAATTTTTTTGCCGCATCCATTTGGTCATGACCCATTTTTCACCGGCCAAAACGGGCGCGCCACCATGCAAAGTCATGGGGTCAATTTGACCTTTGGCATTGCAATAGCGAAAGTACACGGCTGAGCCTTTTTGCGGGGAAATGGACAAACCCGCCTGGGGGAAAATGGTTTCACCGCCCTTTTCGACATCATTGAGGTACACCACCATGGTGCTGACGCGTTGTCCGCCCACTGACATGTGCTTGGTGCTGCCGGCCTCGTTGGGGGGAAAGTAGTCGAAATGTGGCTTGTATTCGCCGCCCAAGTTGTAGTGCAGGATTTGTAAGCCTTCGCCATGCGCAACGGGCCAACCCATCAGTTTGGAAACGCGCACATCGATGCGGGTGATGAACTCGTCTTCACAGCGGTCAAAGTAGGTGCCGTCGCTGGTGCGACGATCAATCACATCGTGTTCGCCGGTGACGGGGTTGACGGTGGTAGAGCGCTGCATTTTGCTGCGGGAGCGTTCTATGAGTTGGTCGCACTCGTCGAAGCTTAAAACGTTGTTGAACACGATGACCTGTGGCTTTTCGCAGCGCATCGCCACCGTCACTGTTTGGTCTCCAAGGTCTATGCGATGGCCTGATGCAACCGGAACGGCGTCGTATTCGTAGGTGCAATGGCCTGTTGATTCGCAAGCAGGCTCTGGCGCTTCAATCAAGTCCGAAGATGGAGAATCCACGGAAGCGGGCGAGTTCTGCCGCAGAGTTTGGTTCAGTTGGATGGTGGCCACTGTGGCGTCAAGGCCAGCGGCAACCATGACAGCAAGCATAGATTCGGGTGTACAACCGCGCCGAATATTTTCGTGAAGCCAGATTTGCCAACCAGAATCAAAATTTTCCATACCTAAGATTTTATCTTCGGCAGAAATGGATAACAATAAATTCTATTTTCGCAACTCAGTTACCCATCACGATACCCTCTCGTCGGGGGTCGGCTCCGCCGAACCAGCCGCTTGGCGTACGTTCAATGGCTTGCAAGCCGCTGGTCATGTCGATCTCCAGCACGTCATGACCTCGGGCTTTGAGAGCGTCGACCGTGGCATGGTCAAAGCGCCGGCCTTCCAGAAAGGTGGGGCCGTTCAGCGTGCCAAAGTTGGGCAGGTCGATGGCTTGCTGGGCGTTCAGGCCCCAGTGCAAAGTGCCCATGAGCAGTTTGGCCGTGTAATGGATGATGAATGCGCCGCCGGGGCTTCCGCCGCTCATGATCAGCTGTCCCGTGGTTTTGTCAAATACCAAGGTGGGTGACATGGATGAACGCGGGCGCTTGCCAGGCTCAACGCGGTTGGCTACCGGCCGGCCCTGCGCGTCAGCGGGCGACAAGCTGAAATCGGTCAACTCGTTGTTGAGCAAAAAACCGCCTGGGCGAGTGGGGTCGGTGGTGACCATGCGGCGCGCGCCGAAAGCGGCTTCGATGGTGCTGGTCATGGCCACGGCGCGGCCTTGTGCATCGACCACGCTGATGTGGCTGGTGCCGTATTCGGTTTGGGGGGGCATGGGTGCAAAGCCACTGCTGCGGCCACCTGGTTGACCGGGCTTGGCCATTTTCATGGATTGGGTGGCGATGAGTTGGCTTCGCTCGCGCAGGTAGTCGGGCGCCAGAAGGCTTCGCCAGTCGCCGCCTGGGGCCGATACAAAATCGGGGTCGCCAAGGTATTGCGCCCGGTCTGCAAAGGCCAGGCGCGATGCCTCGGTGTAGCGGTGCAAAAAATCGGGCGACGGCAGGCTGCCTGTCAGCTCGGCGCCTTGCGGCTGCGTGTGGGTCAGCAGCCCCAAAATTTGCCCGATGGCGATGTGCCCAGACGACGGTGGAGGAAAGCCGCAGACGCGGACTTGGCGCACAGGGGCTTTGTGGTCAAAGCACAAGGCTTCTCTTTCCTTGGGCTGATAACTCGCCAGGTCTTGCAGACTCAAGGTGCCGGGGCGCGGGGCTTGTGCCGTGCGTGTCACCATGGCCTGTGCCACCGGCCCTTCGTGCAGGGCGCGGCTACCCTCTGCGGCAATGCGTTTAAGCACCTGAGCGTATTCGGGGTTACGCAGCACATGGCCAACGTGCCAAGCTTGCCCTTGCGCGTTGTAAAAAAAGCGCAGGGCCAAGGGGTCTTTTCTCAGGTGAGCATCAGCTTGCAGCAGGGTGTGCAAACGGGGGCTGACCCGAAAACCTTGCTCGGCCAGCGTGATGGCAGGCGCCAAAAGCTGCCCCCAAGGCAGGCGGCCGTGTTGGCGGTGCGCCTGCTCCAGCATGCGCACCACGCCGGGCACACCCACCGAATGTCCGCTTTGCACCGCTTCGTCAAACGGCAGTGGTTTGCCTTGGTCCATGAACATGTCGCCCCGTGCGCCGGCAGGGGCGGTTTCGCGCCCGTCGTGCGCCGTGACTTTTTGGCCATCGAAGTGAAGCAAAAAAGCGCCGCCGCCAATGCCGCTCGACTGCGGCTCCACCAGGCCCAAGACCATTTGCACAGCGATGGCGGCATCGAGCGCAGAGCCGCCAGCCCGAAGCACTTGGTAGCCCGCATCGGTGGCCAGTGGGTTGGCGGCGGCCACGGCCTGGCGCTTGAAGGCCCAGCCGGGTTTGGCATTGCTGCCGCTGGCCGCTTCGGGTTGAACGGCTTGATCGGGAACGCTGTAGCGCATGGCGATGGCCTGGGGCTGAGTGGTGGGCCCGGTTGAGCAGGCGCTCAACAGCGCCAGCAAGCTCAGGCTCAAAGGCAAGTGGGTGTTCATGTTTTGGTCCTCTTCGGGGCATGCTAGCGGCAATGGAGGTCAACACCAAGCGAGTTCGTGACAGAGTTTTCGTCAAGCTTTATTGGTTAATAATGTCTACTAATATATTCAAAAATACATTTTATTTTTTGGCCTTCGTTGGTAACGTTGATGAGCATAGCCATCAGTCGCAAACCAGCAATTCATTTTTTTTGTTAAGCTATGATTTACAGTTTATGATCCTCACTTTCCGACACAAAGGTCTTGAGCTTTATTTCAGGACAGGTCGGATGTCTGGCATCCAGGCCATCCATGCCAAGCGGCTCCGTGAATTGCTCACGGCGCTGAACGTGGCGCAAGGCCCCGCTGACTTGGATCGCCCTTCATGGCGCTTACATGGTTTGACGGGGGCCGGTTCGGATTCCATGCCGTGACTGTTCAGGCCAACTGGCGGTTGACCTTCCGGTTTGTGGGGCAGGAAGTTGAATTGCTGGATTATGTGGACTACCACTGAAAGGCGCACCATGAAGATGCATAACCCAGCCCACCCCGGTGAAATGCTGGCAGGGTGGCTTGAAGACTTGAACACCAGTGTGACCGCATTGGCGGGGCATTTGGGCATCAGCCGTGTGATGCTGTCCCGGGTGCTGCATGGCCATGCGGCGGTGTCGGCCGACATGGATGTGAGGCTCTCAGAGGCCTTGGGCACGAATCCGGGGTATTGGTTGGCTTTGCAAGTCCAGAGTGATTTGTGGAAAGCCAAGGAACGGGCCAAAGAGCGCCCACCCATCCAGCGAATGCCATTGCCGCAGGACTTGGCGATCGACTGAGTCTACGTGTTGGCGCTCTGGATCGATGCGGGCCCGTGGGTCAAGGCGGTATGCACCATGCCCATCAAATAGGGCTCGGCCATGGTTAAAACACCGGGCGAGAGCACCAAGTGCTGCATGACGTTGGCCTGTTTGATGCTGGCCATGCCGTGCAGGGCCGACCAAATGAAAAGGGCTTGCATCTCCGCTTGAGCCAACAGGGCCAGCATGTCACTTTGTGTGGCGCTTGCGCGCTGTTGCAATTGCTGCTGCAAATGGTGGCG
The DNA here is from genome assembly GCA_044360575.1 of Limnohabitans sp. GTDB lineage: Bacteria > Pseudomonadota > Gammaproteobacteria > Burkholderiales > Burkholderiaceae_C > Limnohabitans_A. Next base: position 4,289 of record JBIKKE010000094.1, on the reverse strand, counting down.
CAACAAATCAAAAGCATGCACCGCATGGCGCACCAATTCGGGATGTGCTGCAGGTTCGGGCCAAGGGGTGCCAAACATCAGTCGGTATTCCAGCGGGTGTTCTGCGGCAAAACGCATGTAGGCCTGGCCCATGCCCAGCAGTGCATCGCTGGCATGGGCTTTGGAGGCTTGGTTCAGAAATGCGGCGAAATCCTCAAAGCATCGCTGCATGATGGCGGCCAGCAAGTGGTCCCGGCTGTGGTAGTGCCGGTAGGGCGCTTGGTGCGACACGCCCAGTTTGCGCGCCACATCGCGCAGGCTCAGCCCTTCAATGCCTCGCTCTGCAATCACCTCGCGGGCCGCTTGAATGCAGGCTTCTTTCAGGTCTGGGTGATGAATGGTTTTGGCCATTTGGGCGCTTTTCTAGTCATTTGTTGACAGTGTCAACAGTCTAAATCACAATAGTAGACAGTGTCAACACTGGGGTCAGCATGTCATTTTCAAGTTTTGCCGAAAGCCTGGGCGGCTCTGTACTGGGGTGGTCGGGGCTGAGTACGGCACAAAAAATACTCTGTGTTTACGGGGCGTTGATGGCCTTGGTTTTGCTGCCCACCTTGGCCTTGTCTTGGGTTGATGTGCGGACTCTGCGCGAGGTTGGCATCTGGGCCAAGCCGATGAAGTTCATGGCGGGCACGGCGCTGTTTGCGTGGACCACCGTCTGGTTGACCATGCTGGTGCCTGGCAAGGTGGGTCAAGGCCAAAGTTTTCAGTGGATCACTGCCTTGATCATCGTCACGTCTTTGTTTGAGGTGGTCTACATCAGTCATCAGGCGGCCATGGGTGAGGGCTCGCACTACAACACCACCGATCCTGTGCGGGCCATCCTGTTTGGCCTGATGGCTGTTGCCGCTGTGGGCTTGGTGGCATCGCAAGTCTGGCTGGCGTGGGTCATTTGGAAGGCTTTGGGGGCGGCAATGCTCACGCCCACCCTTTTGGCAGTGCTTTTGGGCCTGACCCTGACCTTTGTGTTGTCCACCGTCAGTGGCTTCATGTTGGGCGGCAGGCAACCGCCTGCTGGGGTGGGTTTGCCGGTTGTGGGGTGGCATGCCTGGCAAGACTTGCGCCCCGCGCATTTTTTGGCCGTTCACGCTCAGCAATTCATCCCATTGGTGGGCATCCTGGCTGAGCGGGTGGCCGGTCAGGCCGCCATGCCTGTGGTGCAGGCTTTCGTGGGCATTTACATCGCAGCTTGGTTGGGTTTGAGCTGGATGGGCATGGCGGCTTGAGTCAGCCGGCCTGCTGGGTGCTCACTTAGGAGCCAAGCGAATCGCCCCATCCAGGCGAATCACCTCGCCGTTGAGCATGTCGTTTTCGATGATGTGTTTGGCCAATTTGGCGTAGTCCTGCGGGGTGCCCAAGCGGCTGGGGAAGGGCACGCCAGCGGCCAGAGCGTCTTGCACTTCTTGGGGCATGCCAAAGAGCATGGGGGTGCCGAAGATGCCGGGGGCAATCGTCATGTTGCGGATGCCGTTGCGCGAGAGGTCGCGGGCAATGGGCAGCGTCATGCCGACCACGCCGCCTTTGGAGGCGGCATAGGCGGCTTGGCCGATCTGACCGTCGTAGGCCGCCACGCTGGCTGTGCTGATCAAAACACCCCGCTCGCCGGTGGCTTCGGGTTCGTTTTTGCACATGGCTTCAGAGGCCAGGCGGATCATGTTGAAGGTGCCCACCAGGTTGACCATGATGGTCTTGGTGTAGACGGCCAGGTTGTGTGCGCCGTTTTTGCCCACTGTTTTTTCGGCCGGGGCGATGCCTGCGCAGTTGACCAAACCAACCAGCTTGCCCATGGACACGGCCTTTGCCACCACGGCTTGGCCGTCGGCTTCGTTACTCACATCGCATTTGACGAACGCGCCACCCAGCTCTTTGGCGATGGCCTCGCCTTTTTCAGCCTGCATGTCGGCGATGACCACTTTGCCGCCATTGGCCGCCAGCATGCGCGCCGTGCCTTCGCCCAAGCCCGATGCGCCGCCGGTGACGATGAAAACTTTGCCTTGAATGTCCATGAGTTGCTCCTGAATGTGATTGACGTTACGTCAACGTCAATTATGCCCTTTGGCCATGGGCAGCCCCATGAAAGTCCGTCACAAATAGGCGCTCAGCAACGCGGCCACCCATGTGCCGTGCCATGGGCTCTTACTGCAAACCCGGTACGTGACTACCGGTTTGGTTGGATGTGCAAACGGTGTTCCTTTTTTTAGCAGGGGCAGGGTCACGGGGACATTGCCCGTTTGGTATCTGTACAGGAGAACCGCATGGCTTCACAGCTCTCATGTGACACTCAGGAAACGGCTTTGGTGCGCACCGACGACAACTGGCGGCGGGCATGTAACTTGTTGGCCACGGCCGATATCCGGGTCGGGGGCGGCAGGCCTTGGGACATGCGGGTGCACCACCCCGACATCTTTGACCGCATCTTGACGCGCGGCAGTCTGGGCCTGGGCGAGAGTTATGTGGACGGCTGGTGGGATTGCGACCAGGTCGACGAGTTCATCACCCGCATCTTGCGGGCGCGGCTGGACGAGCAGGTGGGCCGAGCAGGTTGGTTGTGGGCGTCCCTCAAGGCGCGCTTGACCAACTTGCAGTCGCCGCACCGCGCTTGGCAAGTGGGCGAGCTGCATTACGACTTGGGCAACGATTTGTACGAAGCCATGCTGGACCCGTCCATGGCCTACAGCTGCGGCTACTGGCCCGCAGCCCAAACGCTGGAACAGGCGCAAGAGGCCAAGCTGGCGCTGATTTGCCAGAAGCTGCAACTGCAGCCGGGCATGACGCTGTTGGACATTGGTTGCGGATGGGGCAGCTTGATGTTGCACGCGGCCCGGCACCATGGCGTGCAGTGTGTGGGCTTGACCATTTCCAAAGAGCAAGCCCGGCTGGGAGCACAAAAGGTGAAAGACTTGCCGGTGCGCTTTGAGCTGGCCGACTACCGCCAGTTCAACCCACAGGGCCACCAGCGCTTTGACCGCATCGCGTCGGTGGGCATGTTTGAGCATGTGGGCCACAAAAACTACCGTGCTTACTTTGAGATGGCCCGGCGCAGCTTGCGCGATGAGGGCTTGTTTTTGCTGCACACCATCGGCAAAAACCGGGCGGGGGCGAGCATTGACCCGTGGATTGAGAAGTACATTTTTCCCAATGGGGCGTTGCCTTCGGCCTCTGACATCGCGGCCTACAGCGAAGAGGATTTCGTCATGGAAGACTGGCACAACTTTGGCGAAGACTATGACAAAACCCTGATGGCCTGGCATGCGCGGTTTGAAGCGGCCTGGCCCGATTTGCAAGCGCGCTATGGCGAACGCTTTTACCGCCTGTGGCGCTACTACCTGCTGTGCTGCGCAGGCACCTTTCGGGCCCGCGACAACCAGTTGTGGCAGGTGGTGCTGTCACCCGGCGGGCGGGCCGGGGGATACCGCAGGCCGCTGGTGTGAGCGGTCATTCGTTGTGGTTCATCTTGTGCAAAAACATGCGCAAGAAAAAAGCGCCCATCAGCAGCATGAGCACGATCACGGCCAAGCTCATCAGGCCATAGTCGGTAGAAAACAAGTCGATCAACATTTTCACAAGGGTCTCCTGAGGGTTGCAGAGCTTTCACTGTGCCTCTTTGCCGCGCCGGGTGGTCTGACCCACATCAAGGCAGGGGTGATGCGGCGTGATCCAATGCGCCGTGTTTCATTTTTCAGGGCCCTCAGGCCTTTTTGGCATGTCCTCTTCACATCTTTCTTCTTCGGCTGCTGCAGCCAGCCCCAAACTGCTGGCGGGCTTTGGCGTGTCGGCCCGTGTGTTTTTGTGTTTGGGCGCGTTGAGCGCTGGGACCAGCGTGGTCTTCAGTGCCGCGTTTGCGCATTTGCCTGTGTTTGCGGCGGGCATGCCCACGGCGGTGCAAACCGCCTTGAGCCAGCAACAGTTTCATGCCTTGGGGCTATTGCTTGTGGGCCTGGCCTTGGGCCACAGGCCAGCTTCGCGCGCCTTGCGGGTTTCGGGTGGGCTGATGCTGGTGGGTTTGGTGCTGTTCAGCTTCAACCTGTATGCACGTCACATTTGGGGTTTTGACAGTTTTCGCGCCTTGGTGCCTTGGGGCGGCAGCGCCTGGATCGCGGCTTGGCTGTGCTTGGCCGGGGCATTTGTGCGGGCAGACAAACCGGTCCGTTTGGGGTGATCGTGGAGGGCGGAAGGGGGCGGTAAAGGTTTTTCCTATTGACCCAATAGGAAGTTTTCATGAGGGCAAACCCTAGGTTCCATTATCATTG
>JBIKKE010000093.1:0-9202 GCA_044360575.1 Limnohabitans sp. | reverse complement strand
GCTTTGGCGATCGATTCAGCGGAAGGATCCCAAACCCCCGAAACCTCAAATGCAGGGTGTTGCAAGGCGTTGTCCAGCATGCGTCGCCCCATGATACCGAGCCCAATAATGGCCAATCGATGTGTCATGTTTTTTCCTTTTGTAGACAGCTTAACAATTCACATGTACCTTATGTCGAAAAATTCCACAGATTCGATAAAATCACGGCATGGATAAAACCAACTCTCCAAACAGCCCTTTGGTCTCTGCTTACCTGCGGTTTCTTCAATTGGCCAAAGTCATCCAAGCCTTGCCCGATGGACAAGAAATGGATGCCAACGAAAAAGCATTGTTACAGGCGGTGGTTTTGCGTTGGTACGAAGACCAACCCATGACCGTTCGAGAGGCCATCGGCTTGGCCGAACTGGGCTCTCCTGCCACGCTGCACAAACGGATCACCCGTCTGCGCGAGAAAGACATGCTGAGCAACCTGAACCTGGAAGGCGACCGCCGAGCCAAGTTTTTGATCCCCACCCAACGCACATTGGATTACTTCCAAAATCTGGGGCAATCCATGCAGCAGGCCCATCAAAACTCGGTGGCATGACCCGGAGTTTCCGTCATCTGGTTGAGCAAACAGCGCTGGCAATGTCCAGCGCTGTTTTGTTTGTGCTTTTCTTTCAACTCAACGGCTGGGTCTTTGCGCATTTTGCTTACAACGATGGCATCAGCTGGGTCTTTTTGCCTGCGGGCTTTAGGGTGATTTTGGTGTTGGTCTTGGGTTTGCCCGGGGCTTTGGGTTTGGTGCTGGGCAGCTGGTTCATCGACAGCGCGCTTTTTTCGGCGGAGACTTGGTTGTTGCCATTTTTAAATGGCCTTGTGTCCGGCTTGACGCCCTGGCTGGTCATGAAGTACCTGCAGCACAAAGGGTGGTTGGCGCCTCACATCATGTCCATGAGTGCCCAACGTTTGTTGCACATGACCTTGATCTTTTCTGCGGCCAGCGCCATCAGCCATCAGTTGCTCTGGTGGTTGTTCGAAAGGCCAGATGCCAACATCCTGGTTGACGTTTGGCCCATGTTCATTGGCAACGCTTTGGGGGCCTTGCTGATGCTCTACGGCTTCAAATTTGCCTTGGACCGCATTCGGCCAAAAAGCTCACCCTGACCGACTGAGCTTTGGGTGCTCAAACGCTTTCAGACAAAAAGAGCGCTTGCAGATCACTTAAAAAATCAAATCCCCGGTCTGTTGGCCAAACTCGATTCAAGTCTCGGCCAATCAAGCCCTTCTTTTCGGCATCGAGCAAACCCTTTTGGATGCTGGTCATGGCCAAGCCCGTACGGTCCACAAAGTCAGCCAAAGCGAAGCCATCACGCAAGCGCAAGGCGTTGAGCATGAATTCAAAAGGCAAGTCCTGGCGAGACACTTCGGTGCTTTGCGTGACGGGCTCGCCCTTTATGGCCTGCTGCATGTAAAGCGCTGGCTCGCGGTAACGCACTTGCCGCAACACGCGGTGCGCAAAACTGAGCTTGCTGTGCGCCCCGGCACCAATGCCGAGGTAATCGCCAAACTGCCAATAGTTCAGGTTGTGGGCGCATGGATGCCCCGGCTTGGCATAGGCCGACACCTCGTAGCGTGCCAATCCCGCCAAAGCCGTGAGCTCGGTGATGCGGTCCATCATCTCGTAGGCCAAATCGTCTTCAGGCACGGTGGGCGGGAACTTGGCAAACACCGTATTGGGCTCGATCGTCAGGTGGTAGATCGAGATGTGCGGCGGGGCAAAGGCCAGCGCGGTCTTTATGTCTTGCGTCAGGCCTTCGAGCGTCTGGCCCGGCAAGGCGTACATCAGGTCCAAATTGAACGTGTCAAACACCTGTGCAGCTTCGGTCACGGCGGCCAAGGCCTGATCGCGGTCATGCACTCGACCCAAGGCTTTAAGGTGCGCGTTGTCAAAACTTTGCACGCCAATCGACAAGCGGGTGATGCCTGCTTGCCGAAAGGCCTTGAAGCGGTCTTTCTCAAAAGTGCCGGGGTTGGCTTCCATCGTGATTTCGGCGTCTGGCGCCAAACGCACACGGGCACGGATGCCACCCACCAAACGGTCAATCGCATCGGGCGAAAACAAGCTGGGTGTGCCACCCCCCAAAAACACCGTCTGGATGCTGCGACCCCAAATCAGCGGCAAGCTGGCTTCGAGGTCGGCAAACAGCGCGTTGATGTAGGCGTCTTGCGTTGACACCGGATCAGCGCCTTCACGGAATTCGTGCGAGTTGAAGTCGCAATAAGGGCATTTCTTGATGCACCAAGGCAGGTGCACATACAGCGACAGCGGCGGCAAATTGTTCAGGTGCAGCACGCCTGGGCGCATGGCGTGCACCGGGTCCATCATGGGGTTCATGGCGCGGCGCTGTCCAGCCAGCGCTCGCGCATCAGCACCAACATGGCTTGTGCTGCGCGGCCTCGGTGGCTGTTGGCGTTTTTGACTTCGGGTGGCAGCTCGGCAAAGGTCTTGCCGAATTCAGGCAAAAACATCACCGGGTCAAAACCAAAACCGTTGGTGCCCCTGCGCTCGGGCGTGATCTGCACCACCACACGGCCCACGGCAATCAGCGGCTCCGGGTCGTCTGCGCTGCGCACCGCCACCAGGGTGCTGACCATGGCGGCGCGGCGGTTCGTGATGCCCTGCATTTGTTCCAGCAAAGCGGTGACGTTGGTGTCGTCCCCCTTGGGGTAACCAAACAGAGTGGCATAAAAAGCCGTGTCCACACCGGGCTGACCACCAAAGGCGTCCACGCACAAACCCGCGTCGTCGGCCAAGGCGGGCAAGCCGCTCAGCTGGGCTGCATGGCGTGCTTTGGCCAAGGCGTTTTCAACGAAGGTCTTGAACGGCTCTGCGGCTTCTGGAATATTGAGCTCGGACTGGCGCACCAGCGTCATGTTCAAGGGCGCAAACAAGGTTTGCAACTCAGCGAGTTTGCCCGCATTGTTAGAGGCCAGAACGATTTTCATGAACCGGATCGCCTGTGCTTCAAGCGCTGAAAGTCAGCGTTTGGGGCTCGTCGTGCACTTGCTTTTGCAACTGCACCAGCTGGGCAATGCCTTTTTCGGCCAGCGCCAGCATGCGGTCCATTTCGACGCGGGTGAAGGCCACGCCTTCGGCCGTGCCCTGCACTTCCACAAAGTTGCCGGCGCCCGTCATGACCACGTTCATGTCGGTGTCACACGCTGAGTCTTCGGGGTAATCCAGGTCCAGCAAGGCGGTGCCGCTTTTCAGGCCCACCGAGATGGCGGCCACGCGGTCGAGGATGGGGGATTCGGTCAGTTTGCCGGTCTTCATCAACCAATTCACGGCATCTTGGGCCGCCACAAAAGCGCCCGTGATGCTGGCGGTGCGGGTGCCACCGTCGGCTTGCAGCACGTCGCAATCGAGGTGAATGGTGCGCTCGCCCAGTTTTTTCAAGTCAAACACAGCCCGCAGCGAACGGCCGATCAGTCGCTGGATTTCTTGGGTGCGGCCGCTTTGCTTGCCGCGTGCAGCTTCACGGTCGCCCCGGGTGTGGGTGGCGCGGGGCAGCATGCCGTATTCGGCCGTGACCCAGCCCTCGCCGCTGCCTTTTTTGTGGCCCGGTACTTTTTCTTCGACCGAAGCGGTGCACAACACGCGGGTTTGGCCAAATTCGATCAGCACCGAGCCTTCGGCGTGCACGGTGTAACCCCGGGTGATGCGTACAGCACGCAGGGCGTCGGCGGTGCGACCGGTTCGGACGTAGGAAGTGGTGTTCATGGTGGCTCTGAAATGGTGTTGGGTCTTGGGCCTGACAGTGCGCCCGGCTTTGAGCGGGCGGGTCGGACCCCAGAGTTTGAGATAATGCCTCGTTTCATGCTCAGTGGTTAGTCTGGGCATTTGCAGTGCACGAAGACCAGTTTGGTCAGGCGCTGCCACAAGGAACTTGATCGATGCCAGTTTACAGTATGACCGGATACGCCAGCGTGCAGCACAGCCCGCAGGCCGCAGACGGAGAAACCCCTGCCAACGCGGCCCCAACGGCCCGACTGGGGTTCGAAATCCGCTCGGTCAACAGCCGTTTTTTGGACCTGAGTTTTCGCCTGCCCGAAGAGCTGCGCCAGCTCGAGCCCGGCCTGCGCGAGCTGATCACGCGCCAGATCAAACGCGGCAAAGTCGAAGTCCGTGCCAGCCAGGATGCGGGCGACGGCGCCACCTTGCAAGGCCCTAACCACCATGCCCTGCAGAAAATCGCAGTGCTGCAAGAAAAAATCCAGGATTGGTTGCCCGATGCCCGTGCCTTGAGCGTAGCCGACGTGCTGCGCATGACCGCAGGCAGCTCGGGCCAAGCTGCGGCCGATGAAGCCGCCTGGATGCAGCTGGCCAGCCAAGCCGTGGATGCCCTGCGCGAAGCCCGCGCCCGTGAAGGCGCCCGCCTGACCGAGATGCTGCAAGGCCACATTGAACAGTTGCGTGGCTTGGCCGAACAGGCTGTACCGCTGGTTCCGCAATTGGTCGAGCAACAGCGCCAGCGCTTTTTGGAGCGATGGAAAGACGCCATGGCTTTGGCCGATGGCAGCCATCTGCCCGAAGCTGCGCAGGACCGGGCACTGACCGAAGCCACGGCGTTTGCCATCCGCATCGACGTGGCAGAAGAACTGACCCGCCTGCGCTCGCACCTGGATGAGCTCAGCCGCCTGCTCACCAAGGGTGGTGACATTGGCAAACGCCTGGATTTCCTGATCCAGGAACTGCACCGCGAGGCCAACACCTTGGGCTCCAAATCGGCCGTGCTAGAGATGACCCGCATCTCGGTGGACATGAAGGTGCTGATCGAGCAAATGCGCGAACAAGTCCAGAACATCGAATAAAGAGCCTGCACATGGATTACCCCGGAAACCTGTTTGTCGTGGCCGCCCCAAGCGGGGCTGGCAAATCGAGCTTGGTCAAGGCCTTGATGGAACTGGACTCTCGCGTTCAACCCACTGTGTCGCACACCACCCGCGCGCCTCGTGGTCAAGAAAAACATGGCCGCGAATATTTTTTTGTCTCAGCGCAAGAATTTGATGCCATGGTGCTGGGCGATGCCTTTGTCGAGTGGGCTCATGTACACGGTCAGCGCTACGGCACTTCCAAAAAAATGATCGAAGACCGCATGGCCCAAGGCGCGGACGTGATTCTGGAAATCGACTACCAAGGCGCCCTGCAGATCAAGAAGATGTACGCCAATGCGGTGCTGATCTTCATCTTGCCACCCAGCTGGGAAGAGCTGCGCTCGCGCCTGGAGCGTCGGGGGGAAGACACCGCCGACATCATTGAGTTGCGCTTGCAAAACGCGGCCATCGAGATGGCCCAAGCCCCAGAATTTGACTTCGTTATAATCAACGAAGTATTTGACCGTGCCTTGTTTGACCTGAAAGCGGTTGTTCACGCCCAGCGTCTCAAGTACCACGTTCAGCGCCGAGCACGGCCTGAAACATTTCAAGCTCTCAAAATGGCTTGAACCCAGCACAGAAATTCTCAAGGAAAACATCATGGCCCGCATCACCGTTGAAGACTGCCTGGAACAAATCCCGAACCGCTTTCAGTTGGTTTTGGCTGCCACCTACCGTGCACGCATGCTGAGCCAAGGCCACACCGCCCGCATTGAGAGCAAAAACAAACCCGGCGTGACTGCACTGCGCGAAATCGCTGCGGGCAAAGTCGGTATCGAGATGCTCAAGCGCGTGTCCTGAAATAAGCCCCAGGGCCAAGACCGGTTGACACCGGTTTTGACCATTCAAAAAATTGCCCCGTCTTGGGGCTTTTTTTTGGCTTTTTTTCAAGCCCCCTGTGGCTTACGTTACATTGATGCCATGAGTGCCGTGATGCCCAAAACCCCCAAAGCCAGTCCCAGCCGCGTCAAGCTGCTGGACCCGGCCGCTGCCAATGCTGCAGCCGCCAGCTTTGCTGTGCTGGAAGCACAACTGGGCTACCTGAACGAAACCGACACCGACATGGTGCGGCGCGCCTACAAGTTTGCAGACGAAGCCCACTTGGGCCAGATGCGCAAGAGCGGTGAGCCCTACATCACCCACCCCATCGCGGTCGCCGGTTTGTGCACCGAATGGAAGCTGGACGCGCAAGCGCTGGCTGCGGCTTTGCTGCACGATGCCATGGAAGATTGCGGCATCACCAAGATTGAACTGATCGAGCGTTTTGGATCGCCCGTGGCCGAACTGGTGGACGGCCTGACCAAACTTGAGAAGCTGGAGTTCAACACCCGCGAAGAAAATCAGGCCGAGTCATTTCGCAAAATGCTGCTGGCCATGGCCCGCGATGTGCGCGTCATCCTCATCAAGCTGGCCGACCGCACGCACAACATGCGCACCATGTCCGACATGCCGCGCAGCAAGTGGGGCCGGATCGCCTCTGAGACGCTTGAAATCTATGCGCCGATTGCCCACCGCTTGGGCTTGAATCAGATTTACCGCGAACTGCAAGACTTGTCGTTTAAGCACCTGTTGCCTTGGCGCTACGCTGTGCTGTCCAAAGCGGTATCGCGTGCACGCAACCGCCGCCGCGACCTGATCCAAAAAGTGCAGGCTGATGTGGAGGCGGTGTTTGCCCAATCCAAGATGGAAGTGCGCATCAGGGGCCGTGAAAAAACGCTTTACTCCATTTATAAAAAGATGGATGAGAAGCACCTGAGCTTTGCGCAAGTGACCGATATTTATGGCCTTCGGATCATCGTCCCCTCCGTCATCGACTGTTACACCGCTTTGGGTCTGTTACACCAGATTTACAAACCGGTGCCGGGCAAGTTCAAAGACCACATCGCCATTGCCAAAGTCAACGGCTACCAGTCGCTGCACACCACCTTGGTGGGGCCTTCCGGTGTGAACGTCGAATTTCAAATGCGCACCGAGGCCATGCATCTGGTGGCCGAATCGGGTGTGGCGGCGCACTGGCTTTACAAAGAACACGAGTCGGCCAGCGCTCAATCGGAGCGATTGGGCACGCAGTGGTTGCAATCGCTGCTCGATATACAAAAAGAAACCCGCGATGCCGCCGAGTTTTGGGACCACGTCAAGGTCGACCTGTTCCCCGATGCGGTTTATGTCTTCACCCCAAAAAGCCAGATCATGGCCTTGCCTCGCGGGGCCACGGTGGTCGATTTTGCGTACGCCATCCACAGCCGGGTGGGCGACCACGCCATGGCCGCCCGGATCAATGGCGACCAAGTGCCCCTGCGCACCGAACTCAAAAACGGCGATGTGGTGGAGGTGATCACCGCCCCGGTGTCCGCCCCCAATCCCGCTTGGTTGGGTTTTGTGCGCACCGGGCGCGCCCGCTCCAAAATTCGCCATCACCTCAAGACCATGGCCCAAACCGAGTCGGTCGGCTTGGGCGAAAAACTCTTGTCTCAAGCCCTGCGGGCCGAAGGCATCCACCAGTTGCCCGCCCCGGACGATGCGCACCACGCGCTTTGGGAAAAACTGCTGCGCTTCACGGGCAACCGCAATCGCCAAGACCTGTTGATGGACATTGGCTTGGGCAAACGCATCGCCACCATCGTGGCCAAGCGTTTGACCGCCTTGTTGTCTGAAATAGGCCAAAAACCCGATCCTCTCTTGATGACGCGAGAGCGCTTCACGGCGCACGAGTCCATTTCTCAAGGTGCGATCATTTTGGATGGCAGCGAGAACGCCTCAGTGGTGTTTTCTCGTTGCTGTCGTCCTTTGCCGGGCGACGACATCGTGGGCTATTTGGGGCGAGGCGAAGGCTTGGCGGTGCACACCCGAGACTGCGCAACGGCCCGCAAGCTGGAACACAAAGACAGCGAACGCTTCATTGGTGTGGAATGGTCGGATGAACTGAGCCGCAGCTTTGAAACCGCACTCACGGTCACCGTCGTCAACGGCCAAGGGGTTCTGGCGCGGGTGGCTGGCGCCATGGCCAGCGCCGAGACGGACATCGTCCATGTGGACATGGGGCAAGAGTCACCACAGGACACGGCCGAACTTAAGTTTGTGATCACTGTGCGCGACACCAGCCACCTCGAACAGGTATTGCGTCACCTCAAACGTACCCCCTCGGTCATCAAGGCCGAACGGCTCACCCACAAAGGCAACTCAAGCCATTGACCGCCAGGCTTCAAGTGGGACTGGGATAAGAAACATTCAGGACCTCGATCAGCAATACGCCTGCTGGGGTGAGCAGTTTGAGCTCGTCGCCCTCGCGTGATTTGAGCAAGGTGCGGGCGATCGGCGATACCCAGCTGACCTCGCCTTTCAGACTGTCTGCTTCATCGATGCCCAAGATGGTGACTTGGCGCTCCAAGCCCGACTCATCGACATAGGTGACTGTAGCGCCGAAGAAAACTTGATCGCTTCCATGGTGCACCGCTGGGTTGACCACTTCGGCCAGTTCCAGACGCCGGGTCAAAAAACGGATGCGGCGGTCGATTTCACGCAGTCGTTTTTTGCCATAAAGGTAGTCACCGTTTTCGGAGCGGTCGCCGTTGCTGGCGGCCCAGTGCACGACTTCCACCACCTTGGGGCGCTCGTCGTCTATCAAGGCAAATAACTCGGCTCTCATGGCCGCATAGCCTTGGGGAGTCATGTAATTGCGCGCGCCCGCAGGCAAGGCGGGCAAACCCAACTCATCGTCGTCTGCTTCAGGGGGTGTGTTTTGGCTCATGGTCGTTGACCCAAAGAAAAAGCCCACAACTTTCGTTGTGGGCTTTCTTGTTTTTGGTGCGGCTGGCAGGAATCGAACCCACGACCCCTTGGTTCGTAGCCAAGTACTCTATCCAGCTGAGCTACAGCCGCATCATGCCTTGAATTATAGCAAGCTTTTGAGGGCTCTCTGGCTGCCGCCGCATTTTAATGGCCCCGCGACATGACCCTTGAAGGATGCGTGCCTCAAACGCTATCCTCACACCACTTGACACACGCGACCCCTGACGGAGACACCTTGAACATGCCGAACACCAACAACAATGGATCCATCGTCGACGTGCCGGGCCTGCTGGTCGGTCACTTCACATTGAGCGAAAGGCTGACGGGCTGCTCTGTGGTTTTGGCCCCCAACGGTGCCGTGGGCGCAGTAGATGTGCGCGGGGCTGCACCGGGCACCCGAGAGACCGATTTACTGGACCCGGCCAACCTGGTGGACAAAGTGCATGCCGTGGTCTTGAGTGGCGGCAGCGCTTTTGGCCTGGACGCGGCCACAGGC
>JBIKKE010000008.1:0-28787 GCA_044360575.1 Limnohabitans sp. | reverse complement strand
CATCACCAGTGAAAAGCGCTCGCCCCTGATGCCCAACGTGCCCACCATGGCCGAAGCGGGCGTGACCAATGCCGAAATGCTGCAGTGGTTTGCCGTTCTGGGCCCGGCCAAACTGCCTGCCGACATCACCCGCCGCTTGAACACTGAAATTGCCGCCATCTTGCGACTGCCGGATGTGGCCGAAAAAATCGCCTCACAAGGCGGCGAAATCATCGGCGGCACGCCTGAATCGTTTGCAGCTTTCATCCCAGAAGACAGCGCCTCTTGGGCCAAGTTGGTACGCGAAGCCAACGTGCGAATGGACTGAGCCATGTCCGCCACCCCGAAAACCACAGACCTGTGCGACGCCCGAGATGACGTTCAGGCCTGTGCCGTGCTGTTCCAAAGTTACGGCCTGCGCCAAGCTTTTACCGGACCGATGCGCACCTTGCGATGCTTTGAAGACATTGGCCTGATGCGCGACACCGTGAGCCAACCCGGCCTCGGTCAGGTGCTGGTGATCGACGGCGGAGGCTCCATCGCGCGCGCCTTGTTTGGCGACGTGATGGCCGAACTCGCCTCACGCAACGGTTGGGCGGGCTTGGTCATCCACGGTGTGGTGCGCGACGCCAACGAACTGAACGCCATCGCCATCGGTGTCAAAGCCTTGGGCACGGTACCCAAGCGCGGCAGCCGCACGGGTGCAGGTGAGCGCGATGTGCCTTTGCATTTTGGTGGCGTAATCTTCACTCCGGGCGACCATCTGGTGGCCGATGCCGATGGCGTCATCGTGTTGCCCACAGGCTTGACGGCTGCAGACATTGAGGTTGCTGACGTGGTGGCCGCCACAGCCGCTTACGCTGCGGGCACACCCGCACCTACACCAGCTTCTGTCAACAAATCGCCATCGACATCGCCAGCATGACAGGGCGCACCCTGTACCAGCGCATCTTGGACACACACACGGTGCGGCCACTGGGTGACACTGGGCAAATTCTGCTTTATGTCGACAGGCAGGTGCTCAACGAATACACCAGCCCGCAGGCCTTTGCAGCACTGCATGCGCAAGGCCGGCCGGTGTGGCGGCCCGGCTGCACCCTGGCTGTGGTCGACCACGTCAATGCCACAACGCCTGTGCGCAACGCACGCACCATGGTCTTGCACGATGCCGATCGCGCCCGGCAAGTTCACACCTTGGCCGACAACTGTGAACGCCACGGTATCGAGTTGTTTGACATGCTGGACACACGCCAAGGCATCGAGCATGTTGTGGCCAGCGAACAAGGCTGGGTTTTGCCCGGCATGGTCATGGCCGCTGGCGACAGCCACACCACGACCCACGGGGCCATGGGGGCTTTGGGGTTTGGCATTGGCAGCAGCGAGATCGAACACCTGTTGGCCACCCAGACTCTGGTGTACCGGCCCCAAAAAAACCTGCGTGTCACGGTGCACGGCACCTTGCCGCCGGGCATCACAGCCAAAGATGTGGTGCTGAGCCTGATTGCGCAGATTGGCGCCGACGGCGCTGCTGGGCACGTCATTGAGTACACAGGCGACGCGGTACGCGCCATGGGCATAGAGGGCCGTCTGACGCTGTGCAACATGAGCGTTGAGGCCGCAGCGCGTGGGGCCATCGTTGCTCCGGACGACACGCTGTTTGATTACCTGTACGGCCGCCCGCGTGTGCCACAAGGCGCCCTGTGGGATGCTGCCGTGTCGCAATGGCGAAACCTCAAGAGCGACGATGCTGCCGTGTTTGACCGCGAAGTCAGCTTGGACGCCCGCCTCATCGCGCCGCGCGTGACCTGGGGCACCAGCCCAGACCAAGGCTTGCCCATCGACGGTGTTGTGCCCGACCCACTCCATGAAAGCAACGCAGAACGGCGCCAAGGCATGCAACGCGCTTTGACCTACATGGATTTGAAACCCGGCCAAGCACTGCAGGGCTTGCCCATCAGTCATGCGTTCATTGGCTCATGCACCAACAGCCGGATCGACGATTTGCGCGATGCCGCGCGCTATGTGAAAGGCCGCCGCGTGGCGCCCGGCGTGCGCGCCATGGTGGTGCCCGGCTCATCCAGCGTGCGCGCTCAAGCCGAGGCAGAGGGCCTGGCCCGTATTTTTCAAGAAGCCGGATTTGAATGGCGTCAGTCGGGTTGCTCGATGTGCGTGGCCATGAACGAAGACCACCTGAACGCCGGTGACCGATGCGCCTCCAGCACCAACCGAAATTTTGAAGGCCGGCAAGGCGCAGGGGCACGCACCCATTTGATGAGCCCCGCGATGGTGGCCGCAGCCGCCGTGAACGGTGTGCTGACCGACTTGCGCGCCCTGCCCTGCCTCTGAAGCACCACGCATGACTTCTAACCTGCCTGCCTCCAACACCCTGAGCCCACTCACCACGCTGTCAGGCCCTGCGGCCGCCATGAGCTTGCCGCATGTCGACACCGACCAAATCATGCCCAAGCAATTTCTCAAGGGCATTGACCGGAAAGGTCTGTCACAGGGTTTTTTGCATGACATGCGTTTTGATGCAGCGGGCCAAAAACGCGCCGATTTTGTTCTGAACCAAGCGCCTTGGACAGAAGCCAAGTTTTTGATCACCGGGCCCAATTTTGGCTGCGGCTCCAGCCGCGAACACGCGGTATGGGGCATGCAACAGTTGGGCATTCGCTGCGTGATAGGCGCCAGTTTTGGCGGCATTTTCAGCGACAACTGCCTGCGCAACGGTGTGCTGGCACTGGTCCTGCCCGAAGTCGATGTAGCGCGGTTGATGCGCCTTTCCCAAGACCCTCTGCGCTGCAATATGCAGCTGAACTTGCCGACGCAAACTTTGCATACCGATGGGGATGGACAGCGCTTGTGCTTTGAGCTGGACCCTTTGCACAAAAACATGCTCTTGCATGGCCTGGATGCTGTGGGCATGAGCCTGACACACGCGCCAGACATCCGAAACTTTGAAACCCAGTACCACGCGGCCTATCCTTGGGCTGCGCCACGGCAAAATCACCCTACTCGCTGAAAGCGCCTCTTGGAGATGCCCCATGGTCCATTACTTTGACGAAGCCCGCGTACAAGAGCTCCTGAGCGTTCCAGATTTGCTCAAAGGCGTGCGCGAAGCCTTGGTCGCACTGACGCTGGGGCAAGTGGTGCAACCGCTGCGCATGGTCATGCCCATGGGCGATGCCTCGGCCGAAGGCTTGCTGTTTTTAAAACCCGCACAACTGGGCGATGCCCTGAGCACCAAGCTCATCACCTTGGTGCCGGGCAACGCACAAAAGGGTTTGCCCACCTTGCTCAGCACCATCGTCTTGATGGACCCGGCCACGGGCCAGACGCTGGCCGTGATGGAAGGCAACACCATCACCGCGATGCGCACGGCGGCTGCATCTGCCGTCGCGGTTGACGCGCTGGTGCCACGCACCCCGCAGGTGGTGGCCATGCTGGGCAGCGGTGTGCTGGCCCGCAGCCACGCTCAAATGTTGCGCGCCGTGCGTGAGGTGACCGAGATTCGGGTGTGGAGCCCCAACGCGGCCAACGCCCAGTTGTGCGCACGCGACATCGATGGTGTGGCTTGCACCAGTGCAGAACAAGCCGTGCGCGGGGCCGACATCGTGTGCACCGTGACCAACGCCAGCGAGCCGTTACTGCAAGGCGCTTGGCTCAAGCCCGGGGCCTTTGTGGCCGCCGTGGGTGCGCCCCGCCCCACTTGGCGCGAGCTGGACGATGCAGCCATGAATAACTGGGTGGTGGCCGATCAACGTGAAGCGGCTGAAAAAGAGTCGGGCGATGTGATGCTGTCGGGCGCAACGGTAGCCGCCGAGATCGGCGAAATTTTGTGCGGCCGCGTGGCGCCGCCTCCCGCAGGTACTACCGTGATTTTCAAGTCACTGGGCCAAGCGGTCGAAGACACGGTGGCGGCACGCTTGGTGTACCGCGCGGCTTTGGCCGAAGGCTTTCGGCCATGAGCCACGCCGATGTGGTGATCGTGGGCAGCGGCGTGATGGGCGCGGCCACGGCCTATTGGTTGACCCGCTTGCAGCCTGGCCTGCGCGTCACACTGGTCGAGTCGGACACGCGCTACGAAAAAGCTTCTTCATCGTTGTCGGCCAGCTCGATTCGCCAGCAGTTCACCTGCCCGGTCAACATCCACTTGAGCCAATACGGCATCGGTTTTTTACGCGAGGCTGATCAACATCTGAGCCTGCCCGACCACCCAGTGTCGCTGGGCTTACAAGAGCCCGGTTATTTGTATTTGGCCCAACCCGAGCAAGTGGCTGGCATGCAAAACGCCCACCACATTCACCAGCAAGCCGGGGCCGATGTCGCTCTGCTTGACCCCGAAGCCCTGCGCCAGCGCTTTCCTTGGCTGAACGTTGACGATGTAGCCCTGGGCAGTCTGGGCCTGAGCGGCGAAGGCTGGTTCGATGGCCCAGCGCTGCACCAAGCGTTTTTGAAAAAAGCCTTGGCGCAAGGCGTGCAACGCGTGCACGATCGGGTGGTGGGCTTGGACCACACCGACACGCAAGTGAGCGCGGTGCGGCTGGCCAGCGGCGAGCGCTTGCCCTGCGGCCAAGTGGTCAATGCAGCGGGACCGTGGGCTGGCGAAGTGGCGGGCATGGCCGGGGTGCAATTGCCAATTGAGGCAGCGCGGCGCACGGTGTTTGTGCTGTCTTGCCCAGAGCCACTGCCGCAATGCCCCTTGCTGATCGACCCAAGCGGCTGGTGGCTGCGGCCTGAGGGCCGTTTTTTGATCACCGGTGCTGAGCCTTTTCACACCGAACCCAACCTGCCGCTGGAGCCCAACTGGGCCGAATGGAACGACGAACAATGGGCGTCTCTGGCGCACCGCATCCCGGCGTTGGCGGCTTTGCGCGTCGAGCGGGCTTGGGCAGGTTATTACGAGATGAACACCTTCGATCACAACGCCGTGATCGGCCCGCACCCAGACTTGCGCAACCTGTATTTCATCAACGGGTTTTCAGGCCACGGTATGCAGCATGCAGCTGGGGCCGGTTTGGCGCTGGCCGAGTGGATGCTGCAGGGAAAATCCAAAACCATTGATGTGCAAGCCTTGGGCTTTGAACGCTTGGCGCAGAACAAGCCACTGCTTGAACTGCAAGTCATTGGTTAAGCCTGAAAGTCTTCGCGGGCTTCGATCTGCAAGCGCTGCACCACCGAGCCCCGGGTGCCCGCCACAGCGCGGATGCGCAGGGCTGGACCGGCTTCAAGAACCAAGCGGCAG
Organism: Limnohabitans sp.; assembly: GCA_044360575.1. Classification (GTDB taxonomy): domain Bacteria; phylum Pseudomonadota; class Gammaproteobacteria; order Burkholderiales; family Burkholderiaceae_C; genus Limnohabitans_A. Next base: position 23,563 of record JBIKKE010000008.1, on the reverse strand, counting down.
TGGTAATCGAGCCCATCGGTCTGGCCGGGGCAGTTGCTGGCGATGCGACGCCGCCATTGCTGCTTGCCATCGATCTCCAGCGTCAATTCATGCCAAGCCTCGGCGTTGTCTTCAGGCACGCGCACCCACAGGCTCACATCGATGTCAAACGTGCGCACGCGTTTGAGTGCGCCTGGAATATTCAGTACGGCCACCGCATCGCCCACCTCGGTGCGCCACAACTCGGGTTTTGCAAGCAGCGCCATGTTGCTCAGGCTTTGAGCAAAGTCTTGAGTTCGCCGCTGTCGATCAGGCGGCGCAGGTCACTGGCCCCACCGACCAAAGTGCCGCGCACAAAGACCATGGGGAAGGTGGGCCAGCCGGTCCACATCTTGAGGGCATTGCGCAAGCGCCATTGCGAGAAATAGCTGCCGAATTCAATGTACTCGTGCGCCACGTCCGCCGCGGCCAGTGCCTTGCGTGCCTTGCCTACAAAAGGGTTGCCCGACAAACCAACCACCACCACGGCATGCTGGGTCATGGCGGTTTGCACCTGCTGGATCACGGCCAAGTGGTGTTCGGCAATGCGTTGACGAATGGCGGGGTGGATGGCCGATTCGGCGAGAAGGGGTCGTGTCATGGTGGTCCTCAAGTTGCGCGATCATAGTCTGCAAGGCTTGTCCGGTGCATGACTGCCTTGGCCGCCCATTGCCGCTTAAAGTGTGAGCATGCAGCACTTTTACGAACCCAAAGCAGGCCATGGCCTCAAACACGACCCCTTCAACGCCATCGTGGGCCCGCGGCCCATTGGCTGGGTGTCCAGTCGCAGCACCGCCGGTGTTTTGAACTTGGCGCCCTACAGTTTTTTCAACGCGTTCAATTACGTGCCGCCGGTGATTGGTTTTTCCAGCATCGGGCGTAAAGACTCTCTGAACAACATCGAAGCCACGGGCGAATTTGTCTGGAATCTGGTCACCCGCGAATTGGCCGAAGTGATGAACCAAACCTGCGAAGCCGTTCCCCCTGAGGTGAGCGAGTTCGATCTGGCGGGTTTGACGCCAGCGCCCTCGCGCATCGTGGGCGTGCCACGCGTGGCGCAAAGCCCGGTCAGTTTTGAATGCCGTTGTACACAAATCTTGCAACTGAAAGACCTGCAAGGCCAAAACATCGAGACATGGATGGTATTTGGCGAAGTGGTGGGTGTTCACATCGAGCAGCGTTTGCTCAAGGACGGCGTCTATGACACGGCCAACGCGGGGCACATCCTGCGCGGCGGTGGTCCGGCCGATTATTTCAGCGTCGGGCCAGAGCAACTGTTCAAGATGTACCGCCCCGCCAGCGGTGCGCGCGATTTGCCCAAATAAGCAGTAGGCTCCCCGGGCATGGGGTTAAGTCGCCCCGGGACACAATGCATTGGGGCAAACAACGGTGTGCCACCACCGACAGCCGCTGACTGTGACTCTTGTTGGCTGTTTTTACGGGGAATGACCATGAACCACCCACTGCTGATGGTGTTGTGTGCAGGCTTGTTGGCTTGGCCTTTGGCTTGGGCGCAGCCTGAACAGACCCTGAATGAATCTGCCGTTCAACGCATCATGCAATCGGTCGTGGGCGTGCAAACCCGCAGTGACGAACAAGCCAACACCACACGCACCCTGGGGCAACAAAGACAGGGGTCAGGCGTTGTCATCGCCCCGGACACGGTGCTGACCATCGGTTACCTGCTGCTGGAAGCCGAAAGCGTTGACCTGATCGACCACCAAGGCCGCAGGGTTCCCGGGCAAGTGCGAGCCGTAGACAATGCCAGCGGTTTAGGGCTGATTCGGGCCTTGGTGCCCCTGCGACTAGAGGCGGTCCCTTTGGGCGACTCAGACACCTTACCCACCCCCGGAAAACTCTGGACACTCGGCCAAAGAGAGTCAGAACTGACGGCGCTGGAGTTGGTCTCACGCCAACCTTATGCGGCTTCGTGGGAATACCTGCTGGAAGCCCCCTTGATGACCCTGCCCGCCGTGAACAACTGGAGTGGCGCCGGGCTGTTTGACCAGCGCGGGCAACTGATCGGGATCGGCTCTTTGCTGGTGCAAGACGTCTTCGGCGACCAGCTGCCCCTGCCAGGCAACCTGTATGTGCCGGTGAACCTGCTCAAAGACCCCCTGCCCGACCTGCTGCGCACCGGCAAGCGCCCAGGCCCTGCCCCCTCGTGGCTGGGCATCAGCAGCCAAGCCTTGCCCAGCGGCGGCCTAGGCGTGCTGCGTGTCTCGCCCGACAGCCCGGCAGCCCAAAGCGGCGTGATGGTCGGCGACACCTTGCTGGCCCTGCAAGGCCAAAGCTTGGTCAGTTTGGCCGACTTTTACCGCCGTTTGTCGGCCCTCGGGCCTGCAGGCAGCCCCCTGACACTGAGCATTCGCCGTCAAGGCCAGATTCGACAAATTGAAGTCGTCACTGGCGACCGCAACCGCTCCTTCAGGCGCCCCAGTGGCGTTTGAAGCCACCCCCTGAACGGCCCTGCTCCATGAACCTCGCCCACAACGCCCTGCCCGAGGTACTTGATGCTGCCGACACCTCGCAGATCATTGCCATGGCTTGGGACGACAGCACCTCGTTTGAGGCGATTGCGCTGAACTATGGTTTGGACGAAGCGCAAGTGATCGCCTTGATGAGGCAAAACCTCAAAACGCGTTCGTTCCAAATTTGGCGCAAACGGGTGCGCGGCAGGAGCAGCAAACACGCGGTCAAGCAAGCAAGGCAAACCGACCGCATTCAGGCACCACCACCACCGGGCTCGGCGGACAACCACGACGAATTTCCCCTGCGCGAGAGCTCTGCAACTCGGCTCAGTCTCAAATAAAATCAAGTCTGCTGCACACCTTTATATACAGGTGATAACCCCTAGAAATGTCAGATCATAGTGACTTGCACAGGGGGGGTGAAACCGTTAAGGTCAAAACTTACTTTTGGACTCCTTGATGTACCTCAATCTACCGGGCCTTTCTTTCAACCCGTTGAAGGCACATGCAAGCGCCTTGCTGACCCTCATGTCGTCCCTCGGACAAAGTTTGACCTCTCGCGCCATGCAAACGCAAAACGCAGACTCATCCAATGGTCAAGATGATTGCAAACGGTCTTTGACCGAAGTCATCGAGACGCAAATCATCCCGCGCCTGGTGCAGGCGCACCGGGTCGCCCTGCCCGATGCCAACGCACCCACCGCAGGCCCCGGCATATCGCCCAAACAACTGGCCACCTTTGTCGCCTTGAGCAAATCGAGCTCCGCCAGCGAAACCACCCAATTCATCGACGAACTGCTGCACCAGGGCGTGACCACCGACCGGATTTTTCTGGAACTGATTGCCCCCGCCGCCCGTCAACTGGGCTTGATGTGGGAGCAAGACCTGTGCGACTTCACCGAGGTCACCTGCGGCTTGGTGCGCATGCACGAGATCACGCACCGCTTGGGCTTTGAATACCAAAACGGTCCGCAACTGGGTGGCGATGTGCAGCGCATCATGCTGGCCTCGGCTCCGGGCTCACAGCATTTTTTGGGCATGACCATCGTGTCCGATTTTTTCCGCAAAGCGGGCTGGGACGTGGTCATCGAAATCTCGCTCAGTGAAAAAGAACTGGTGCACGCGGTCAACAACGAGTGGTTTGACGTGATCGGCATTTCTTGCGCCACCGAAGCCCAGCTCAAAACATTGCCCAGCCTGATCCGTGCTCTCAAGGCGTCTTCTGGCAACCCCGAACCGGGTGTCTTGCTGGGTGGCCCCATCTTCACAGTGCAACAGCACGACGCCCGCAGCCTGGGCGCGGATGGCATTTGCATCGATGTGAAAGAGGCCGTGGCGCTGGCCGCATCCTTCCGCTCAAGCCCTTCGGCGAACGCCTGACACCGGGCTTTGGTGCGCCGCAGGCGCTTGAGCGCCCTGGTGAATTTCGGCGACACCTGCTTCTGACACACCCGCTTCTGTCACACCCACTCCGGTGCTCACGTCAGCGTCATGCTGGCCCGCTTGCTCAAAAGCCGAGGCCTTTGGCAACATGGCTTGCAACACCGCTTGCACCTTGAGCAAACGCGGGTCGTCGTGTTGCGCATCGTCGGTGGTGTCGTTGATGCAAAAGAAATCCAAGGCGCCAAATTCAGCCGCCAAGGCCTGCAACTGGGCTTCTTGGTCGGCATCGCCTGTGGACACATGGCCATGCCGGTAAGTGCTCAACTGGCCCAAGCCATGGGCCAGCGCCCAGCGCAGCACAAAGTCCGAGACGATGGTGGGCTTGTCCCAACTCCGAAACACCGTGGAGCGCACGCCCGCAAACAATTCAGGCGCAATGTCTTCCAGCTCACGCAAGATGGACCGGCGCATGGGCCTGGGCGAATGGGCAAAAGTGCGGAAAGTGCTTTGGTACAGCGGGTCTTGCGTGCGGTTGAGGGGATCGGCGGCCTGGCCGGCCAAAGCCAGTCGGGCCTGCGCCGTGAGCCATTCGATTGACAAGCGGCAAGCGTTTTCAAGCGAAGTGGCGTCCGTGCGCATGGCTTCGTCCGTGACCTCGGGTTCGTCTGACCAGGTCACATAAAACCCGTCGGCGGTGAACCAATCGTCCGGGTTCAGGGAGGCGCCCAAAAACACATCGTCATTGAAATAAAAGTAGCGCTCAGACAAACCCGGGATGTGGTGAATCCACGACTCGATGTGGCCCGAATCGAAGGTGGGCAGCGAGGCCTCGGGCATCAGATCGCGGTGGTCTATCAGTGTCAAACGGTCCGAGGGACGCAGCCAATCCGGCGCTTGGGCATCGGTGACGATGTAAACATGGCCGTGCTGGGGAAAAAACTTTTCCAGAGCGCGCAAGCTGTAGCGCAGCTCATGGTTGTCACGAAAACGCCCCTCGACGTTGCTGTAACGCGCCATGGCAGCGCCAGTGTCTTGGGGCAATTGCGCCAAAGCGACTTCACGCTTGGCTCGCCAAATGGCGTCATTGCCATCGACCCACAGGTACACCACATCGATGGGCGTATCCGCACTGTCGGGGGTATCTGGTGACGAAATCGTGGCGGTCTTGGAGATCAACGACAAAACAATATGGCTGGATTTTTTTGAGCCCTGAGTCTACCAGTGGGGTCGGTGCGCTTTTCAATACCCGCCACGGCCTGAGGGCCACTGACCGACCGCCCGGACCGTATCGTTTTGCACCGTCAACAAACCCCGCCAATCGGTGGTGTAAGCCGGGGTTTTGAAGTCTTGCTTCATGTGCCAGATGCGCGCCGCCTGCCCTGTGCCCGCGCTGCCCAGCTTCAGGCTGCCCCGGCCATGGCGCTGGTTGATCAGGTCGATGGCCTGCATCAAACGCGTGCGATTGGCGGGCTGGGCATCGCCTGCGTGACGCGACAAATCAAGCGTCATCTGTTGGCGCGTGGCCGGTTGCAAGCCCATCAGCATCACGCCCGCTTTGGCATACAAAAACCCCGGCTGGTAAATGCTGCCCAGCAAAGCCAAAGCCGCGTGCGTGATGTGGGCGCTGTCGCTGGTGGGCACGGGCAGCGGCAGGCAGGCGCTGCGGCTGTACTGCGCGTCTTGCTTTCTGAACGGGCTGGTGCGGATGAACACCAACACCTGCGCCGCATGGCCCTTTTGCTTGCGCAGTTTTTCGGCAGCGCGGCAGGCGAATTCGGTCACGGCCTGCTGCAGATCGGTCAGCTCGGTCACCGGGTGCCCGAAGCTGCGGGTGCAGGCGATTTGTTGTTTGGCCGGGGGTTCGTCTTCAAATTCGATGCAGGGGGTACCGTTCAGTTCACGCACGGTTTTTTCGAGCACGACCGACCAGCCGGCTTTGGCGGCTGCCGGGTCCATGCGCTGCAGGTCCAGCGCGGTGTGGATGCCTTGGGCGCGCAGTTGTGCGCCGATGCGCGGGCCAACGCCCCACACCTCGCCCACTTCGGTGGCTTGCAGCAGGGCTTGCAGTTCTTGCGCGCTGCACGCGCCCAGGTGGCAGATCTGCGCATGGTGCTCCGGGTAGCTGCCGGGTTTGCGTTCGGCGCTTTTGGCAATGGCATTGGCCAATTTGGCGAGGGTCTTGGTGGGGCCGATGCCGATGCAGGTCGGAATGCCGATCCACTGGTGGATGCGCCTGCGAATTTGCCGTGCACGGCGCACCAAGTCACCTGGGATGCCGCTCAGGTCCACAAAGCTTTCGTCGATGCTGTAAACCTCTTGCGTGTGGCCCAGGCCTGCAGCCAAGCTCATCATGCGGTCGCTCATGTCGCCGTACAGCGCAAAGTTGGCCGACAGGGCAATCAGGCCGGCGTCGCGCTCGAGTTCGCGCAGCTGGAAGTAAGGCGCGCCCATCTTGATACCCAAGGCTTTGGCTTCGTCACTGCGGGCAATGGCGCAACCATCGTTGTTGGACAACACGACCACCGGCCGGCCTTGCAGCCAGGGCTGGAAGACGCGTTCGCAAGAGACGTAAAAGTTGTTGCCGTCGATGAGGGCGAGCATGGGGAGGGGCATGGTCAAATACTGTACAAATAAACAGTATATAGAGGATAAAAGAAACAACAGGCAAGGTGGTGTTACCCGCGGTGTTGACGCCCAGCTCGGGCAAGCGTGCGCCAACGGACCGATGACCTGCCCCCCATTTGCTTTAATGTCTGACCAGACCCCTTTTGCAAGCGAGTTTTTATGCGTTGGTTTTTTGCTGTTTTGTTTCTTTTTTGTGGAGCCGCCATGGCCGTTGAAGAACCGCGTTACACCGTGTTGGTCTCTGAGCCACCTTTTGAGGTGCGCCGCTACGCCGCGTTCACGGTGGCGCAAACCCAAATCACTGGCGACTTTGACGCCGCCAGCCGCAATGGCTTTCGGCGCATCGCGTCTTATATTTTTGGCGACAACGTCCAGGCCGAGGTGGGCGCTCAGCGCAAGATCTCGATGACGGCGCCCGTCACCGTCGCCCCCGAGTCAGAAGGCTGGCGGGTGCACTTTGTGATGCCGTCTGCCGAAAGCATGCAGACCCTGCCCAAGCCACTGAACCCCCAGATTCAGCTGCGCCCTGTGGCCGAGCACGAGGCGGTGGCCGTGCGCTTTAGCGGTTTCACCACGCAGGCCAGTATTCAAGAGCAAACCGATCGTTTAAAGGCTTGGGCCAAAACCAAAAACCTCAAGCTCAGCCCCACGGCGCAGGTGGCCCGTTACGACGATCCGTTCACCTTGCCGTGGAACCGCCGCAACGAGATTTTGATTGACCTGATGCCCTGAAAGCGGCTGGGATCAATCGCCCGTTACCGCCTGTGCCGATGGCGGTCTGTTGTAGCCTTGGACGATGGTCAACACAGTCTTGCAGCCGTGACAGGGCGCATTCGAAAAAAGCTCATTCAAGCCCAGCTTGAAGCCCTGCCCGCACCGCGCGCTGACGACGTGCTGTGCCCACTGTGCAACCGCCCCATTCCGCCCAGCCAACAAGATGCGCACCACTTGGTGCCCAAGTCGCATGGGGGTGCACATACCGTGGTTCTGCACCGCATTTGCCACCGCCAAATCCACGCGCTGTTCACCGAGACCGAATTGGCCCGCACCTACGCCACGGTCGAAGCCTTGAAGCAGCCCGAAGAGATGGCCCGCTTCATCCGCTGGGTGCAAACCAAACCCGATGCATTTTTTGAAAAAAGCCGCAAGAGCCAACGGCTCAAAAGCAAACGCTGAGGAAGAAAACGCAGCCGATCAGGCCGATGACACCGATTGCGCCAACAAGAAACCCGCAGTGCCAATGTGGGCCAGCGTGATCAACACCGAAAAGGTGTGCAGCACTTTGAAGCGGGTTTTAGCCTGTGTGTCGGTGGCGCGGTTGATGGCCGGCATGAGCAGCTGGCGCGTGAACACGGTGGTCAAGGCGATCAGCAACAGCAAACTGGCGGCCAGCACCTTGCTGGGACCAGCCAAGCCCGCGGCCACCAAGGCGGTAACAGCCACGAAGGCGTAAAAGTGCGGGAAGGCTTTGCGCAGCAAAGGCCCCGCGACTTCGGCAGGCAGAGCAGAAAAGACAAACGCCGCAAAACCAAACGAATACAGCACCATGCCACCGAACAACAGGGCCACGGTCAAAATGAAAAAAATGTCGATCACAAACGCGCCTGTCAGTTAGAGGTTTTTTCTAGCTTATGGCATTTGCAGATTGGCTGCGATGCCCCTCAAGCTTGAGGTAGCAATCGCTGGGTGTGCGGGTTGACACCAGACGCCAACCCAGAGGCCTTCGGCTTTTTTCAGACGCCTTGTGGTGCGACAAAAGTGGCCAGTTTGGCGGCCATTTGTTCGCGTTGCAAGGGGGTGTATTCGTCGCAACGGCTGCTGCGGTCGGGCATGCGCAGGTAGTCTGAGGTTGGAGATTTGGCGCCCTGGAGGCTGAGACTTTTAAAAGTCCACCAAGTCACGAACACCATGGTGACCACGGCGACATGGCCGATCATGTTGTAGCCAATGAAGAACAACTCGCCAACATACAAACCAAACGCCAGGCACCAAAAGCAGCTGAGCATGATCATGGCCAAGTATTTGGTGGGGTCGGGCACGCCTTTGAGCGCGTTGCGGTCGATGTTCATCAGATCCGGAAAAGACTTGAACAACAGATAGAAAAACTTCAACACAGAGAACATGGCAGACTTCGAAAAAATTGAAAAACACAATTTTTGAAAATCATGCGCGAATGACCATGCTAACCTAATATTTAATTTATTTATTAATTATCTTGAATTTTTAGAATTTTTTAATTTATTCATCATTTCAGTACCATCACTGGGTTTTTTGCCCCCCAGCTTGTAGCCCGCGCACATCAGCCTGAACATCAACTTGCCCAAACCATGTCCACCCCCTTGTCCACCATGCCCGCCGTACCCACTGCCAGCCAGATCGAATTGAAAGACTTTCACCTGGCCACCCGCATCGGCACCTACGCGCCCAGCGACACCGTGCCCGAGTACCACGCGCTGGACTTGACGCTGTGGATTGACCCAGATCTGGTGCTGATCGCCCAAGACGGCATGGCGCATGTGTTTGATTACGAACCTTTGGTGATCGAGATCGAGCGACTCGCGGCCGACGGGCTTTACGACACGCAAGAGCGGCTGATGACGCGCATCGTGCAGGCCTGCGCGGCGTACCCGGCCATCGAGGCGCTTGAGATTGCTTTGCGCAAATTTCCGGTGCGGGTGGGCAGCGGTTCTTTGGGCGTGCGTTTGGCCGTCGACGGCGCACAACTGCAGCGCATGCGAGACACCGCGCTCAGGGCGTGAGCCAGTCCCAAGTGTTGGCGCTCAGCTGCGCCCGGCGATGCCCGTCGCGCGACAGCTCCAGCCAGTCCATCTGAAGCACTTGCGCACGCAGCAAGGCAAAGCTGTGCGTTGGCGCGAGGACGTTGGCTGCATCTGCCGGGCCACTGCTGGGTGGCAACACCGCACCCGGCGGCAGTGGCGACAAATAATCGCCCGCAGCCGCCGACTGCTTGACCCCTTGCCAAAGCGCCTCGACCTCTGGGCCAGAGGTGATGGCCGTGCAGGCCACGCGCACCCGCAATTGCCAGCTCAAACGCGCACTCCAAAACACCAGCATGGCCGAGGCTTGTGATTGCAGTTGGGCCACTTTGGGGCTGCGGCTGTCGGTGTAAAAAGTCAGCTGCCCAGCCTGCGCATCCACCTGCCGCAGCACCACGGTGCGTGCATCGGGTAAGCCATCTGCGTCGGTAGAGGCCAGCACCGGCGCGCGCCATTCGTGGTGCCGATCCAGACTGGCTCGGCCCAGCTCTTTCCAAATTTGCGGACGTATGTCCTCGGGCGTTTGCAGGTGGATTTCCATGGTGATGGGCTAGGGGTGCGTTGGGGCTCACAGCAACACAATGTCCACACTTTGCATGAGCACCGGACGGCACAAAATCTTGTAGCCATCGGCATCAAAGTGGGCAGCCACTTGGCTGGTCGACTGGCTCAGTTGGCGGGCAGCCTCGGGGGTGGGGGCACTGCCCAGATAGCACCAGTGCTTCACGACGTGGATTTGCGTGAGTTCGGCATCGCGTTCCACCAAACCCACCGCGCCCGGGTAGGGCCAGCATTCGACGCGCAGCGCCAGCAGACTGCTGAACAGGCGTTCACGATGGGCATGGGGGCTTTCGTCGCCCCGGCACACACCTGCACATTGGCGAATCGCAGCCCTGAAGCAGGCTTTGCCGGGGGGCAGTTTTTCCAGGCCCAATGGGCCGTAGCACAGCTTGTTTTGGTCGGCGATGGCGCGCAGCGCACCGAGTGCGGCGTGGCGGCTGGCGTACAGGCCATACAGCTCGGGCTGGCTGGCAAAGTCGATGTCGCGGGCATACACGACTTGCGGCACTTCGCCCGTCAGTTGCAAGCTGCACAGCTGTTGGTTGCGGCGCAGTTTTTGGTTGAACAAGGGGTGCTGAGCCTTGATCATTTGGGCTTCCAGCAGCAGAGCGCCAATCTCGCCCGCCGTGCGGATGTGGCTGATGCGTTGGGTTTGGCGCAGCATGCGGGCCTCGTCGGGCGTGCGCAGGTGCGACAGCAGTCGCGCTCGGATGTTGATGCTTTTGCCGATGTACAGCGGCAAGTCGCCTTCTTGGCCATGAAAAATGTAAACACCCGCCCCGGTGGGCGCATCTTCGATGGCCTCACGCAGGTGCTGGGGGTATTCGTAGACGCGCTCGGCCTCGAAGTCGTCGCGACGGTGGCGTGGGGAAATGCTGGCCATGTCAAAAGTGTGGGGATCAGCTCAGGTTTGGTGCTGGTGAATGGTAGCGACCACCACGCCCCAGATGTCCACACTTTGACCATCTTTGGGCACGATGTCGGGGTAGTCGGGGTGGGCCGCTTGCAGGCGCAGGCCTTGGGCGTTCAGGCGCAGGGTTTTGCAGGTGAAGTCGCCATCGACCACGGCCAGCACGATCTGACCATCAGCCGGGATGATGGCGCGGTCTACCAGCACCACCGAGCCATCGAGGATACCCGCGTCGCGCATGCTTTCGCCCCGCACGCGGATGTAAAACGTGGCCTGTGGGTGCTTGACCAACTGCTGCATGAGGTCGATGCGCTCGACTTGGTGGTCTTCGGCGGGCGAGGGAAAGCCTGCGGCAATGCTGGCGGGCAAGGCCTGCAGCCACCAGTTTCCTGGGGGCAGGGCTTGGGGAATATCGAGGGCATACATAAGGGGAAAGACTGGACTGCAGGTGCAGCTGTGGGTAGGTCAAAATACTGTTTATATTTACAGTATACTGAGCTTGTCATGCTTCCTGCAGTTGCCTGACATTTTTGTTGATTTACGCCCCGGGCTTTGCGGCTCGGGGCGTTTTTTTGGGCGCTCAGACAGAGGTGGCGCTCAACCCATCAGGGCGCTCAGGCTGCCCAGCGACGCAGAAAATTCGGCGCGCCAGCGCTCGCCCGCTTGCAGTGGCCAGGCGTCGGTCCAAGTGCCGGTGGTGATCACGTCGCCCGCTTGCAGGTCGGCCGCGCCGGGGCACTGCCGCAGTTCTTTCAAAAAGTGGTGCAAGGCGTTCAGGGGGCTGTCGAGCACGTTGGTGCCGGTGCCCTGCTCCACCGCCTGCTCGTTTTTAAACAGTGTGACTTGGGCCTGCGCCAGCAGGTTGTGCAGTGCCTGCGCATCGGCGGCCAGCTGCGAAACAGGCAGGCGCTGGCCCACCAGCAGGCGAGCGTGCAAGCCGCTGTCGGCCATGGTGTCGGTGGCGGTGAACTTCCAGTCCAGGCAATGCGACTGCACGACTTCAAAACCCGGCGCGATCCAGTCGATGGCTTCGAACAGCTGCTGCAGGCTGGCGTTGGCCGCTGGCGTGGCCTTCATGCCGAAGACGATTTCGGGCTCCAACCGGGGCTGGCAGGTGTGGGTCAGGTCGATGCTGCCTTCGGCCGTCCCCGATGCGGCGGGCTCGGCGAAGCTGAGGCCTGTGTCCCAGACCGTGCCCCACATGGGGCCAAACACCTCGTAGCGTTGCCACAGCGTGCGGTTGGTGAAGCCAATCTTGTAGCCCTTGGCCACTTCGCCACGCTGCTGGCGCAACTGGCGCACGGCCAAGGCTTTTTGGTAGGCCGCAGCCGTATCAGGGCCGCCCACCACGCCGGGTGCCTGGCCCCACAAAAGGGCTTGGTCGTGATGCTGCAACAGTTGTTCGGGGGTCATGTGCGGTCTCCTGTTAAAAATCAAACAGCCAAAAAGCGGCCATCGTCCAGCGTCTGGATTTGCCCCTGTGACTGCAGCTCGGCAAGGTGCATGCCGATGGTGTTGCGCTCGGCGCAAGGCACAAAAGGCACGTCGTAGCCTTGGGGGTACAGCAGGCGGCGGTCCACCAGCTCATCCAGGCTGTGTGGGGTCTGCAGGTAACCCAGCAGCTGCGCGCTGCGTTCGTCGATCTTGCTGGCAAAGCGCGCCAAATCGTTCAAAAACTGCGCCCGATCGGTGATCACCGCTTTGTGGTGCGAGGTGGCCCAGATGCGGGCGTCCAGCTCGGCCACTTTCTTCAGCGTTTTCCGAAAGTCGCTCAGGTTGGAGGTGGCGTCGCCGTAGTACGGGCCAAAGCCGCTCAGGTCGATGTCGCCAATGAAGGCCAAGCCTTCACTTTCCACCACCAGGGCGCAGTGGCCTGCCGTGTGGCCCGGCAGGTGATGTGCCCGCACGCGCACGCCGCCGCCCAGGTCCCACAGGGCGCCGTCGGCGTAGCCGGTGGCGTCGGGCCGGGGCTGGTAATGAAAATCCTTGTGCACGATGGCATGCATGGCGTCCAGCACGTCGGCGGGGTAACCGTAGTGCTGGCACATGCCATCCCATGATTGGGCGGCGGCCAGATCGGCCTCGTGCACCTGCACAGGGGCGTGGGGCACGCGGTGCAGGCCCGCCATGTGGTCTTCGTGCACATGACCCAGGATGACCAAGTCCACCGCGTCCAACTCGGGGCCGATGCGGTTGGCCACCTCGGGCGTGTCAAAGGCCACGCGCATATCTGCCCCCTGCACGATCAACTGGTTCCCGTCGGGGTATTTGCCGGACTTCTCGCCCAGGTGCACCCGCACCGCACCGAAATTCAAAACCGAGGCCATGCCCGTGTCTCCTTGTATTGCGCTGCGAGGAACTATAGCCAGCGTGACAGCCCGGCGCTGGCACACGCGCTACAGTGAACCGCATGACCGACCTGCCCTCCCCCGCCACGCTGGCCGCCACGGCCTTGATCGACAGCGACCACCCGGATGTGATCGCCTTGGCGCGCCAGCACGCGCAAGGCGCCACCGACCGCGAACGCGCGGTGTCCCTGTACCTGGCGGTGCGCGACCAATTTCGCTATGACCCCTACCGCATCGCGCTGTCCACCGAAGGCATGCGCGCCAGCTCGGTGATTGCCCAGGGCTCGGGCTGGTGCGTGCCCAAAGCGGCCTTGATGGCGGCGGCTTGCCGCGCCGCAGGCCTGCATGCCCGGCTGGGTTATGCCGATGTGCGCAACCACCTGAGCACCGAGCGCTTGCGCCAGACCATGCAGACCGATGTGTTCATCTGGCACGGCTATGCCGACATCTGGCTGGACGGCCAATGGGTCAAGGCCACGCCCGCCTTCAACATCGAGCTGTGCGACAAGTTCGGCCTGCTGCCGCTGGAATTTGATGGGCAGAGCGATTCGATCTACCACCCGTTTGACAAGGCGGGCAACCGACACATGGAATACGTGAACCAGCGCGGCACCTTTGACGACATGCCGCTGGCGCAAATCGTGACCGACTTCCAGACCGTCTACCCCGGCTGGATGGCCGAAAAAACCCCTCTGCACCAAGCCAGCTTCGAGCAGGATGTGGCGAAGGAAACGCGGTGACGCAGCGCGCACTGGTTTTGCTGGACTCGATTGCGCTGGTCAATGCCAGCCACGCCGGCACCGTGATCGTGTCGGGTTCGCACGGGGGCTTGTCGGCCTCGCATTTTGTGACTGCGCAAACCCACAAGCCTTTTGCGGTGGCCTTCAACGATGCCGGTGGCGGCAAGGACGATGCAGGCCGCGTGGCGCTGCGCGAGCTGCAGACGGTGGACGTGCTGGCGATGTTGTACGCCCACACCTCGGCGCGCATTGGCGAAGCGCAAGACGGGCTGGACAACGGCGTGGTCAACGGCCTGAACGCTTTGGCGCTGGCGCACGGCCTGCAACTGGGCATGCGCGTCTCGGATGCGGTGAGGCACCTGAGCCAATACGGGTTACGGTGACTGCTGTGCACCCACTTCAGCGCTTGCGCTCCTACCGTCTTTGGCTGTTCTTGAGCTTGGGGCTGGGGACATCGGCACAAGGTCAACCCATGTCCGAGCTTGTACCGGGCGTCAACGGTATGGCACTGAAAACCTGGGTATTTCATCCGCCAAAAAAGACAAATGACACACCACGCCCAGTGGTGATCGCTTTGCACGGGTGCGGCGGCATTTATGCCACCGTCGGCTCTCGCAAAGGCCAGCTCAGTGCACGCCATCAAGGCATGACCGATTTGTTACTGGCACAAGGCTACAGCGTGGTTTGGCCCGACAGCCTCACACCCAGGCAAGAAACCAGTTTGTGCGAACAACGCATGGCGTCACGCCAAGTCAGGCAAAGCCATCGGCGCAGCGACGTTCACGCCACCTTGGCTTGGCTTGCCCAACAAGCCTGGACGGATCACCAACGCGTGGCCTTGTTGGGCTGGTCCCATGGCGGCAGCACTGTGCTGGCCAGTTCGGACAGCCAGCAAAAAATCCCCCAACCCAGTGTGACGCCCGACGTGGCGCTGGCCTTTTACCCAGGCTGCACAGATGCATTGCGTCGGGCTTATCAGCCGAGCTGGCCGGTGCACATGCTGCTGGGGGCGGCAGACGACTGGACCCCTGCGGCCCCCTGTGTGGCCTTGGCCCAGCAAGCGGGCATGAGTTTCAAGCTGTATCCGGACAGCCACCATGGTTTTGACAACCCGGTGGGGAAAGTCCAACATTTGCCTCGCGTGCCGAATGGTCAACATCCGGGTCTGGGCGTGCACGCCGGACGCCACCCTGTAACGGGCCCGCAGGCCTGGCAGGATGTGCTGGACTTGCTCAAGCAGCGATGGCCTGATCCTGCGACCCCTTGATTTGCTTGGTCGCAGCGGCCAGCGGCACCGATTCAAACGCCACGCGGCTGGGCACATCGCAGGCGATCCACATGGCGGGCGGCTGGGTGTGCATGACGATACCGGCCACGCTTTCGACGCGGCTTTCGGGCGGCACGCTGGGGTCGGGGCTGCGGCAGATGGACAAAAATCCGTCGGATTCGTCCCGCAAAAAACGCTCCAGCTCAGCCTGACCGATCGGCGTTTGCAGCGCGTGCTGGCTAGCGGTCTCTAGGCGCTGGTGGCTCGACAAGCCAGGGCCCACGGGGGCTTGCTCAGCCAACAAGGACTCACACACAAAATGGTTGGTGTGCACCACCACGCCTTGGGTGGGCGTGACTTCGGCCCAGCCTGCGGGCGAGACTTCAAAGCAAGCGGCCTGTCCCTCTGCGTCGGCGCAGGGCACGTTGGAGGCCGCGCCAAAGCCCAATCCCAGATCGGTTTGCAAGGCCTGCAGACGCTCACGCGCATGGGCCACCGAGCGGCAGTCGAGCAGGTGGCGCAGCAGCACATGCACAGGCACGCCCAGGCGGCTGCCGTCGCGGTTAGAGCGCAAGATGTTCAGGCCCAGCGCAAAGCCTGATTGGTTGATGCCGATCTTGGCCAGCATGCCCGCTTCGGTCAGGGTGGTGATGCTTTGGCCGCTGGGGCCTTGGGTGTGCAGCACGACCAACGCTTGGCGCTGGCGGCCCATCCAGTCCCAGTTTTGCGCCAGCCAGGCTTGGCCTGTGCGGCTGACAGCCGCTGTCACACCCATGGCGGTGCATTCGCCGTCTTTCAAAGCGCCGTCCCAGGGCGCGTCAGCCAGCCAATCGGGCAGGCCTGCGGCGCGGTTGGCGGCCAAGGCGGCGTGGGCCAGTTGCGGCTCGTCCGTGAAAAACGTGGGCGGCAAAATTTCAGTCCGGCAGTTCAGCGCCATCAGGCTGCCCAAGCTTTGGCCACTGCCCTGGGCCATGCCGCGCAGCTCGGCCATCAGATCGGCATCGACCTGATCGATCACCGGCTCAAAACGCATGGCGCGCTCGCAAGCATTCGCCCAATCGATGCCGCAGGCGGCAAACAAACGTGCATAGGTCACGACGCTGTGCTGGATGCGGTCCTTGCCCGCTTGACCATAAATTTGGCCACGCTCGTGGGCCGAGGCGGCGTGCAGCGTGTCGATGCAAGGGAACATGCGTCATCTCCTGGAAGGGCGTTCAGTCTTGATCCCACAAGGCTTGTTGTCAAGCCGGTCAGACGCACATCTTTACCCGTGCTGGCACTTCGGTGACTGTGCAGCGCCGACCATCGGGGCCATCATGAATGTTCAATGAATTGGAGGCCCTATGCGTTTGCTGATCGCGATGATGATGCACGAGACCAACACCTTCTCGCCGGTGCCCACCGACTTGCAGCGCTTTGCGCTCGGCCCAGGTGAAGTTCCGCCGCGAGGCGACGCAGCCATTGCAGCATTTCGTGGAACAGGAACGGCCACCGGTGCTTTCATCGACTTGGCAGAGAAGGCGGGGGCCGAATATGAACTGGCACTGGCTGCGCACGCCGCGCCCAGTGGACTGGTGTACGACGAAGCCTACGAGTCCATGAGTGAAGCGATTTTGCAAGCCGTGGCGCGAGGCGGATTTGACGGCATCTTGCTGGACTTACACGGCGCCATGGTCAGCCAAAGCCACGAAGACGGTGAAGGCGAGTTGCTGCGCCGCATCCGCGCCATTGACCCCAAAACGCCCATCGGCGTGGCCTACGACATGCACGCCAACGTGTACGCCGACATGGTGGATCTGGCGCAAACCGTTGCGGGTTACCAAACCTACCCGCATGTGGACATGTATGGCACCGGCGTGCGTACGGGCTCGGCATTGCTCAAGCTGCTCCAGGGCCAGGCGAAGCCCATCACGGCTTGGGGGCGCTTGCCGATGATTCCGCACATCATGCGGCAAAGCTCGCTGGACGAACCCAACCGCGCCATTCAGGCACGCGCTCAACAAATGGAAAAAGAAGGCGCTTTGTGCGCGAGCGTGTTCACAGGGTTCCCGCATGCCGACATCCAAAACGCGGGCATGTCGGTCGTGGTGGTCACCGACAACGACCCCGCGCTGGCGCAGCGCCTGCGCGACGAGCTGATGCAAATGGCTTGGGACAGCCGGGCGCAATGGGTTTACGAGTTGGAGCCACTGGCCGCCTCGGTGTCTCGCGCCAAAACCCTGACCGAGTTTCCGGTCATGTTGCTGGACCATTACGACAACGCCGCTTCGGGCGGCACCATGGACACCACCGCTGTGCTGGCCGAGGTGCTGCGCCAAGGTTTGCGCAACGTGGCGGTGTTTGCGATCTTTGACCCGCAGGCGGTGCAAGAAGCCATTGCAGCGGGCATTGGCGCGCAGGTGCGATTGCAAGTGGGTGGCAAGATGGTCATGCCGCTCATGCCACACCCCAGCGCACCTGTGGAGTTGGCTGGCGTGGTCAAGCTGATCTCGAACGGCCAATACCGCAACAAAGGGCCCATGAGCCAAGGTGCTCGGCAAAACATGGGACAAACGGTGGTCATCGACACGGGGGATGTCGAGGTGGTGCTGATCTCACGGCATGTCGAGCCTTTTGATGTGAACGCCCTGCTGTGCCTGGGCATCGACCCAACACAAAAACAGTTTGTGCTGCTCAAGAGCCGGGTGCACTGGCGTGCAGGCTTGGGCCACTTGGCCCGCGCCACTGTGGAATGTGCTGGGGCTGGCGCTTGCACCTCGGACTACAGCGAACTGCAGTTCAAAAAGCTGCGCCTCCCGATTTACCCGCTGGACCCATCGGTAAGCTGGACGCCCGAAGGCTGATCTCTAGCCACTCAAGATTGAGGGTTCAACCCGGCTGAGCCGCCGCACGCTTAACGCGCCACAACAACCACAAGGCAATGCTCAGGTTGAGTGCGTTCCACAGCACCCCGTTCATGAATGCCGCATGGTAGGAGCCAGTCAGGTCAAACACCTTGCCCGACATCCAGCCGCCCAAGGCCATGCCCAGCAGCGTGGCCATGATGACCGCACCCACCCGCGAACCGGCCTCTTTTGCTGGGAAGTACTCGCGCACGATGATCGCGTAAGCGGGCACGATGCCGCCCTGAAACAAACCGAACATGGCCGAAATCACGTAAAGCGACACCAAGCCATCGAAGGGCAAGAACAAAAGCAAAGCCACACCTTGCAAGACCGAGCCCAGCACCAGCGTGCGCAGGCCGCCAATGCGGTCACAAATGGCCCCCGAAATCAAACGGCTCGCGATGCCGCAGGCCAACATGAGCGACAACATTTCTGCGCCGCGTGCCGCGCCAAAACCCAGATCGGTGCAGTAGGCCACGATGTGTACCTGCGGCATGGCCATGGCCACACAACAGGCCACGCCCGCCACGCACAACAAGAACTGCGCTTTGTTCAGACTCATACCAAAAGGGCGTTGCGACTGCGAGGCCTGCAGGGCCTGCACACTGCCCACCACCGGGCTTTGCAAAAGCGGGGGCCTTTGGCGCATGAGCAAGCTGAGCAGCACCATGCCGATGCCACAAAACAAGCCCAGCGCCACATAGGTGCTGCGCCAGCCCATGGTTTCAATGCCGTACTGTGCCAAAGGCGGCCAAATCGCACCCGCCACATAGTTACCGCTGGCGCACACTGCCACGGCAATGCCCCGGCGCTTGTTCCACCACAGCGAGGTGTCGGCCAACAAAGGCGCAAAGGTGGTGGAGCTGCCCAGCAAGCCCATCAGCACCCCATGCGCCAACGCAAACCACCAAATGTTGCCCGACAAACTGGCGGCAATGAACCCCAAGCCCGTGCCCAAACCACCCAACATCAAGGGCACATGCACCCCAGCGCGGTCGGCCCAACGGCCCATGAACAGCCCGCCCACACCAAAGCCGATCATCATCAAGGTGTAGGGCAAAGACGCATCTGCGCGGGAGACGCCAAACTCAGCTTGAACCGCTGGCAACACCACGGCCACCACGTACATGCTGGAGCCGCCCAGCGTCATCAGGGCCAAGGTGACCAACAGGCGGCGCGCGGCATAGGCCGAGTCGATCAGATCTTCAGAGGCAGCGGTAGATGTGCTCATGTCTTCAGATTAGCAGGCAGCGGACAGCGGGCTTGTCGCTTCAGTTCACCACGTCTTTGATGCGCGGCCATGTGTTGCGGATGTGCTCGCCCATGATGCGGGACAGGGCTTGGCCATCGCGGGCGGCCAAAGCCACCATCATTTGTGTGTGTTCAGCCATGGCCGCACGCCAGTTTTCGGGCGTCGAGTTGCCGCTGTAGCGCAGGCTGCGCATGCGTTTGCTCAAGGTGGCATGGGTCATGCTCAAGGTGTCGTTGTCGGCCAAGGCGATCAGCGCATCGTGAATGCGCTGGTTCAACGCGAAATACTCGGGCCTTTGTTGGGCTTCAAAAAACACCTGCATTTGCTGGTGCAAGGCCAAAATTTCATCGATTTTCTCTTGGCTGGCCTGACAGGCTCGCTCTCCGGCATAAGACTCCACCAGCGCGATCACGTCCAGCATGTCGCGGGCGTCTTTGGCCGAAAAAGCCTTCACGATGGCCCCGCGCAAAGGCAAGAGTTCGACCAACCCCTCGGCCGTCAGCACCTTGATGGCTTCGCGCACGGGGGTTCTGGAAACCCCCAACAACTGGGCCACCTCGAGCTCTTGGATGCGCTCACCCGGGCGCAAGCGCAAAGACACGATCATGTCGCGCAAACGGTTGGTGACTTCTTCATGAAGCGGCACGCGCTCAATCAAATTGGAGGAATCTTGTGCAAGCATAGTGTCCGAGTATGGGGGAAAACCAGAGCTTGACCGGCCCTATACACCTGCCTAGCATTATCCGTAATTACGGATTACGAACCCATTATCCCGTCAACCTTGATTCATTAAAGGCTCCCAAGATGTCTTTGCCTACCCTGGCTCTTTTCACCGGCGATCCGGCGGGCATCGGCCCTGAGTTGGTCGAAAAAATGTTGCAAAACGCCACTTGGCGACAACAAGCACGGGTCATCTTGATCGGTCAAAAGGACACGATCAGCGTGCCCCAAGATGTGCGCTGGCACGACTGGTCTGGCTACCGAGCCCCAACGTTTGAGCGCGCTCAGGCCACCGCTCTTAACGGCCGCTACATGATCGAGGCCTTGGCGGCCGGGGTAGATCTGGTCATGGCAGGCCAAGCCGATGCCTTTTGTTTTGCCCCACTGAACAAATCGGCCTTGCGCCAAGGCGGCATGACGCAAGAGGACGAACTGCGTTGGTTTGCCGAACACATGCATTACCGCGGCGTGTGCGGCGAACTCAATGTGCTGAAAAACTTGTGGACGGCTCGTGTGACATCGCATGTGCCCCTGAACGAAGTCTCCAGCTTGCTGAGCCCGGACAAAGTGGCCGATGCGATCCGCATGATCTCGCAGGCGCTGCAAGCATCCGGCGTGACCCGTCCCCGCATCGCCGTTTGCGGCCTGAACCCGCACAACGGCGACAACGGCAACTATGGCGACGAGGAGGGCCACATCATCGCACCGGGTGTGCAGCAGGCAGCCGACATGGGTTTCGCAGCCGATGGCCCTTTCCCGGCCGATACCGCGTTTGTGCGGGCTATTCGCGTGCCTGGGGGCTATGACGGTGTGGTGACCATGTACCACGACCAAGGCCAGATCGCCATGAAACTCATGGGGTTTGAGCAAGGCGTGACCGTGCACGGCGGCCTGCCCTGCCCCATCACCACGCCTGCCCACGGCACAGCGTATGACATTGCAGGCCAAGGCGCGGCCAACCCGCAGGCCATGGCCAATGCCTTTGAACTGGCCGCACGCATGGCCACGGCCCATCGCCAACACGCAACCGCATAACTACGCAACCACCTCAGAGGAGACCTTGTCATGAAGCTGAAGAAAATTTTGCTCGCTGCCCTGCTGGCCACGCCCTTGCTGGGCTTGGCGCAAAACTACCCCAACAAACCTGTGCGCATCATGGTGGGGGCCAACGCAGGTGGCGGCACCGACATCATTGCGCGCATGTTGGCCGAAAAAATGGGCGAGGCCTTCAAAGGTTCGTTCGTGGTTGACAACAAACCTGGCGCTTCCAACACGATTGCCGCCGACCTGACCTCCAAAGCACCCGCTGACGGCCACACCTTGCTGGTGGCCACCAACACCGGGCAGGCCATCGCGCCGCACCTGATCAAGCTCAGTTACGACCCGATCAAAGACCTGACGCCTGTGGGCCTGATCGTCACGGTGCCCAACGTGCTGGTAGTGGGATCCAATGTGCCTGCCAACAACGTGGCCGAGCTGGTGGCTTTGATGAAAGCCAAGCCCAACGAGTTCAAGTACGCGTCTTCTGGCGTGGGCAGCACCCAGCACATTGCTGGCGAGGGCTTCAACCTGGCCGCCGGTGTCAAGAGCATCCATGTGCCCTACCGGGGCAGCAGCCAAGCGCACCTGGACATCATCGGTGGCAACGTGCAGATCATGTTTGACACCACCTCATCGGCCATGGGCCAGATCAAGGCGGGCAAATTCAAACCACTGGCTCTGACCACTGCCACCCGCAGCAGCGAGTTGCCCCAAGTGCCGACCTTGGCCGAAGCCGGTGTGCGCGGTTTTGAAATGAGCACTTGGTACGGTATGTTTGTGACCACCGGCACACCGCCCGACGTGATTGCCCGACTGCAAAGTGAGTTGGCCAAAATTGTGAGAATGCCCGACATTCAGACCAAGCTCAAAGGCTTGGGCGGCGAACCCAGCACCATCACGCCTGAGCAGTTTGCACAAATGAACCGTCAGGAATTCGATCGTTTTGGTGACTTGATCAAGAAGGCCAACATCAAGCTGGAGTGATCACTTAACCCTCGGCAACCCTTAGCCCCGTGAGCGACGGGTCATGCGTCGTTGCAAGGCATGAACACATGCTTGGTTTCCATGAAGTCGTTCAAGCCTTCCACGCCATGCAAACGTCCAAAACCGCTTTGGCGATAGCCGCCGGTTTCGATTTCGGCAAACAAGCGGTTGTGTGCGTTGACCCAGACATTGCCAAACTTGATGCGCCGAGCCACGTTGCGGGCAGCCCGAAAATCACGCGTCCACACCGAAGCGGCCAAACCGTATCGGGTGGCGTTGGCTCGGTGCACCGCATCGTCATCCGACGTGAAATGCTCCAAGGTGATGAGTGGGCCAAAAATTTCGTCCTGCACATAGTGGCTGCTCAGGTCTTGCGTGGCCACCAAACTCGGTGTGATGAAAGCACCGCCGCGCGGCGTATCGGTGGGCACAGTACCCGCCAGCAAAATGCGGCAGTCTGTGCTGGCCGCTTGCACTTCACCCAAGATGCGATCCCGGTTGCGCACGTCCAGCAGGGGGCCCATGGCCGAACCCGGCAAGTGACCCGGGCCGACCTTGACGCAAGACAAAGCATGCGCCAGTTGGGCCGAAAAATCAGAGGCAATCGACTCGTGCACCAGCACCCGGCTGATCGCCGTGCACATTTGCCCGGCCATGACACAAGCCCCGCCCACAATCCCGCGCACAGCCGCCGCAATGTCGGCATCGGCACGCACGATGGCTGGGGCTTTGCCGCCCAACTCGAGCGACAAACGGGTCAGGTTTTTGGCGGTGGACAAGGCAATTTGCTTGCCCACATGGGTCGAGCCAGTAAAGCTGATGACGTCCACCTCGGGGTGCGCACACAGGTGCTGCGTGGCCTCGCTGCCCTGCTCCACAAATGAATGGATGACGCCGGTTGGAATGCGCTCGTCGGCCACCAAACAAGCCATCACCTGGGCATGGACCAGCGCGGTTTGGTGCGCCGCTTTGATGACCACCGTACACCCTGCTGCCAGAGCCGGCGCCAAAGAGCGCACCAGCAAAGTCACTGGGGCGTTCCACGGCACGATGATCGCAGCCACCCCGATGGCTTCGCGCTCGATGTGCGAATACACATTGGGCTCCATCTCGATCACACGGCCAAACAGGTTGCGTGCCAGCCCGGCGTAGTAGCGCAACTCAGATATACCGGCCATGACTTCGCCCTCGGCCTCGCGCTGCAACTTGCCATTGAGTTGGACCAAGGTCTGCACCACTTGCGCCTTGTTCTGCTCCAAACGGTCGGCAAACAACCGCAGCACATCTGAACGCAGTTTGGGTTGCTGAGCCCAGGTGGTGGTCTCAAAGGCGGTGCGGGCGCTGGCAATGGCCGCGTCCACTTCGGGCAAGGTGGCTTCCACAAAATGTGCGGCCACCTCACCGGTGGCCGGATCGATCGAGTCACCCCGCTTGTGGGCGTCGTAGTCTTTGACCCATTGGCCGTGGATGTAATTTTCAGCAGTTTGCATCGCGCAAGGCTTTCCATGTGCAGACCGACACCACCCAAATTTGTGGCCAGACGGTCAGGTTTGAGCAACCGGTACCCAGGTGGTACCGACA
>JBIKKE010000007.1:0-28839 GCA_044360575.1 Limnohabitans sp. | reverse complement strand
GCCCAGCGCACCAGCTTTTCGCCTGCGGGGCGCTCGACTTTGGCGTCCACCAGCTTGCGGCCGATGTCCACCAAGTGGCCGTATTGCACGCCGCTCGGGCATGTGCTTTCGCAGTTTCGGCAAGTCAGGCAGCGGTCCAGATGCATCTGGGTTTTGCGGGTGGGCGTTTCGCCTTCCAGCACCGCCTTCATCAAATAGATGCGGCCACGCGGGCCATCCAGCTCGTCGCCCAGCAATTGGTAGGTGGGGCAAGTGGCGGTGCAAAAACCACAGTGCACGCACTTGCGCAGAATCGCTTCGGCCGCCAGGCCATCGGGGGTGTTTTGGTATTCGGGGGCGAGGTTGGTTTGCATGACGATTCGCCTCAGAGGGGGTGCATGCGACCGGTGGCGAACACGCCTTTCGGGTCGAACTGCTTTTGCAATTGTTGCTGGATGCGTTGCTGGACGGCGTCCAGCGGGGTGTTCACGCCGGTGATTTTGTCCAGCTCGGCATGTGCGGCGCTGGCGCGAAACAGGGTGGCGTGGCCACCCACCGATTGGGCCAACTCGCGCAGCGGTACCGCCACCGAGGCCGGTGCCCACAGCCAGCGCTGCGCACCTTGCCACTCAATGTAGGTGGCGTAAGGCAAGTCCAAAACCGGTGCGGTTTGCGGCACCGACAGACGCCACAAGCAAGCGTCCGGGTTGGGTGCATCAAAGAATGCCAGAGACTGCTCGGCGCTGGCGCGCCAATCTTGCGCGGCTTCTGCGTTGTCCATGGTCTGCACCTGCGCGCCCAAAGCCACGGCATCGGCAGCCATCTTGCCCGTGGCCGACTGCACCGCCGCCACCGCACCGCGCAAGCGCACAAACAAATAATCGGCCACCGGCTGGGTCGTGGTGTCGCGCACCCAAGCGCTGGCGTTCAGGGGCAGGGGCTGGCCGCCCCAGCGGTGCAACAAATCCAGCGCCGGGCCTTGTGCCAAACCCGCAATCATCAAAGTCGCTTCGGCCGGGGCCACGGGCAAGACTTTCAGGCTGACCTCGGTGATCAGGCCCAGCGTGCCCCAACTGCCGGCCATCAGGCGGCTGACGTCGTAGCCGGCCACGTTTTTCATGACCTGACCGCCAAAGGTCAGGTGCTCGCCCAAACCGTTGATGAAGCGCGCACCCAACACAAAGTCGCGCACAGCGCCAGCGGTGGCGCGGGCAGGCCCGCTCAGACCAGCAGCCACCATGCCGCCCACGGTGGCACCCTCGTTGAAATGCGGTGGCTCAAACGCCAGGCACTGGCCTTTTTCGGCCAAAGCGGCTTCAAGCTCGGCCAGCGGCGTGCCACATCGGGCCGTGACCACCAACTCACTGGGCTCGTAGCTCACGATGCCTTGGTAGGCCCGGGTGTCCAGCACGTCACCCGTGAGGCTTTGGCCCCAAAAATCTTTGCTGCCACCACCGCGCAAGCGCAAAGTACGGCCATCCGCAGCGGCCTGGCGCACGGCGTCGATGAGGGAGTTGAATTGGGCTTCCATGGTCAAAGATGGTAACGCCCACGCCCTGACGCGTGCGTGAATTTTTTGAACGATGGGGTTGTGGGAAATTGCGCGGATCAAGCCCGAAACACATTTACCGGCAACCCCGCCACCTCCACCCGCGTCGCAAAAACACGCCCTGCCCCAGGGTACTGCGCCAGCTCTTGAGCGCTGCGGCCTTGACGGGAGGTGGTGATGAACAGCGTTTTCAGGTCCGGCCCGCCAAAGCAGGGCATGGTGGGGCATGGCACAGGCGTGGCCACTTCGGCCAGCACCTCGCCGGTGGGCGACAGGCGCAGCAGACGTTGCACTTCGTATTGGGCACTCCAGTAGCAGCCTTCGCTGTCCACAGCAGCACCGTCGGGGCGGCCGCCATACTGGGGCGTTTTGGGCGTCTCACTGCCCCAAACCCAGCCGGCGGGTTTGGGTGTGGCTTGGTAGAACAAGCGGGGGTTGGAGAGTTGGCCGCTGGCCGCATCAAAGTCAAAAGCGCGCACCTGGTGCGCGGCGGTGTCGGCCCAATAGGCGGTGCGGCCGTCGGGCGACCAGGCCAGGCCATTGGCCGTCACCACGCCAAGGTTCGCGCCGTCTTTCTCACCGCCCAACATGGCGTGCAGGCCTTGACCGTCCAGCATGTAAAGCACGCCGAACGCCTGATCTTTGGGCTCGTACAAACTGCCGGCCCAAAAGCGTCCTTGCGGGTCGCACTTGCCGTCGTTGAAACGCAAGCGCGTGGTGTCATAAGGTGCGGCTGCCAGCTGCAGCAATTGGCCACCCCACTCGAGCGCCAAATAGATGCCATCGCGCAGCGCCATGACCAGACCGCCTCCTTGCACCGGCGCAATGCAACCCGGCTCCTGCGTCAGGGGCCAATATTCCACCGGCCCTTGGGCCTGCAAATCATCGACCGCCACCCGAGCGATGCGCCGCCCGGGGATGTCCACCCAATACAGGCGTTGCTCTTGCGGGTGCCAAAACGGCGACTCGCCCAGGCCATCGGGTTCGGTGGTCAGGGCGGTCCAGGTGGGTGATGACAAGGCAGGTGCGTGCATGAAATCCATTGTGCCCGAGTCACCCCCCAAAGAAACAGCCCGCAGGGCCGAAGCGCTGCGGGCTGATGAGGGGTGGCTTGCGCCACCATTTGCAATGAAACTGTCGTATTCGGCTTTTAACCGTGGTAGGCCGACTCGCCGTGCGAGGCAATGTCCAGACCTTCGCGCTCTTCTTCTTCTGTGACGCGCAGACCAATGGTCAGGTCAACAATCTTGAAGGCGATCACCGAAACCACGCCCGACCAGACGATGGTCAGCAGCACAGCTTTGGCCTGTGTCCACACCTGCGCAGCGATGGAATAAGCATCGGGGGCGATCATGGCCACCGTGACCCAGTCACCCACGGCGCTGGGGCCACCCAAAGCGGGCGAGTTGAACACACCGGTCAACAAGGCACCGACGATGCCGCCGACGCCGTGCACACCGAACACGTCCAATGAGTCGTCAGCACCGAGCATCTTCTTGAGGCCATTCACACCCCACAGGCAAGCAAAGCCCGCCACGATGCCGATCACCAGACCACCGCCGATGCCCACGTTGCCCGCTGCTGGCGTGATGGCCACCAAACCGGCCACTGCACCCGAAGCCGCGCCCAACATGGAAGCCTTGCCGCGCATCAGCGCCTCACCCACACACCAGGCCAACACTGCACCGGCAGTCGCAACCAAGGTGTTGATGAAGGCCAATGCAGCGAAACCGTTGGCTTCCAGCGCCGAGCCGGCGTTGAAACCAAACCAGCCCACCCACAGCAAGGACGCGCCCACCATGGTCAAAGTCAGGCTGTGCGGAGCCATGGCTTCACGGCCGTAACCCACGCGCTTGCCGATCATGAAGGCACCGACCAAACCAGCCACAGCGGCATTGATGTGCACCACAGTGCCGCCCGCGAAGTCGAGTGCACCCCACTGCCAGATCAGACCGGCTTTGCTGGTCATTTCGTCGGCCACTTCCTTGGCGGTGTAGGCGTCAGGACCCATCCAGAACCAGACCATGTGGGCGATAGGCAGGTAGCTGAAGGTGAACCACAGCACCATAAAGGCGAGCACAGCAGAGAACTTGATGCGCTCAGCAAAAGCGCCCACGATCAGTGCGCAAGTGATGCCTGCAAAAGTTGCCTGGAAAGCTGCGAACGAGATCTCAGGAATGACCACGCCCTTGCTGAAGGTGGCCGCATTGGCAAAAGTGCCAGCTGCATTATCCCAAATGCCTTTCATGAACAGGCGGTCAAAACCACCGATAAAGGCATTGCCTTCGGTGAACGCCAAGCTGTAGCCGTAAATGAACCACAACACAGTGATCAACGAGAAGGTGACCACAACCTGCATCAGCACCGACAGCATGTTTTTGCTGCGTACCAAACCGCCGTAGAAAAGGGCCAGACCTGGAATGACCATCATGATCACCAAGATGGTCGCAACCATCATCCAAGCGGTATCGCCCTTGTTGGGCACAAGCGCTGGCGCGGCTTCTGCCGCAGCCGTTGCTGCTGCAGCGGGCGCGGCTGGTGCTGGTGCCGCATCGGCTGGCTTGGCTTCTGCGGCTGGAGCGGTCACGGCAGCGGGAGCGGTCTGCGCGGTAGCAACAGAAGCCGTGCCGAACACACCAAGACCTAGGCTCAGGCCCAAGGCCAGAGTAGCGAGTAGTTTTTTCATAGTTTGACTCTCTTTCAGATTCATCAAAGGGCTTCGGCGCCGGTTTCACCCGTGCGTATGCGAACCACTTGTTCGAGGTCATATACGAAGATCTTGCCGTCGCCGATCTTGCCGGTGCGAGCACCGGCTTCGACGGCTTCGATGACGCGCTCAACGAGTTCGTCAGACACAGCGGCTTCGATCTTCACTTTCGGCAAAAAGTCGACCACGTATTCCGCACCGCGGTACAACTCGGTGTGGCCCTTTTGGCGGCCGAAGCCCTTGACTTCGGTCACGGTGATACCCTGAACGCCGATGCCTGAAAGTGCTTCACGCACTTCGTCCAGCTTGAAGGGTTTGATGATGGCGGTCACCAGTTTCATGATGTTTCCTTGGCTTGGATGTTGAAGATCAGAAGGTGTACTTCAGGCCGACGACTGCGCCCGTCTTGCCGTTGTATTTGCCCTTCAAGCTGTAAAAACCTTCATCGGCATTGGTGCCGACAACTGCAACGGTTGCACTCAAACCATTGCCCAGATCTTTGGCAAGGGTCAATGCGTAATCTGTGTAAGAAGCATTGGCCACGTTTTTCACACTCTGGTATCCAACGTGGGGCGTCAATGTCAATCCGTTACCCATGTCAAAGGCTGCACTCAAGTCAACGTAATAGCTGTTTTTGCTGTTGGCATTGCCGAAAAGATTGGAGATGGCGTGCGAGTATTTCGCGGTGAACACACCGTACGTCACGCCACCATAAACTTCATTGGTGTTTGCATTGACACCGCTGGCCGAAGCGTAGTTGTTGCTCAGGTACTCGTAACGCAGAAAGCCGACGTCATATGCCAAGTCTCCAACCGTTGACTTGTAGCCACCGTAGAGGTCGATCTCGGTAGAACCTTTGGTCGCGCCGGGGGTGTCCTTGATCCACTTGATGCTCGAACCCCAAGCGCCGACATAAAAGCCGCTCTTGTCAGCGAAGTCAAAACCACCCTGCACCGCTGGCTCCAGACGCGACTGGGAAATACCGCGATAACGGTAATCAGAAACCACACCCGCGTTGAAAGACAAAGTGCTCTCAGCAGCCTGGGCTTGGGCCACACCGGTCACGGACAACAAAGACAAAGTCAGCAAGGAAGGAACGAGGATGTTTTTCATGAGGGGCTCCAAAAAAAGAAAAGGACAAACGTTTAAAGCAGGGAGCGTGCCAACTTAGGCCGCGCGCGCTATTCGGGCTTATCCCCGTGCACTCTGCGCCTGTGCGTGCTTGAATGGCATTCAAACAAGTTCTGCGCGTTTGGACTGCGTGACAGGGCACACAAACCGCACCAAATCGGGGCAGGGAGGGCATATGAGTCTCAGTTTGGTGCACAGCCGCGCCTTGGTCGGCTTGCAAGCACCGGCGGTCACCGTCGAGGTGCACATGGCCAACGGCTTGCCCAGCTTCACGCTGGTGGGCCTGGCCGACGTGGAAGTCAAAGAAGCCCGTGAGCGGGTGCGATCGGCCTTGCAAAACAGTGGGCTCGACTTTCCGCACAACCAGCGCATTACCGTCAACCTGGCCCCGGCCGACCTGCCCAAAGACTCGGGCCGTCTGGACTTGCCCATTGCGCTGGGCATCCTGGCGGCCAGTGGGCAAATCGACGGGGCCAAGCTGGCAGGTTATGAATTTGCAGGGGAGCTGTCGCTGTCGGGCGAACTGCGCCCGGTGCGTGGGGCGCTGGCCATGAGCCTAGTGCTGCGCCAGCAGCAAGTGCGCACGCGGCTGGTGTTGCCACCGGGCAGCGCCGAAGAGGCCGCCCTGGTGCCCGATGCCGAAGTCTTCCGCGCCAAGCACCTGCTGGATGTGGTGCAGCAGTTTTTACCGCCATCCAACGAGCCCCCGCCCGAGCCCAGCGACGGCTGGGCTCGCATGGCCGCCACCACGCCCAGCCGCCCACCGCGTTATGCCGACTTGGCCGATGTGAAAGGACAAGTGGGCGTCAAGCGCGTGCTGGAAATCGCTGCCGCCGGCGGGCATTCGCTGCTCATGCTTGGGCCACCCGGTTCGGGCAAGTCCATGTTGGCACAGCGCTTTGCGGGGTTGCTGCCGCCCATGTCCACGGAAGAAGCGCTGGAATCAGCCGCTATTGCCAGCCTGGCTGGGCGCTTTGACCTCAACCGTTGGGCGCAGCGACCCACAGGCCAGCCGCACCACTCGGCCAGTGCCGTGGCTTTGGTGGGCGGCGGCTCACCGCCCCGGCCGGGCGAAATCTCGCTGGCCCACCATGGGGTGCTGTTTCTGGACGAACTCCCCGAGTTCCCTCGAGCGGCATTGGAGGCGCTTCGCGAACCGCTGGAAACTGGCAGCATCACCATTGCACGGGCCGCAAGGCGGGCCGAATTCCCGGCACGCTTTCAATTGATCGCCGCCATGAACCCCTGCCCCTGCGGCTATCTGGGCAGCGTGACCAGGTCGTGCCGCTGCACGCCTGACCAAGTCAGCCGCTACCAGGGCAAGCTGAGTGGCCCGCTGCTCGACCGGATTGACCTGCACATCGAAGTGCCCAGCCTAGGCACGCACGATCTCTTGAACGCGCCACCCGGCGAAAGCACCGAGCAGATTGCGGCGCGCAGTTTGGCTGCACGCGAACGCGCCATCGCCCGGCAAAACTGCACCAATGCCGATTTGCAAGGCCAAGCCATCGATGCGCAGGCACGGCTTGAAGTCAGCGCCACCGCTTTGCTGCAAAAGGCCGCCGACAAACTGGGCTGGAGCGGGCGCAGCACCCACCGCAGCCTCAAGGTGGCGCGCACCATTGCCGATTTGGCAGGGTGTGACACCATCGCTGCCGCCCATGTGGCCGAAGCGGTGCAGTACCGGCGGGTGCTCAATGGGCCCTGACAGGCCTTGAACGGCTGAGACACACGCGGCACGGGAGCGCTCAGATAATGTGCAGATGCCAAATGCGCACCAGCACTCTCCTCAAGCCAAGGCACTGGGGCCTTTCAGCTTTTGGCTGTCGCTGCCCCAACTGATCACTTGGGGCAGTGTTTTCTACACTTTCTCATTGCTCATGACGCCTTTAGAGGCCGAGCTGGGCATGGGCCGGGCCGAGTCCTCGTTGGCTTTCAGCTTGGCGCTGCTGGCCGAAGGCCTGATGGCCTACAAAGTGGGCCGCTGGATCGATGCGGGGCACGAGCGGCGTGTGATGACGCTGGGCTCCTTGTGGGTGGGTCTGGGGCTGGTGGGTCACAGCTGGGTGACTTCAGCGGCGGGCTTTTATGCCGCATGGATTTGGTTGGGCCTAGGCATGGCGGCCACGCTCTACAACCCGGCTTTTGCGGTCGTCACGCGACGCTTTCCACAGGATTTTCGGCGCGCCATCATCACCCTCACTTTTTTGGGAGGGCTGGCCAGCACAGTGTTCATTCCACTGTTTGCCTGGTGGATGGAGCTGTGGGGCTGGCGGCAAGCACTCTGGGCGCTGGCAGGCTTGCAGTTTTTGGTGTGCTTACCCGTGCACGCTTGGCTGCTGCAAGGTGCGCCGCGTTCCGCACAGCCGTCGTCTAAAAACTCAGAACGCCAGAGTTTGGACCCCGCACAGCACGCGAAGGACCACGCCCTGAGCGTGCGCGAGCACTTACACCACGCGCCGTTTTGGCTGCTGGCTTTGTTCATGGTGCTGACCATGGCCGTGACCTCGGCTTTGCCCGCCCACATGATCGCCTTGCTGCAAGAGTCAGGGCTGTCTCCGGTTTGGGTCTTGGCCATCCCGGCGGCCATTGGTGTGATCCAGGTGCTGGGGCGCTTGGTTTTGTTTGTCTTTGAGCGACGATGGGACGTGCATGCCGCCAACCGTTGGATTCCCACACTGATCCCGGCGGGCGTGCTGGCCTTGCTGATCGGCGGCCTCAGCCCCATCGCCTCGCTGGTTTTTGTGCTGCTTTATGGCCTAGGCAACGGCATGAACACCATCGTCAAAGGCACGGCCATGGCGCAGTACGTGAGCCGTGCGCATGTTGGGCAGCTCAATGGTCTGCTGGGTTTGCCCATCGCTTTGGCCCGGGCTACCGCACCCTTGATTTTGGGTCTGCTGTGGTCACCGGAACATGGCTACGCCTTGGCCCTTTGGTGGCTATTGGCCGCCAGCTTGATGGGGACTACCGCACTATGGGCCGCGCAACGCTCTGCCCTGCAGTCGCGGCGCTGAAGGCATCTCTCTAGCCAGCAAGACCGCAGGTTCAGCGGCGCCTTATATCTACATCGGCATATATAACCAATTAAAAAATCGTTCCCATGTCTTTAGCGACTGACCACAATCGCGCCATCTTTCGTCTTTTCATTCAGGAACACCCCCATGAAACGCCTCTCTGCTCTGGTCCTGGCCTTGTCGGCCACCGCCTTCTCTGCCTCCGCTTTCGCCTCCCAACCTCTGCTCAGCCCCGCCGAGTTGCAAGCCAAATTGTCAGACGCCAACGTGCGCGTGATCGACATCCGGGACCCCAAGTCTTATGCGGCCAACCACATTCCTGGCGCAGTCAACGCACCTTATGGCACCTGGCGCGGCCCGGCCAGCAACCCTGGCGAATTGCCCACTCTGCCCAAGCTGACCACCTTGGTGCAAAGCCTGGGCCTGACCCCCAGCACCCGCGCGGTGATTGTGTCCAGCGGCGCAGATGCCACAGACTTTGGGGCCTCGGCCCGGGTTTACTGGACCCTGAAAGTGCTGGGCCTGAAAGACCTGTCGGTACTCAATGGCGGCATCAAGGGTTGGGCCACAGCCGGTTTGCCGCAAAACAACCAGGCCGTGAAAGTGGCGGCCAGCAGCTTCCAGCCGCAAATCGACAAGAGCTTGATCGCCACCAAAGAAGAGCTGGTGGCCCGCGTGAAGTCGGGCGACGCCACCCTGATTGACGCTCGCCCAGCTGACTTCTTCAAGGGCGACACCCGCCACGTCGCCGCCAGCGTGCCAGGCACCTTGCAAGGTGCAGTGAACGTAGAGCACGACAAATGGTTTGCCCCCGGCACCTCCACCTTTGTGAGCGCCGACCAGGCCCAAAAAGTGGCTGCTTCCAGCCCCATCGATCCGGCCAAAGAGACCGTGTCGTTTTGCAACACCGGCCACTGGGCTGCGACCAACTGGTTTGCCATGTCCGAAGTGCTGGGCCAGAAAAACGTGAAGCTGTATGCGGGCTCCATGGTGGAATGGTCCAAAGACCCCAACGGCCTGCCCATGGCCAACGTGCCCAGCCGCCCCAAGCAGCTGATGATCGACGCCAAGTTTTGGGCCGAGAAAACTTTCAAATAAACCTGCGCCATGAAACGATTGCCCTTGACGGCCCTGCTGGCCGCCTTCTTCCTCTTTTTGGCGCTGGCCGTGTCCATCCGCCAGGCGGTGCTGATGCTGGTGGGCCTGGGCATGGGCGCAGCTTTGGCAGGGGCTCGCTTTGGTTTCACGACCGGATGGCGACAGCTGATTGAGCAGCGCAACCCACAAGGCGTTGCCGGTCAGGTGTTGTTGCTGGCCCTGGCCAGCTTGGCAGCTTTGCCGCTGCTGGGACAGTTTTCTGAACTGCACGCTGCACTCGGACCACCCAGCGTGAGCCTGCTGGTGGGCGCTTTCGTGTTCGGGCTGACCATGCAAATTGCCGACGGCTGCGGCTCGGGGAGTTTGTACAAGGCAGGCCTGGGCGTGCCCCTCAACATGGGCATCTTGCCGCTGTTTGCGCTGGGCAGCTTCTTGGGCTCGGTCCACTTGGACAGCTGGCTGTCGCTGGGCCAAATGGCCCCGGTCAGTTTTTCTGCCGAATACGGCACTGGTGGCGCACTGGCCCTGACGCTGGCTTTGCTGGCCGCCGTGCTGGTGGCGGTGCGACTGTGGGTGGGCGCAGGCCAAAACTGGCTGGACAAACGCTGGATTTGGGGCGCCATGGTGCTGGCAGTGTTGGCCACACTCAATTTGTTGCTGGCTGGCCAGCCTTGGGGCGTGGTGTACGGCTTTGGGCTCTGGGCCGCCAAGGTGTCGGTGGTGCTGGGCGCCTTTGATCCCACGGCCAACGCGTTTTGGGGCCAGGCGGGCAACGCGCAGCGCCTGACCCAAACCGTTTTCATGGACGTGACCACCATCACCAACATCGGTATTTTGGGCGGCGCGCTGTGGGTTTCAGCCAAGGCCCCGGCAGTCAGCAAGTCCCTCACCACGCAGCAATGGGTGATTGGCTTGGTGGCCGGTTTCATCATGGGCTACAGCTCACGCTTGGCATTTGGTTGCAACATCGGCGCCATGCTCAGCGGTATCTCGACCGGCAGCCTGCACGGCTGGCTTTGGGTACCCCTGGCCTTTGCAGGCACGCTCATTGGCGTGCGCGTGCGTCGCCACTACCAGTTTTGAAGGAGAACCGCATGAGCCAAACACACAAGTTGCAAGCGGTTTTCTGGCTGAGCCTGAGCGCTTTTTTAGCCTGGGACTTTCTGGCCTCCGACCCGGTGGATCTGCGCAACGAACCGCCCCTGATTGCCGCAGGCTCCGGCCAGGCGAGCAGCGGTGGACACTGCTCGATGGCGAAGTGACTCGGCCGAATCATTGACAACGCTTCTATACCGGCACCTGCCGCAAATGCAAGCGCGCAGCGGTTTTGACGGCTTCGGTCAAGCGCTGCGCTGACGGGGCCTCGCGCGCCCAGTGCTGCCAATAGAGGGCCACATCCACCGTCGCCCCCGGCAGCAGCTCTTGCAGGGCAGGGCGTTGCGCCAGGTGCTGCTCGGGCACCATGCCCCAACCCAGGCCCAGCTCAATCGCGGTCTCGAAGGCATCGACCGCTGGCGCAAAGTGGCGTGGGTAATGGGGCTGTTGCAGACCAAAGTGCTGGGCCAAAAACGCGTCTTGCAGGGCATCCTTGCGGTTGAAAATGACCGCAGGCTGAGCCAGCATTTTGTGGGGTGACACCGCGCCACTGGGCGTTTGGCAACGCTTAACCACCGCTGGCGTGGCCACACAGCAATAACGCATGGTGCCCAGTGGCTCGGCCACGCAGCCGCGCATGGGCTCGACCAAGGTGGACACGCAACCGATCACGTCACCGCTTTTGAGGGCGTCGTGCGTGTGGTCCTGGTCATCGATCAGGATTTCAAGCAGCAAATGGTGTTTCAAAAGCAACGGGGCCACCCCGGGCAAAAACCAACTGGCCACCGAGTCGGCGTTCACAGCCACGCTCAGAGATTGCCAGGGCTGCGCCTTGCGCGCACCTCTTTGGCCAGACCCGCCTTGCAGCCCCCCCAGCAAGTCGGCCTCCATCATGCGCACCTGTTTGACATGGGCCAGCAAGCTCTGCCCAGCCGGGGTGGCCCGCACCTGCTTGCCCCGCACCAGCAGGCGTTGGCCCAGGGTGTCTTCCAGCGCCTTGATGCGCAAAGAAACAGCCGCCAGAGTCAGCGAGAGGGCCTGGGCCGCCGCACCAAAACTGCCGTGCTCGACGACGGTGGCCAAGGCTTCGAGTTGGCGAGCATCCAGCATATTGAGTTAAATATTAATTAAGTGATATGAGTTTAATTGAACTTTGTTTAAAAAATAAGGCTTACCGCGCACACTTAGGACCATTCATCGGCGGCACAAGCAAGTTGCACCAACACCAACCCGCCGTCTTCGCCCCCTAGGAGATTCCCATGGTTTTGAGCTTTCCCACTTTCACCGCTGGCATGGTGCTGAGCATTTCGCTGATCATGGCCATTGGCCCGCAAAACGCCCATGTGCTGCGAATGGGCCTGCAGCGCCAGCACCTGTGGCTGACGGTAGCGGTGTGCGCGGTGTCCGATGTGGCGCTGATTGGCTTGGGCGTTCTGGGTCTGGCGCAACTGGGTGGCCTGAGCGACAAACTGCACGGCGCCCTGGTGGGGGCAGGCATGCTGTTTTTGGCGGTCTATGGCTGGCAAGCGTTTCAGCGGTTTTTGCAGCCCCGTGCTTTGACACTGGATTTACCGCCAAACGACACGTCCAACGCATCGGAGGACACAAGGGCCAGCACCCGTCACCCGCTTGCAGCCGTCACGCGCCGTCAGGCCGTGTTGTCGGCGTTAGCGTTTTCATGGCTCAACCCACACGCCTGGCTGGACACGGCCATTTTGATCGGCACCGCCTCGCTGGCCTATGGGCAAGGCAGCACCACTTTTGGCCTGGGCGCAGCAGCGGGTTCCATGCTGTGGTTTTTAGTGCTGGGTGCGGCCGCCTTCTGGCTGGGACGCCGCCTGCATTCTCTGCACATCTGGCGCGTACTCGACGGCGCGGTGGCGCTGATGATGTGGGGCACAGCGCTTTGGTTGGGCGTCAGCCTGATTTGAATGCGCACGCCTCAACGGGTCAGCCAACGCCGGGCAGCAAAGCTCAGCGCATCCACACACGCCACCATGAGCAGCATCGCGCCCAAAATCGTGGCGGTCTTGTTCATGTGGAACAGGCCCATGTGAAAGGACAACATTTGGCCCAGGCCCCCCGCGCCCACCACGCCCAGCACGGCAGCGGCGCGGATGTTGTTTTCCCAGCGGTACAGCGTGTAGCTCATGAGCTGCGGCAAGACCTGGGGCAAGGTGGCATAAAAGAACACGCGCAGCGGCCCCACGCCTTGGGTGCGCAAGGCGTCGCCGGGGCCGGTGGGAATGTTCTCCATCGCCTCGGCAAACAAGCGCCCCAGCACGCCGCTGGTGTGCAGCGCCAGCGCCAAGGTCCCCGCCATGGGGCCCAAGCCTGCTGAGATCAACAGCAACGCGGCCCACACCAATTCAGGGATGGCGCGAAGTGCATTGAGCAACCAGCGCGTGGGGCTGCGCAACCAAGCGGGGTCTTGGGCTGACATGCGGCTGGCGGGCACGGCCAGCGCCAAGCCCAGCGCCGCAGCCATCAAGGTGCCCAGCGCCGACATGGCCAGGGTTTCCCAAGCGGCCCAGGCCACTTTGTTCAAAAACACGGACGACAAATCGGGCGGGAAAAACTCGGCCACAAAGCGGCCCATGCTGCGCGCGGCCTCCATGGAGGCAAAAGCGGCCCAGTCCAGATCCAGCGAGACAAAACTGGCTACCACCAACACCAGCAGGGCGACCGTGAACCAGCAAGCGCGGCAGCGGGCGTCAAACAAGGGCGGCGGCAATTTGTAGGGTGGGTTCGCCGCTTCGCGTGAAAAAGGCTTCATGCCAAAGCCTTTCGCAACCAAGCGCTGACCCGGTCGGCCAGCGCCACCAGCGCGATGAAGACCAGCAGCAAGGTGGCCACTTCACCGCCGTTGAACATCTTCATTGAGTTGTCCAGTTGCTGGCCCAAGCCGCCCGCACCCACAAAGCCCAGCACCACGGATGAGCGGATGGCGCATTCCCAGCGGTACACCGTGTACGACGCCAGCTCGGCCGCGTGGCTGGGCAGCAGCGCATACACAAAAGCTTGCAGACGGCCACTGCCGTTGCGCATCAGGGTTTGGGTGGCGTGGCTTTCGCCGCTTTCCAGAATTTCGGCATAGACCTTGCCCAGCATGCCGCCATAGGTCAGGGCAATGGCCAGCACACCCGCTGTGGGCCCCAAGCCCACCACGCGCACAAACACCAGCGCCCACACCAGTTCAGGCACGCTGCGCAGCACGATCAAGCTGGCGCGCACGCACCATCGCACTACAGCGGGCCAGCGGTCCATGCGGCCCGACAAGGCCGAGAGCGACAACACGCGGGTGGCCATCAGGCTCAAGGGCACGGCCAGCACCAGCGCCAGCGTGACGCCCGCGGTGGCCATGGCCACGGTGCGCCAGGTTTCGCGCACCACCATATCCATGAATTCGGCGTTGTGCACCAACGGCCAAAAGCTGGCCACAAAATCGGCCGTGACCTTGCGGTTCTCGGGCGCCCAGAGCACCCAGGGTCGGAACTCGGTGGCCACGCAGAGCGGCCACAGCAAGACCAGCGCAAGGCTCAGCCAAAACACCCGAGATAAAAATGCCGGGTCTCGCAAAGGCGCACCCTGGCGCGAGCTGGCCGGTGGCAAGCCAGCAGGCTGCGGGTCAGGCATTCGGGAAACGGTGGCTGACATGTCGTGTACGTACAGAGTCAAGGCGCAAGCCGCGTCATCGGCAATGCATCACAGCCGGCGCGGTCGCGGCTGGGGCCGGCTCGTCCACCCCGATCGGCGCTTCGCCGCGCAGCTCGTGTTCGTGCTGGTCGTACAGGTGGGCCAAGTGCTCGCGGCTGACTTGTGCAGACGGCAAGTCAAACACCAGCTGCCCGTCGCGCAAACCCACAATGCGCGGGAAATGCGCCAAGGCCATGTCCACCTGGTGCAATGTGGCCACCAGCGTCACTTGGCGTTCGGCAGCCAAGCCCACCAAGGCCGTCATGGCCATGCGGGCGCGCATCGGGTCGAGCGCCGACAAAGGTTCATCGATCAACCACAGGCTGGCCGGGGCCAACAGGGCGCGGGCCAGGCCCACACGTTGGCGCTCACCGCCCGACAAGCGGTCCACCCGCTCGAACAATTTGTCGCCCAAATCAAAGTGCACCAGCGCTTCGTAAGCCGCCGGAATGTCGGTGGGGTAAAAAAGTGAGCGCAGACTCGCCCACAAACCCATGACAGGCAAGCGCCCGGCCAGCACCGAGGTCACCACGCGCTGACGCGGCGGCAGCGGCGGCACCTGCGGGGCCAAAAACAACTGACCACGCAAACCGCGCAAGGCACCTGGCGATTGCATCCAGGGGTTCACGCCCGACAGCTGAAGTGAGCCTTGGGTGGGAGGCTGTGCGCAAGCCAACACCTGCAGCAAGGTCGTCTTGCCCGCGCCCGAGGGGCCAATGATGGCCACCTGTTCGCCAGCGGCAAAGCGCAGGTTCAAGGCACGCAAAGCAGCTGGCGCGCCTGGCAGCGCGGCCGGGTGGCGGGCCTCCACGGCTTGCAAGTCGATCTTCATGCTTGGGTATCCGTTCAGAGCAAGCCCAGATTTCGCGCAGCGGCTTCCAGCTCTTTGTAGTTTTCTGGTTTGGTTTCGATGTAGCGTGTTGCCCGGTTCAGGCGCAAGATTTCAGCGTGTTCAGGGTTGGCCGGGTTCAAGCCCAGCAGCGCAGCCTTGATTCTGTTTTGGAGTGCAACGGGCATATCAGCATGCACCGACCAGTTGTAGTTGAAGTAAGGCGCGGTGGTGAAGAACACGTTCACGGCCTGCGTGTCCACCTTGTTTTCTGCGACAAACTTTTTCCACACCGTGATGTCCAGCGCGGCCGCATCAACCTTGCCGCTGACCACCGAGGCGATGGTGGCATCGTGCGCGCCGCTGTAGGCAATGCGTTTGAAGTCTTTTTCAGGGTTGATTCCCGCCTGCACCAGCACGCCTCGGGGCATCGCATGCCCAGAAGTGCTGCTTGCAGAACCAAAAGAAACTTGCTTGCCCTTCATATCATTCAGCGTTTTGATGCCCGAGTCGGTCTTGGCGATGAACACCGACTGGAATTTGGTGTCCTCTTCGCGCTGCGCCAAAGGCACAACCTTGTCACCCGAACGAAGCTTGGCCTGAACGTAGGTGAATCCCCCAAACCAGACCAGATCGACCTTTTTGTTAACCATCGACTCCACCGCAGCGGGGTAGTCGGTCACGGGCGTAAACACCACTTTCATGCCCAACTGCTTTTCCAGATACGTGGCCAGCGGGGTGAATTTGCGTACCTGCTCAGTAGCGGCTTCTTCGGGGATGGTGGTCACGCGCAGCGTGGTTTGGGCTTGCGCTGTTGAAGCCACAGTGGCCGACAATGCCAGTAGGCCCGCAAAAACGCTTGCCAAAAATTCAGATAAAAAAGATTTAGACATGGTGACCTTGCAATAAAAACAAACAATCGCGATTACAACCTGAATTCAAGACGCTTGGCGCTGATCGCAAGAAACAACCCCGCTGGGTACAGCACTGAGCGGCCCCACAGCGCAGACCAAGGACTTGTTCCACTCCTAGCGTCACCTGCAAGATCTCTGACCTAACATAACGCATGAGCTCTCCCCAATTCATCCAGCTTTACCAGCACAACGCCACCGCTGTGGCGCAAGAACTCTTGCAGGGCTTGAGTGCCCCACAGGCCTACACCTCGCCCAAATACCTCTACGACGCGCTGGGCTCGCGCCTGTTTGAGGCCATCACCGAGCTGCCCGAATACGACCTGACGCGCACCGAAGCGATGTTGATACGCCTGCACAGCGCTGACATGGCCCAGCACTTGCCCGCCGGTGCGTGCTGGGTGGATCTGGGTGCTGGTAATTGCGAAAAAGCCGGGCGACTGCTGGGCCCCATGCAGGCCGCGCGCTATGTAGCGGTGGACATTTCGGTGGACTTTGTGCGCCAAGCCCTGGACAGCCTGCAACGCCAACATCCCGGTCTGCGCATGGCGGGCTTGGGCTCCGACTTTTCGGGCGGCCTTGATTTGCCCGATGCGCTGGCACTGAACCCTGCGCAGCCGCGTGTGCTGTTTTATCCGGGCTCCAGCATCGGCAATTTCACGCCCGAGCAAGCCTTGGGTTTTTTGCAAAGTCTGCACCGGGCATGCGGCCCGGTGGCCCACAGTGGTTTGCTGATCGGGGTCGACCTGCTCAAAGACCCGGCAGAGCTGGAGGCCGCTTACGACGATGCTTTGGGCGTGACCGCAGCTTTTGACCTCAACTTATTGCTGCACATCAACCGCTTGGTGGGAACAGACTTTGCGGTGCGCGACTGGCGGCACCTGTCACGCTTCAATGCGGCGCAGTCGCGGGTCGAGATGCACCTGCAAGCGCGCCACGCGGTCACTGTGCATTGGCCAGGCGGGCAGCGCCAGTTTGCAGCGGGTGAGACCATCCACACTGAAAACGCTTGCAAATGGACCGTCACAGACTTTGAGGCCTTGCTGCAGTCCGCCGGTTTTGCCAGCACCCGCGCATGGACCGATCCAGCCCAGCGTTTTGCCGTGTTGTGGGCCGAGGCTTGATCGCGCGTTAAAGCGCCACCGATCGAAAGCCCGCGAAGATGTCGCGCCGCTCGGGCACGAAAAAGTTGCGATACCGCACATCGACCAGATGCTGCGACGTGGCCCGGCATGCACCCTTGAGCACGCGGTGACCGCTCCACCAAGGCTCTGAATACTCGCGGTAAGGGTGGGGCACAAAGCCCGGATAAGGCGCAAAATCATCGGCCGTCCATTCCCACACATGGCCCCACGCAAAGCCATGCGTGTTCGCAGCGCAGGTCCACTCGGCCTCGGTGGGCAAGCGCCTGTCAGCCCATTGGCACCAGGCCTGGGCATCCCAGGCATTCACATGCACCACGGGTGCGTCCATCGGCATCGCTTGCCACTGGCCAAACACCTCGACCTGCCAATCCCCCTGTACGCAGCGCACATGCGGCGGCAGGGCGTACCCCGTTGCTTGCAAGAAGGGCAAGTACTGCGCCCACGTCACCGCCTGGGCATCGATCTCGAACGCCGCCAGGGCCACCGCATGCGCCGGGCATTCGTTGTCAAAGGCAAATCCAGCTCCGACATGGCCCAAGGTGCTGACTTGCGCGGGAATGGGCAAAGCGCTGCGCGGAACCGCATGATCGACTTGCTGCGCTTGTCCCACATACACAGGCCCCGCATTGACATGCCCCACACACAAGGCTTCGGGCAAAGCCACGCCCAGGTTTTGCGCCATGTAAACCGAAGCCTCGTTGTGCATAGCCTCGTGTTGCATGGCCAAGCGCCAAAAGTAAAGCGCCTCGTCGCTGGCGTTGGGCGCAGCCCGCAAATGGGCGAGGCTCTGCGTCAACACATCAGACAGGTAGCGCTGGGTCTGTTCAAAGTCAGGCAGGGCCAAGGACCAGCGGCTGTCGTGCGCCACTTCGCTGGAGTTGAACAGCGCATCGGCATGGGGCAAGAGCGAAGCGGCAAACCCATCGCCCGAAGAAGCGCTGCGTGTGCCTTCATGGCGCTGGCGGTTGCGCACTGTCCACCATTCCTGAAACCAAGCGATGTGGCCCCACTCCCAAAGTGGCGGGTTCATTTGGGGAGAAAGTGGCACCGACAAATCGGAGACTGCAAGCTGCCATGCGTGCATCAAACCCAGCGTGCGTTGGCGCGTGGCCATCAAGGCTGCAAGCAATGGCCCTGAACTTGATACGCGGGAAAAGTTGGTCAACACCATCACAGGCTCAACAGGGTTGATTTCTTCGACCTTGGTCTTGACGCGGCCCACCACCTCTTTGGCATTGGCGCCTCGCCGCTGCTGACCCGAACGCGCACCCGCTGCTGGACTTGCTCCAACAAGGTCAAGGACTCGGCAGCGGCCTCGGCTTCACCCTGATGAAGCAAGGCCTCAAAAATTCGCATGCGCAACTGCGCCAACAGGTCATTGCGCACGTTGGCACGCTGCTGCTCGGCACTGGAGACACCGGCTTGTGCACTGTCAATGCGCGCTCTGCGCAATTGGGGGTTTTCAATGGGCTGGGTGAAAGTCCAGCTTTGGCTGGAAGCTGAGCCCGAGCCCAACTGTTGCCAAGGCCCGCGTGACACGTCAATGCGCGGGTTGAGCAACGCGCCCGCCGAAGTGACCGATGCCCGCGCGGCATCAACGGACTGGCCGGTGGCCCGAAGCAATGGGTTGAACTGCAGAACCAGGGCCTCCAAACTGGCCGTGTCAAATTCTGGCACCTCGGCCGCGCGGTTGGGGCCTGCGGTCTGCGCTGCACTGGCGGTGCTGGCTGGGGTGGAGGCAAAAGCCGAAACGGCCCCTGTGCCAAAGACCACCGAGATGGCCAAACACGCCATGGTGTTGAAAGAATGCATGTGCAGTAGTGGCAGCGGTAAGCGCCTAGAGCAAATCATGAAATGGTCCTGGGTGTAAAAGAATCACAGTCAAGGTCAATATTCTACAAAAAACGGAATGATCAAAGAAAACACTCAGATTAATCCGAATATTAAAGGGGGAATTGAACGCAAAAAAGGGAGTTTTGGCCAAAGCCACTGCTCTTGACTGCGTTACTAGAGGGCTCGGCTATAAATGGGCCATGAATCCACTGCGCATCGTCATCGTCAGCCCCGCCTTGGCCGACGCCAACAACGGCAACTGGCAAACCGCCCGCCGCTGGCAGCGATTGCTGCAACCCCAGCAGGTGCGGATCGTGCGGCAGTGGCCTGATGCACAGGCCGATGGCGATGGTGTGATGCTGGCCCTGCACGCCCGCCGCTCGGCCGAATCGATTCAGGCTTGGCATGACCAGCATGGCCAACGCGGCTTGGGGCTGGTGCTGACCGGCACCGACCTTTACCGCGACATCGCGCACGACACGCAGGCTCAGCACTCGCTGACGCTGGCGCACAGCTTGGTGGTACTGCAGGGCCTGGGCGTGCAAAGCCTGCCCAGAGAACACCAAGTCAAGGCTCGCGTGATTTTTCAGTCGACCGGCACGCGACAAACGCTGGCCAAAACCTCACGCCACTTGCGCGTGCTGATGGTGGGCCATTTGCGCGACGAAAAAGACCCCCTGACCTTGATGGCCGCAGCCCGCTTGTTGCCCGCAGACAGCGGCGTCCTGATCGACCACATTGGCGCGCCGCTCGATGCCGCACTGGGCCAGGCCGCACAAGCCACCCAAGCGCTGTGCCCGCATTACCGCTGGTTGGGGGCAGTGCCCCACGCCCAAACCCTGCAGCGCATCCAGCGCGCGCACCTGCTGGTGCACACCAGCCGCATGGAAGGCGGCGCGCATGTGCTGATGGAGGCGGTGTGCAGCGGCACGCCCGTGCTGGCCTCGCGCATCGACGGCAATGTGGGCCTGCTGGGCGAGGATTACGCGGGCTACTTCGAGCCAGGTGATGCGCCTGCGCTGGCCCGGGCTTTGTCGGCCCTGCGATCGTCAGGCGGTGCACAACTGGCCAAGCTGCGGGACCAATGCGCTGCGCGGGCGCACTTGTTCGACCCGCAAGCCGAACGCACGGCCTTGCAGCGCTGGGTACAAGCGCTCAGCGATTGAGGCCGCTCAGCGCCGCAACACCGACAACCACTGGGCCTGCTCGGGTTTGAGTGCCGCATCGGGCGTGAGCATGGCGCTGGCAAGCGCCTGGCGACTGGCCAGGTCAGGCTCAGGCAGAGGCTGCAACAACAGTGCGTCCAGCACCTGCGCGGCTTTGGCCAAGGTTTTGCCATACAACTCAAAAATGCCAGACACACTGACGTGCTGGGATGGGTCGTCCAACCAGCAGTCGTAGTCGGTGACCAGGCCCACGGTGGCGTAGGCCAGCTGCGCTTCGCGGGCCAAGAAAACTTCGGGCACATTGGTCATGCCCACCAAGTGACAACCGGCTTGACGCAGAAAATGGCTTTCGGCCTGCGTGCCCAGGCGCGGGCCTTCTACACAGCCGTAGGTCAGGCCCCGGTGCGCCGACAAACCGCAGCGCTGCGCGGCATTGCAGACGGCATCCACCAAACCCGCACCGACGGGTTTGGCGGTGGACACATGGGCGGCCACGCCTTGTCCAAAAAATGTGCGCTCGCGCTGGCCGCGTGTCCAGTCAAAGTACTGCTCGGGCATGGCCATGTCGCCGGGCTTGACCTCCAGGCTCAAGCTGCCCACGGCCGAAAACCCGAGCAACTGTGT
Organism: Limnohabitans sp.; assembly: GCA_044360575.1. GTDB lineage: Bacteria > Pseudomonadota > Gammaproteobacteria > Burkholderiales > Burkholderiaceae_C > Limnohabitans_A. The sequence continues at coordinate 8,059 of JBIKKE010000007.1, read as the reverse complement.
GGCCCCGGCCTGCTTGAGGGCAAAAATGTTGGCGCGGTAATTCACCTCATGCGGCAACAAACGGTGTCCGCTGCCGTGGCGCGCCAAAAACAGAACCTCTTGGTCGTGGTATTGACCGCGCAGCACATCGCCCGAGGCCTGCCCAAAAGGCGTACCGTCATTGAGGCGCTGCGTGATGCGCAAGCCCGGAAGTTCGTAGAGGCCGGTGCCTCCGATGATGGCCAACATGGTCAAGTCTCCCAACGAATGACATCGGCTTCGCGGTAGGCAGGGCCTGCCGCGATGCGCGAAAAATAAGACGCATGTGCGTCGGAACCCTCGGACCACTGCTGCAGAAAACGCTGTTGCGCTTGCACGGCAGAGGTCTCAATGGCGATGGCTTCGAGGTGCAGGCCGCTGGCTTGTACGTTACAGCGGCGCTGCGACCCCTCAAAAGGCGCCGTGGCGATGCGCGTCAGCAAGCCCGCCGCATCCCCTGAAAAATTGGGCATGCCCGCAGCGCCGTTGTTGAGCACCCAGGCGCTGCGGGCGCGACCGGGTACGTTGACCTGCTGGAACACGGGCAAGCAGGTGTGGGTGCTGGCAAAGATGTCCACTTGCGCCCGCTCAAACCACCGCCGCACCAAGGGCAAGCGGGCCGGATCGCGCAGGTGTTCTTGTGCAAAGCCCCAACCGGCCAGAGACTGCGCGTCGCCGTGCACCAGGCCCACGCGCAGATCTCCCACCTGCGCCACGCGCCACATGGGCAAAGCAGCCAGCTGGGCGCGTTGCTCGGGTGTGGTGGCGGAGCGCAACCGGTGCAGGATGCGGTTGGAGCGCGAGACCACGTCTTGTCCCACCCAATCGGGGTAGGCGCAGCCGCAGCCCGCTTCAGGATCGGGGTCGTCTTCGGCCAATTCGGTCTCAACATTGCCGCGCAAAGCCACATGCGACAAGACCGCCGCTTGCACCCGCGCGAAGATGGCCGGGTCGATGTCAAACCAGTGGAAGTCGCCGTTGAACACCAAGCACTTGCGCCCACGCTCTTGTTCAAACAAACGCAACACCTCGTGCATTGCCAACTCGTTGCCATACAAGCCGCCCACCACATAAAGGGTGTCCAGGCCGGTCAACTCCGGGTCGGGGGCTGAGTTGAAAACGTCGGGGCCATAGTGGTAGTGCAGGGGACAGCTGCGGCCAGCTTGGGTGTCTGGGTTCATGGTGGAGGAACGGCTTGGAGCAGATTGGATCGGTTTGGCCAATCCGGCGGCAAATGGTGCAAATCAGTGGGCTCGTCCATGTCGTGGACCGGCGCCAGCTCACACCAGAGCAAGCCGGCTTGATGGGCACGAATCCGGGTCTCGGCCATGACGCTGGCGGTGCTCCAGACCATGTCCTCAAACAGCTCGGGCGCTGGACGGCGCAAACCCACAAGGGCATAGCCGCCATCGTGCGCGGGCACAAACACAGCGTCGTGGGTTTGCAAGGCCTGCGCGGCTTGCTGCAGCACAGCCGCGTTCAGGTCTGGTGCATCGGTCCCCATCAGCAACACCGCCGCGTGCTGCGACAGGCCGCGCAACAAAGCGCGGTGCATGCGCTGACCCAAATCGCCGTTGCCTTGCAGGCTCAGTGTCAAAGGGCTCTGCGGCGTGGCGGTTGACTTGTGCACCAGGTCTTGCGCCAAGGCAAAGGCCGGGTGTGTGGTGTCGGGGCTGACGCACAACGCCAGCGCGTCCCATGGCACTTGCGCGGCCTGTTGTACCGCGTGCAAAAGCAGCTGTTGGGCCAAGCCCGCCGAGCCATGGGCGCCCAAGGCCGGGATCATTCGGGTTTTGGCCAAACCCGAAACAGGTGCTTTGGCAAAAATGACCAGCGCAGCGCTCATCGGTAATCCCGAGCCAAGGTCTGCGCCGACTCGCCGCGCCAATAACGCCAGCGCAAGCGCCACATCAACAGAATGGTTCGCCAAACACCGCGCTGCTCCCAACGCCGACCGGAGGTGAGCACCCGCTGACGCAAGCAAGCCGGAGGGCCCACAGCGCGCAGGCGCTGGGACAGGTCAATGTCTTCCATCAGCGGCTGCGGCGCAAAGCCGCCCACCTGGGCAAAAGCCTCGCGGCGCATGAAGATGGCCTGATCGCCGGTGGCAATGCCTGTAAAGCGCGAGCGCCAGTTCATCAGCCGGGCCACCACCGCCAGCATCCAGGGTCGCCCCACAATGCGCACATCAAAGCGCCCCCAAACATGGCCCTGAGACAAGGCTTGCAGCAAGTGCGCGTCGGCGCGCTCGGGCAGCGTGGTGTCAGCGTGCAAAAACAAAAGCGCCTCGCCCCAGCCCAGCGCAGCTCCGGCGTTCATTTGCAAAGCCCTGCCGCGCGGGCCCTCGATGACGGCGTCGGCATGCGCTTGGGCCAAAGCCCGGGTGTCATCCTGACTGCCACCGTCCACCACCACCACGCGCGCACCGCGTTGGCGCAAAGGGGTTAAGGACTGCAAAGTGGCCTCAATGCCCTGAGCCTCGTTCAGCACGGGCACCACGATGCACAAAGAAGAAGACAAGGGCATGGGCACAGGCAAGGGCATAAAGATGACCGTCGAACTGGTCTTTTAGGCGGATTGCGCCATGGGCGTCATGCCGGCTTTGTCCTCCAAAGCACCCCCGCAACTGCTGCCCTGACCCGCGGTGCAGCCATAGCAATGGTCTGCGATGGCGATCTCTTGGCCAGCGACATCCACCGTCAACAAGTCTTCAATGCGAGCGGGCTTGGGTCCTGAAACAGGAGACGCCATGCCCAACATTTGATTGAAATCGCAGTCGTACAACTGGCCTTGCCAATCCACACTGATGAGGGTTCGGCACATCACCGTGTCCAGGTTTTCAGGCCGGTAGGCGCTGCGCAGCAACTGCATGTAAGTGGCAAATTGACCCTTGCTGACCAAGGTGCTGCCAAAACGCTGCACCGGCATGTTGGTCAAAGCGAACAGGTGGTTGAACCGAATGCCGAAATGCGCCAGCAACTCGCGCTTGTAGTCCGCCTCCAAGGCCTCTTGGGGCGGCGGCAAGGAAGGCCCTTGCGGGTTGTAGACCAAGTTCAAGACCAGTTCGGGGTGCGAGGCTTGGCCATAACCAAAGGCATTGAGCTGCTGCAAACCGGTAATACTGCGCTCAAACACACCGTCGCCGCGTTGACGGTCCACGTTGGCGGGCGAATAGCATGGCAAGGAAGCCGTGACTTCGACTTGCTGTTCGGCCAAAAATTCGGCCAAGCCCTCTTGGCCGGGCTCACTCAATATCGTCAGGTTGCATCGGTCGATGACCCGCACACCCAAAGCCCGAGCACGCACCACCAAAGACCGAAATCCTTCATTGAGTTCGGGGGCCCCTCCCGTGAGGTCCAGTGTTTGGATGTTTCGGCGCGCCAACACCGCCAAAACCGCATCGATGGTGGCCGCATCCATCATTTCGGTGCGGTTGGGGCCGGCTCCCACATGGCAGTGCAGGCAACTTTGGTTGCACTTGTAGCCGAGGTTGACCTGCAAGGTGTCCAGCGTTTGACGGCGAATCGCTGGAAAGTCGGTGGCCTTCAAAAGGGGGAAGGTGGGGTGCATGAAAAAGAGTTCCTGGTCAAAATGGCTTGATTCTGAATTCAATACGTTACATCAGATCAAAAGCTGACACTTGCCCCTGTTTAATCTGGTGGCACACTTCAGCGGTGGCTGTGATCCCACCAGCCATGCACCTCTGGGTGCATGTCAAACCCTGGACCCTCTGAGAATGCAATCTACCCCTCAACCCGTGCTGCGTGACCTGGTGTTGGTTGGCGGCGGCCACAGCCATGTGGGCGTGCTGCGCATGTTCGCCATGCAGCCTGAACCAGGGGTTCGCATCACCCTGATCTGCACCGACATCGACACGCCTTACTCGGGCATGTTGCCGGGGTACATCTCAGGTCATTACAGCTTTGACGAAGTCCACATCGACTTGGGCCGCTTGTGTGCCTTTGCTGGCGCACGCTTTTACCGTGATGCGGTGGTGGGCATTGACCGCCAAAATCAACGCGTAATCTGTGCCAACCGGCCGCCGGTCGCTTACGACCTGTTGTCCATCAACACCGGCTCGACGCCGCAGGTGCAAAACATCGAAGGCGCGCAAGCGCTAGCCACACCGGTCAAACCGATTGCACAGTTCAACCAACGCTGGCTGGCACTGCTGGACAAAGTCCGCCAATGGCCTTCGCACCGAGGTCGCATGACGATCGCAGTCGTGGGCGGCGGCGCTGGTGGTGTGGAGTTGGTCTTGTCCATGCAATACCGATTGCGCCATGAGCTCAAAGCATTGGGGCGTAACCCAGAAGACCTGAAATTTGTGCTGTTGACCTCCGGCGAATCCATCTTGCCGACCCACAACCCAGGTGTGCGCGCGCGTTTTGCACAAGTGCTGCAAGAGCGTAACGTGGAAGTGCACCTCCATGCCGAAGTGGTGCAAGTCTCGCCCGGTTGCCTGCACACGCGCAACGGCCGCACCTTTGACGCCGATGAAACCATGTGGGTCACGCAGGCGGGTGGCCCCGCATGGCTGCAAAGCACGGGCTTGGCCTTGGATGCCCAAGGCTTCATCTTGGTCCATCCTCAGCTGCAAAGCTTGAACGATCCTTTGGTCTTTGCCGCAGGCGATGTGGCCTCATTTGTCGATCGCCCCCTCGAAAAAGCAGGGGTTTTTGCGGTGCGCATGGCGAAACCCCTGGCCACCAATTTGCGGCGCAGCTTGCGTGGACAAAAATTGTTGGCCTACACGCCACAACGCCACTGGCTAGCCTTGATCTCAACCGGCAACCGCTATGCCGTGGGCTCACGCGGTTCTTTGGGGTTTGGGGGTGATTGGGTTTGGCGCTGGAAAGACCGGATCGACCGGAACTTCATGCTGCGCTTCAACCAATTGCCCACCATGGACAACGCAGGCCACCCCACAGCAGCGGCCCATGTGCGACAAGCCATGAACACCCTGGGCCAAATGCTCAAAGACATTCAGGCCCAGGGCAAAGCGCCCACCACACGTTTGAGCTTGACGTCCGAAGAGTCGCTGCAAGCCATCTCGGCCATCGCCATGCGCTGCGGGGGGTGCGGTGCCAAAGTCGGAGCCAACATTTTGTCTCGGGCTTTGGGCAGTTTGCAGCCTATAGAGCGCCCAGATGTGTTGATCGGCCTGCATTCGCCGGACGACGCGGCTGTGGTGCGCGTCCCGCCAGGCATGGCCGTTGTGCAAACGGTCGACTTCTTCAGGGCCTTCATCGACGACCCTTATTTGTTTGGCAAAGTGGCGGCCAACCACGCATTGGGCGATGTGTTTGCCATGGGCGCAGAGCCGCAAACCGCCACCGCTGTGGTCACCGTGCCCCCGGGTCTGGAGAGCAAAGTCGAAGACCTGCTGACCCAAATGATGGGCGGGGCGATCGAGGTGCTGAACGCCGCAGGCTGCGCCTTGGTCGGCGGGCACACGGGCGAGGGCGCAGAGTTGGCTCTGGGCTTTGCCATCAACGGCCTGATCGATGAAAAGATGGACAGTGTGATGCGCAAGGGCGGCATGCAGCCCGGCGATGTGCTGCTGCTGACCAAGCCGATTGGCACAGGCACCTTGTTTGCGGCGCACGCACGCCATGCTGCAAAGGGCCGCTGGATCGATGCGGCGCTGCAGTCCATGGTGCTGTCCAACCAAACTGGCGCACAGGTTTTGCGCGCCCATGGTGCCACCGCCTGCACCGACCTGACCGGTTTCGGCCTGCTGGGCCACTTGGTCGAGATGACGCGGCCGTCTGGCGTGGACGCCGAACTCAACATGAGCACCTTGCCCCTGCTGGACGGCGCAGTGGACTGCGTGAAGGCGGGCATCGTCAGCTCTTTGCAACCAGCCAATGTGCGTCTGCGCCGCGCCCTGCGCAATGCTGACGAATTCATCAATGACCCACGCTACCCCCTGCTGTTTGACCCGCAAACCGCAGGCGGCCTGCTGGCCAGCGTGCCTGCAGCGCAAGTGGCGGCTTGTGTCCAAGCGCTCAAGGCCGCTGGCTATGTGCACACCGCCATCATTGGTCGCATCACCGCACAAGGTGAGGCCATCGAGCCGGTTTTGCTGAAAACCTGAGTGCCCTCAAAGCCTGCAATTCATGACCACCACACACCTCACGCACCCCATCACGCTGAATGCCGACCTGAGCCAGCGCTGCATCATCCACAGCCCCTCGCTCGATTGGGTGGACTCCCCCGCTTCAGGCGTGTCGCGCCGCATGCTCGAGCGCGACGGTGGCGAGGTGGCCCACGCCACGTCCATCGTGCGCTACGCGCCCGGCTCGGCTTTTGCCAGCCATGCACACGGCGGGGGCGAAGAAATTCTGGTGCTCGAAGGCACTTTGCATGACGAACACGGCGTTTACGGCCCCGGCACCTACATCAAGAACCCGGTGGGCAGCGCGCATGCACCATCCTCGCCCGAGGGCTGCACCCTGTTTGTGAAGTTGCGCCATCTGGACCCACAAGACGACGAACGTGTGGTGATCGACACGCGCCGCAGCGAGTGGCGTCAAGGCTTGGTGGAAGGCCTCAAAGTTTTGCCACTCCACACCTTCGGGACTCAAAGCACGGCTTTGGTGCGCTGGGCACCTGAGACCTATTTCAGTCCACACCGGCATTGGGGTGGCGAAGAAATTTTGGTGGTCGATGGCGTGTTTTCTGACGAACACGGCGACTACCCCGCAGGCAGTTGGCTGCGCAGCCCGCACATGAGCCAACACCAGCCCTTCAGCCGCGAGGGTTGTCTGATCTTGGTGAAAACGGGTCACTTGGTCTGAACATGCCCTCAAACACCCGCCCCATTCGTGCCGTTGTGTTCGACGCCTACGGCACGCTGTTCGATGTGTATTCGATCGGTGCATTGGCCGAAAAACTTTACCCCGGCCAAGGCGCTGCGCTGTCGGTGTTTTGGCGCGACAAGCAGATCGAATACACGCGCCTGATTTCGCTGAGCGACCCCGATGCAAAGGGCAGCAGACATTACCAGTCGTTTTGGGACATCACGCGCTTGTCGCTGCGTTACGCGCTCGCACGTTTGGGCCTGATGCACACAACTGGCAACGAAGAAGCGCTGATGGCGCAATACGCCCAGCTCACGGCCTTCCCGGAAAACCTGGGCGTGATGCAAGCATTGCGCCCGCGCGGCGTGGCCACAGCCATTTTGTCGAACGGCAGCCCCGAGATGCTGCAATCGGCGGTGCACAGTGCGGGCATGAGCGAGCTGCTGGACGCCGTGCTGTCAGTGGACAGCGTGCGCCAGTTCAAGACCACCCCCACCAGCTACCAAATCGTGACCGACCACTTTGGCTTTGCACCCGCCGAAGTGCTGTTTGTTTCGAGCAACGCCTGGGACGCGCTGGGCGCCACCTGGTTTGGCTTCACCACGCTGTGGGTCAACCGCCAGGGCCTGCCGCCTGAGGCCATCGGGCCTGCGCCACACCACACGGGCCGAGATTTGACCGAAGTGTTGAAGGTCCTGGGCTGAACCATTGGCAAGAACGCTGCTTGTCAGCGGTTTGCGCGGTTCGGGTTTTTAAAATGCGTTTTGCCGCACTGTCTTTTTGAAGATCACCCATGAGCCATCCATCTGCCTCCTCTTTAGCCGCCCTGCTTGCACCCCACGGTGTTTTGCGCGCAGCGATCAATTTGGGTAACCCTGTGCTTGCCGGGCTCGACGCCGCAGGTGAGCCCTCAGGGATTTCTGCTGACCTGTCGCGCAAACTGGCGGCCCAACTGGGCTTGGGCATTGAATGGTGCGTCTTCAAAAAAGCCGACGAGTCGGTGCAGTGCGTGCGCGCCGACGAGGCCGACATTGGCTTTTTTGCCATCGATCCGGTGCGCGGCGAGGGCCTGCATTTTTCACCCCCTTATGTCCAAATCGAAGGAGCCTACATGGTGCGCAGCGACTCGCCACTGCACCACAATGACGAAGTCGACCGGGCCAACAACCGCGTGACGGTGGGCGCCGGCAGCGCCTACGATTTATTTTTAACCCGCCACCTCAAACATGCCCCCA
>JBIKKE010000091.1:0-9346 GCA_044360575.1 Limnohabitans sp. | reverse complement strand
GGATTCGTTTTCGTGGAGAAAGGCCCTTGCCCATCAAAGTGGGGATCTCGATCTCATCAGAAACCATCGATTGGGTACTTTTTCTTACCCGCGCGGGTGGTTGCGATGGACTTGTCTTTTGTGCTGACCGGCTGGCTGATTTTTTGGGCTTGGCAGGCTGTTTCGGAACGTTTGGCACCAGCTCAGTATGCGTCTGGGCTGGCACGTCAGCTTCCAACAATTTGCCCCATGGCGTCAATGCCAACTGAACCAGCAAGGCTGGATCAAAAGCTTGCATTGGATAAGCAATGCGACAGTCACCAGCCATCCATGAAACAGGTAAATTGTTTTCCGTCAGGCCCTTGACCAGCGCCCATGGGTGTGCTGCTTCATCGACTTTGCTGAGCATCAAGGATGACCATGAAACTGTAGAGTTTTGAAGAATTTTTTGCACGCTGGTGACTGTAGCATCAACGGGCAAAACCGCATGGCGCATGATCTGCGGACAGTGCAATTGCAAAATTTCGGCCTGAGCGATGAAATCAGCCCCACAAGTATCGATCCAAATCGTTTTGCCGTGCAGATCTTCCAACAAAGTGCCTAGCATCGAGACATCGGCAACACGGAAACAATCCACACCTGATTGCGATGCCAACAACTGCATTTGAGCCCAAGCACCCGGGCGATTGTCCGCAAAACTGACCATGACCTGTTTTTCTGCCCCTTCTTTTTGGGCTGAAGCTAAAGCCAAACGTCCCACCATGGAAGTTTTGCCCGACCCCGATGGCCCACATAAGGCGTGCGCCATCAATGGTCGCAAACTGCACACGGGACGCTCAAGAGAAGTGACCAGCAAATGCTGTACCACCGCAAGGGCCTCGTTGGCATTGTCCAATGATTGGATGCTGTCGGTCAACAGCGCTCTCAAGGTGGCAGGAACTCCGGCCTCATTCATGGCTTGCAGCAATGGCTGAATAGCTGGTGAAAGCCGTAATCCATCTTGCCAAGGCTGCATTTGCCGCGATAAAGAAAACTCTTTGCGCAATGACGCCATCTCTTGACGCAGCATGTCCACAATCTCCAGACTTCTTTGGCTCTCATGCGTGCTGTTCAAACTTTCGCCATTTGTAACAGTCGACAAGTTCACAGGGGCCGATGAACTTGGCGTGCTAGTTTGGCCTCTAGGCATCCAATCCTCGGTCGCACCCACGTCTTGCCGCAGATTGACTTCTTCGAGCAACTGAGAAAACGGCACAAAAGGCACATGCGCTTTGGACTGCGTTACGGCCTCATCCTGAGTCAAATGCGAATCAGCAGAAGGCAATGCCAAAGGACTGACATCGGTGGCCACGATCAGCTCGGTTTGATCGTCCAGCCGTTGACTCGAAATGATGAGGACGTCGTTGCCATACAACTGAATGGCTTTTTCGTTGGCCGAACGGCTGTCCCGAGCCAGAATGCGTTTAAGTTCCATGATCTATCAAGCCTTGGTCGCTGAGGGGTTATTTCTGGGGTCGGCATGAACGGTGTTGATCACCTTGACGGGCTGATCATCCGGAATTTCACTGTAAGACAGCACCGTCAAATCGCTCACCCGATACCGAACGGCCTTGGACATCCAGGGTCGAATGGCCGGCGAGACCACCAACACGGCCGGGAGACCCAGCTCCTCGGTGGTACGTGTGCTGTCGCGCAATGCGGCAAACAAGCTCTCTGCCAAAGTCGGCTCCAACACCATGCCTGCAGAACCATTGTTTTGTTGCAGGACATTGTGCAAAAGCTGCTCTAACTGGGGGTCAAGCGTCAACACAGACAAGGTGTCACGGGTCTCCAATAGACCCTGAACAATCATCCGACCCATTTTGGGGCGAATCAACTGGGCCAACTGCTCGGGGTCTTGGGTTCGACCACTCACCTCGGTCAAAGCCTCCACCACACTGCGCATATCTCGAATGGGCACAGACTCTTGCAAAAGACTTTGAAGTGTTCGGGTGACCACACCCAGAGACAACTTACCCGGCACCAACTCTTCCACCAATTTAGGGGATTTCACGGCCAGCTTGTCCAGCAACTTTTGTGCTTCATCGTGGCTGAGCAATTCGGAGGCATTCTCACGCAACACTTTGTTCATGTGTGTGGCAATGGCCGTGCTCGGATCCACCACGGTGTATCCCAGTGCTCGGGCCTGATCTCGCCATGCCGGCTCTATCCAGACAGCCTCTAAACCAAACGCGGGCTCTTTGGTCGCCTGCCCTTCGACTTTGCCGTAAACCTTGCCTGGGTTGATGGCCAACTCTCGGCCGACTTTCACCTCGCCGCGACCGCGCACAACACCGTTGAGAACGATGTGATAAGCATCGGGTTCCAGGTTTAGAGCATCTCGAATGCGGACTGGCTGTACCAAAAATCCCAGCTCGGCTGACAACTTTTTGCGCACACCTTTCACACGGGTCATCAACTGACCGCCCGACTCCACGTTGACCAAAGGGATCAATCCATAGCCAATTTCAAGACCAATCAGATCGACCTGCTCCACATCGTCCCAATCCAGCTCTTTCGGCGCTTGGTTGAGCGCCATTGTTGGCTCAGCTGCCTCCTGCTCCAAAAGCATTTGATTGCGCATCACCATGAATCCCACACCCGCGGTGGCAGCTGCCAACGTCAAAAAGACCAGGTGAGGCATGCCTGGCACCAAACCCATCAACATCAAAATACCTGCCGAAATGAACAAGGCGGGCACGTTCGACAGTTGATTGCTGGCTTGTTCGGTCATGGACTCGGATGTCGTCACCCGCGTCACGATGATCGCTGTGGCCAGCGACATGAACAAGGCCGGAATTTGTGCCACCAGACCATCACCGATGGTCAGCAAAACATAAATACGGGTGGCTTCATCCACGGGCAGGTCGTGCTGGCCAATGCCGATGGCCAAGCCCCCCACAATGTTGATGATCAAAATCAACAAGCCCGCCAAAGCGTCACCGCTGACAAACTTGGAGGCACCATCCATCGAGCCAAAAAAGTCAGATTCTTGCGCCAATTCTTCCCTGCGCTTTTTCGCAGTTTCCTGATCGATCACACCCGCGTTCAAGTCAGCATCGATCGACATTTGTTTGCCCGGCATCGCATCCAGGGTGAATCGGGCATTGACCTCTGAAACGCGGCCGGCACCTTTGGTCACGACAAAAAAGTTGACAATCATCAAAATGATAAAAATGATGAAACCAACCACATAGTTGCCGCCGATAACGAATTCACCGAAAGCCGCAATCACCTTACCGGCCGACTCTGGACCCTCATGACCACTGACCAATACCACCCGGGTGGAGGCCACGTTCAAAGCCAAACGCAGCATGGTGGCAAACAGCAGCACGGATGGAAAGGATGAAAACTCCAATGGCTTGCGCGTACCAATGGCAATCATGATGACCACCAAGCCAATCATGATATTGAAGGTGAACAAAATGTCCAACAGCAAAGGGGGCAATGGCACCACCAACATGGCCATAATCAACAAGACCAAAGTTGGCAATCCCAATCCAGCCAAATTAAAACTGGAGAGGTTCTGCCGGATCGCTGACAGGGTCAAAGTGTTCATGAAGTGGTGAAATGAAACTGGGCAATGGGGTGTGGGGTTTTCAACACCTTGAAGCAAATCCCGTGCCAAAGCTACTTATGAGGATTTGGGTTTTTTGACAGGCATGTCACAAAACTGGTGCGTAAATTGCTCTGATACACAAGAAGGTACTCATCGGCAATGGTTTGCCGCTGCCCCTTCATAACTGCCCACCCTATCCCATCCGTTGAAGCGTGAAGCCCATGATCCTGACACCCCTAGACATTTCAGCGCGCCCCTCGAGCACCAGCAACTTGGAAACAAGCTCTTCGGCAAATGAAAAAGAATTCAAAACTGTCGCCACGGAGTTTGGCGCAGTGATGAACACCCTGCTGGCCAAACACGCCCACCTGACGGCTCAACCCCTGGTCACGGTGGTCAACGAAGAAGCCATCCCTGCAACCGACTCATTGAGTGAAGAGGCCCTGACCGACATGCTGAACCTGTCCGTAGCGCCCGTTACACCTGGAGAATCCATGGTGCTGACGGCTTTCCACCTCGGGCCGCACCTGCAAATCATCACGCCAGAATCTGCCGCACCGGAAGGCCAGAGCTTGGAGGTGTTTGCTCGCTCTCAAGGTCTGGATGAAGCCGCTTTGCAGTGGTTAATGGGCAAATCCAGTGCCCCCCTGACCCCGAGCACCACCCCAACAAGTCCGACAGGTCCGACTGGTCCGACTGGTCCGACAAGTCTGACCGGCGCAACCTTGCCATCTCTCCCCACAAGCACAGCCTTACCTGCAGCAACAACCCCGACAGGACCCGCTGGAGCAAGCAACGCCACAACCCCAACACCCGCCTTGCCCAGCGCGCTGACCAGCCCCGGCTTGACCGTTGTCGCCGCGCCCGCTGACACAGCGCCCCAGGCAGAGGCCCCGTCCACCTTGAGCCCAACCCAGACTGACCCGGAACTGAACACCCCGCTGACAAATCGGACAGGCATCGCCACAGACGCTTTCCCGCAGGGCGGACTGGTCAAGGCCAACCCGCTTCAGCCTGAAGACTCGGTTCAATGGAGCATCCCCGGGCTGAAGCACCCATCCGCTTCTGGCCTGATTCAAGGCGCTTCTTCCTTGGTCTCCACAGCGACAGATTGGCTTCAAAGCAATGCTTTAAGCGTCAATTTTGTGAGACCCAATGGCATCAACAAAGCTGACACTGCACCTAGCCCCCTGGACTTGAGCGCTCTCTTATCAGCCGACATGCAGGAAACCCTGGAAACAATGGCCATGGACGGTTTTGCTTCAGGCCAAGAGTCATCCTCGCAGGGACAAGGACAAGGCAGCTTGAATGGCCGAACCGACCCCAACTTTTCTGGGCGCACCGAGTCAGCGCCCAATGCTTCGGGTGTGAGCGAACAAGACAGTGCCCAGCGGCGAGAGAACATCCACAACTTGGCCGAGAAGATGGGTCAAGCTGTAGGACAACGAATTTTGTCCGAAATAGAACGTGGCCAATGGCACCTCAAACTGTCACTGCGACCCGCTACCCTGGGGCACATCGAGGTAGAAATGCGCATGCGCAGCGGCGAAATGGATGCGGTTTTCACGGCGCCGCAGGCCCTGACCCGCGAGCTGTTGAACGAAGGCATCTCCAAACTCAGAGACACCTTGAATCAAATGGGCATGGATGTTGCTTCACTCAAAGTAGACGATGGGCAAAGCAGACAACGTGACGGAGAGTCGTCACCTGAACGAAAAGCCCATCTCAAGGACAATACAAGCACCGAATCGGCGGATGTGCCAGTGGCAGAGACCGTTAAAGCCCCAAGCAAAATGGGCTCAGATGGTTGGGATGTCTTGGTGTAAGCAATATTCAAGAAGGAATCAACATGGCTGATGAAGAAATTGAAGTCGAAGGCAAAAAGAAATCCCCTCTCATCAAGATCATCGTGATTGCCTTGGTGGCCATCTTGTTGCTGGTCGGCACCGTGGTCGGCACCTTGTTTGTGACCGGGTTTTTTGACAAAAAAGATACCATTGCAGCCGAGGAAGCCCTGAAAAACCTCGAAAGCGGTGCGGCCAACAAGGCTGGTGCCAACCCTGCCGACGCAGCCCCTCAAAAAGTGGCCAAAGAATCACCCGAGCTCCAGCGCTTTGAAAACAGCTACATGGAGCTGGAAAAGCCTCTGGTCTCCAACCTGACCAATACCCGCAAGGTGATTCAGCTCAACTTGGCCATCATGACCCACTACGACGAGCGGGTTTTCAAGAACGCGAAAAAACACGAGTTTGCTCTGCGCTCGGTGGCCTTGGATGTCATGCGCCAAATGACCGAAGCCGACTTGGCCAAACCCGAATTTCGCAAAGATCTGGCGGCCAAAATCCGCGAAGAGATGAACGGTGTGCTGCAGAAGTACGAAGACTTCGGCGGCATTGAAGAAGTCTATTTCACCAGCTTTGTGGTTCAGTGAACAACTTGAAGTTAGAGCAGTGCATTGACCATGTCCGATAACCAACCCCTGTTGTCCTCTGAAGAATTGGCGGCCCTGTCGGCGAGCCTCAGTGACGGCACACTGGACAGCCAACCCGGCTACAACGTGGATGTTCAAGTTCGCAAACACGACTTGGCAGCCGAAGACAGCAGTTTGGGCGTGAACGTTGCCTCATTGGACATGATCAATGAGCGCTTCATCCGCATGTTCCGTTTGGGCATGCTGGAGGTGCTGCGCACCAGCCCTCGCATGAACCCCACCCGAACCCAAATGGTTCGCTTTGGGGACTATGTCAAGGAACTTAAAGCGCCCTTGTCGGTCAATATCGTGCGCATGAGCCCCTTCAGGGGTTATGCCATGGTGGTCATTGAGCCCACCGTGGTGTTCAGCTCGCTGGACAGTTTCTTTGGTGGCTTTGGGCGGGGTGTGGGTCAATTGCCTGCAGGACGTCTTTTCACCCCGACCGAAAGCCGCATCATCAAGATCATCTTGCAGGTCTTCTTTCGCTCTTTCAAAGAAGCCTGGGCACCGCTGACTGCCGTAGATTTCGAACATGTCAGCTCCGAGATCAACCCACAATTTGCGCAAATCGTCGATGAAAACGATTTGGTCGTGCTGTGTCGTTTTGAGTCCGAAATCACCTCGCAAGGCTCCGGCTTTGTCGACATGGTCATTCCATATGTGGCACTCAAACCTGTGCGTGACCTGTTGCGCAGCCGAGTTCAAACCGGCGATGGCAACGAAGATTCAGACAAAGTCTGGCGCGAGCAACTCACGGATGCCGTGTATGACGCCGAACTGGAAATCCAAATTTTGCTGGGCAAACTCAGCGTTTCACTGAGCCAGCTTCAGACCATGCAGCCGGGTGACATCCTGCCCTTTAAAAAGGCCGACTTTGCCCGCGCCATGATCGAAGACATGCCCGTTTACGACGTCGAGATCGGCGCCATGGGCAGCCAAGTGGCCGTCAAAATTGTCAATGCCGTCAGCCCCAATGCGCCGGCCTGATCTTCATTTCAAGGACCTCCCATGAGCGAAATTACCGATCAAAACGAACCCCAAGTTGAATCCAGCGATAAGGGCCAGATCCACACCGATGTGCTGCAAAACATACCGGTCACTCTGTCCATCGAAGTAGGACGTGCACAAATCAAGATCCGCGACCTGATGCGCTTGACGCAAGGCAGCGTGGTCGAACTCGACCGCATCGCAGGTGAACCTCTGGATTTGTTGGTCAACAACACCGTGGTCGCTCAGGGCGAGGTGGTGTTGGTCAACGACCGCTACGGCATTCGCTTGACGCGGGTTGTTCCGGCCTCCGAGCGTTTAGACAACCTTTGATGCTCAGCATCTGCAAACCATGAACACCGGATGGACTTTTTTCGACTGGCTGCAATACGCGCTCAGCTTCGCCTTGGTCATTGGTTTGCTACTGGCCCTGCTGTGGACATTGCGGAAAATGCAAAACGGCTCGACCATGCTGCGCAAAAAAAATCAGCGCATGCACACGGTTGAAACCCTGTCCGTTGGCCCTCGGCAAAAAATTTTGCTGATTCAAGTAGATGGTCAAGACGTCCTGGTGGGTGTGACCGCGCACCAAATGACCGCACTGTCCACTTGGCCTGCCCATTCGGCCATGCCTGCTGCCATTACAAAAGAAACACTGCCATGAAGCGCCACCTCAGCCTTGGGCTGATCCTGACCCTGGTCTTTGGCCTCTTGCCCGTGCTGGCGCAAGCTGCTCCCGAGTTGCCTGCGATCACCGCCACCAACACCGCTCGCGGTACGCAGTACAGCCTGACACTGCAGTTGTTGGCCTTGATGACGACCTTGTCGGTCTTGCCATCACTGTTGCTGATGATGACCGCTTTTGTGCGCATCGTGATCGTGATGTCCTTGTTGCGCCAAGCTTTGGGCACCGGCCAGACCCCTCCCAACATGGTCATTGTGGGTTTGTCCCTGTTTTTGACATTGTTTGTCATGACGCCGGTGTTGACCGAGGTCTACCAGAACGCTTTGCTGCCTTATATGAACCAAGGCTTGAGCTTTGACAAAGCGCTGGCCGCTGCTGAAAAACCCATTCGTGCGTTCATGCTTTTGCAAACCCGAGAAGACGACATCGCCATGTTCATGGAAATTGCGCGCAACACCAATTTCACCAGCCCACAAGATGTGCCCTTCACCACCTTGGTTCCGGCATTCCTGACCTCCGAGCTCAAAAGCGCCTTCACCATCGGCTTTTTGATTTACATCCCGTTTGTCGTGATCGACCTCATCGTTGCCAGCGTGCTCATGTCCATGGGCATGATGATGTTGTCCCCCATGATGATCTCGATGCCCTTCAAGCTCATGCTGTTTGTGTTAGTTGACGGTTGGAGTCTGATCATGGGATCGCTCGCGGGCAGCTTCGCCATGCCCTGAAAGAAAAAACCCATGGATACCGCTACCGTCATCGATCTGAGCCGCCACGCCATGTGGACCATTGCCTTGGTCAGCGCCCCACTTTTGCTGGTGGCCTTGGCTGTGGGTTTGGTCATCGGCATCATCCAGGCCGCCACCTCCATCAACGAAGCAACTCTGAGCTTCATCCCCAAATTGATTGCCGAAGCGGTAGCTTTGCTTTTGTTTGGTGGCTGGATGATCACCACGCTGGTGGATTTCACGCGCAACATTTTTCAGCGCATCCCGACCCTGTTCCTTTGAACTGCGTACAGGTGTCCCCATGAACTTATTAGCAGCTGAAGTTGTGGACAGGTTTTACACCTTTTTATGGCCCATGCTGCGCATCTCAGCCCTGATGATCACGGCTCCAATCTTTTCGCTCAATACCTTCAACACCCGCTTGCGGATCTTGTTGGCTTTGGTATTGACTTGGTTGGTTTACCCCCTGCACACCTGGCCAGTGGTCGATCCCACTTCGGCTCAGGGCCTGTTGGAGGCGTTCAACCAAATCATGATCGGCGCCACCATGGGCCTGATCTTGCAAGTGGTGGTTGCCGCCGTGGTGGTGGCGGGCCAGAGCATCGCCGCTGCCATGGGTTTGTCCATGGCCAACATGATCGATCCCAACATGGGCAACGTGCCCACAATCTCACAGTTGCTGATTGTGATGTCCACCTTGATTTTTGTCGGCTTTGGTGGTCACGCCATCATGATGGGCTTGATTTTGGAGTCTTTCAATAGCCTCCCTATCGGCACATCCATCCTGAACCAGGAGGTCTATGGGCGCGTGTTGCAATGGAGCTCCATGGTCTTTTTGGGCGCAGTCCTCATGGCACTGCCCGTCATGGTGGCCTTATTGTTCATCAACGTGGGCT
>JBIKKE010000006.1:0-29162 GCA_044360575.1 Limnohabitans sp. | reverse complement strand
TGAAGAAGTTCAGCATGGAGCTGGGCGGCAAGAGCCCGTTTGTGATCTTTGAAGACGCCGACCTGGACCGCGCTTTGGACGCCGCCCTCTTCATGATCTTCAGCAACAACGGCGAGCGCTGCACCGCAGGCAGCCGCATCCTGGTGCAGCAAAGCATCTACGCCGACTTTGCCGTCAAATTTGCAGAGCGCGCCAAGCGCATCACAGTCGGCGACCCGCTGGATGAAAAAACCATCGTCGGCCCGATGATCTCCAAAGCCCATCTGGCCAAGGTGCGCAGCTACATCGAACTCGGCCCCAAAGAGGGCGCGACGATGCTCTGCGGCGGTCTGGGCCAACCCGACTACGCAGCTGACTTGCCCGCGCATGTCAAAAACGGCAACTTCGTCTGGCCCACCGTGTTTGCCGACGTGGACAACCGCATGCGCATCGCGCAAGAAGAAATCTTCGGCCCGGTGGCTTGTCTGATTCCGTTCAAGGACGAGGCCGACGCGATTGCCAAGGCCAACGACATCGAATACGGCTTGAGCAGCTACGTCTGGACCGAGAACCTGGGCAAAGCGCACCGCGTGGCGGCCGCGGTGGAGGCGGGCATGTGCTTTGTGAACAGCCAAAACGTGCGCGACCTGCGTCAACCCTTTGGCGGCACCAAGGCCAGCGGCACCGGCCGCGAAGGCGGCACCTGGAGCTACGAAGTGTTTTGCGAACCCAAAAACGTGGCGGTTTCGTTGGGCGGTCACCACATCCCGCATTGGGGTGTATGACAAATTACCGTCATCTGTCATACTTGATGTCATACATTCATTTTGAATGTGTATGACAAGGAATGAACCATGCTGTCCGTCCGCTTGCCCGAAACCGTTGAACGCGAATTGACCCAGTATTGCGCCGCACGCAAACTGAGCAAATCGCACGTCGTGCAAGAAGCCCTTGCCGAGTATTTGGTGGCGGCCAAAACAGCCTCCAGCGACAACGCGGCACCTGAGCCCGACCTGTCGTTTCTGGCCCCGGACGACCCAATCCGTCAGTTCATTGGCATCATCAAAGAGGGGCCCAGCACCGACGAGTGGATGGCCATCACACGCGGCGAAGATTGGAACAAACCATGATCTTGGTGGACACCAATGTGCTGCTGGACATTTACAAGGCCGATCCGATCTGGATGCCTTGGTCTTTGTTGCATTTGCATGGTGCCAAACCGGGTCAACTGGCCATCAACATGGTGGTGTATGCCGAGCTGGCAGGGCACCCTGCCGAGCCAGCGCACCTGGACCAGTTTCTGGACGCGTTGACCGTCCAGATGCTGGACCTGTCACGCCCCGCCGCCCGCTTGGCGGGCTTGGCTTTTCGTCAGTACCGCCAACGAGGCGGCTCCAAAACAGGCGTGCTGCCCGACTTTTTCATCGGGGCGCACGCCCAAGCCGAGGGCTATCAGTTGCTGACCCGCGATGCGGGGCGCTACAAAACCTACTTTCCTGGCATTGACCTGATCTGCCCCTGATGCGTACCAGCAGCACGAACTCTAGAAACTTCAAAGATGCAAACCTCTAATGAATCACATGGGCAGTGTTTTTGCGGTCGCGTTCAGATTCGTGTTCTTGAAGCTCTGCCGCCGCCAATCAACTGCCACTGTGGCCAGTGCCGTCGGATGAATGGGTCGGCCTTCACAACGTGGTTGAGTATCCCGCGCGACGCGATGTTGATTTCCGGGGAGGACGCCCTCAGCACGCATCACCCTACAGACAACATCACACGCCGATTTTGCAAATTCTGTGGCACTCATGTATGGACTTTGGACCGGCGCCAGCCAGCCATAGCCGGGCTGCTGGCGGGTTTCTTTGAGGGGCTAGAACTGACGGCACCCAAGGCCGAGTACTTTGTCAGTCACAAGGCAAAGTGGTTCGACATGCCCAAGGGCTCAAAGTGTTTTGGTGGAGAAACGGGTTTTGAACCCGTGCAGATTTGATAAACAAAGGGATAAATACATGGGCCAACTTGCACTCGCCGCCAAAATCACCCACGTACCCAGCATGTACCTGAGTGAAATTCCGGGGCCGCGTTTTGGCACGCGACAAAGCGCCATTGATGGTCACATGGAAATCAGCCGCCGCTGCCGCGCTCTTGGGGTGGACACGTTGGTGGTGTTCGACACGCATTGGTTGGTCAATGCCAGTTACCACATCAACTGCGCGCCACATTACAAAGGCGTCTACACCAGCAATGAGCTGCCGCACTTCATCAGCAACCTGCCATTTGAGTCGCCCGGCAACCCGGCCTTGGGGCATTTGCTGGCTCGGGTGGCCAACGAGTTTGGCGTAGAAACCCTGGCGCACGACGCCACCACCCTGCAGCCCGAATATGGCACCTTGGTGCCGCTGCGCTACATGAACGCCGACCAACACTTCAAGGTGGTCTCGGTCTCGGCCCTGTGCACCTCGCACTATTTGGCTGACAGTGCCCGATTGGGCTGGGCCATGCGCGAAGCCGTCGAAAAGCACTACGACGGCAGGGTGGCGTTTTTGGCCAGTGGCAGCTTGAGCCACCGCTTTGCGCAAAACGGTTTGGCGCCTGAATTCGCCCACAAAATCTGGAGCCCGTTTCTGGAGCAGCTCGACAAGCAGGTGCTGCAGATGTGGAACCAGCGCGAGTGGAAAGCCTTTTGCGAAATGCTGCCCGAGTACGCCAGCAAGGGCCACGGCGAAGGCTTCATGCACGACACCGCCATGTTGCTTGGCGCATTGGGCTGGACGGATTACGACGGCAGTGTGGACATCGTCACACCGTATTTCGGCGCATCCGGCACGGGTCAGCTCAATGCGATTTTTGAAGTGACGCCGCAAAGTGGGCAGCACATTCCCGCAGCCGTGGCCAGCAGCGCTGCAGGCTATACCGCAGTCAGCACCAGACTTTGAGGAGATTGACACATGCCCCATCTTGTCATCCTTTACACCGGCCAACTGGACCATGAGGTCAGCATGACTGCCCTGTGCCGCCAGATGGCGGATGCCATGCTCACCGTCAAGGACGAGGAAGCCAAGCAAGTCTTTCCCACAGGCGGTACCCGAGTGCTGGCCTACCCTGCACCGCACTATGCCGTGGCCGATGGCGGCGAAGCAGGGCGTGAGGCTGGAGGGACGGGCGACTACGCTTTTGTGTATCTGAATGTGCGCATGGGGCGGGGCCGCAGCGAGGTCACGCAGCAACGCATTGGGCAAACGTTGCTCGAAGTGGCCAGTGCCTTTTTTGCCCCCGTCATGGCTCAGCGGCACATCGGCATCACGCTGCAAATTGACGTTGGGCCTGAAGTGTTTGACGCCAAGCTCAGCAACTTGCATCCGCTTTTCAACAAGGTTTGAGCCATGTCTGTATTCACCGAAGACCAAATCCGTCAGCTCGCGCATGAGCTGAACCAGTCTGAAAAAACCCGTATGCAGATCGAACATTTCTCCAAGCGTTACCCGGGCATGACCATCGATGACGGTTACCGCATCAACCGCGCTTGGATGCAGATCAAGTTCGCCGAAGGGCGCACCATGATCGGCCACAAAATCGGACTGACCAGCCGCGCGATGCAGGTCTCCAGCCAGATCGACGAGCCCGACTACGGCACGCTGCTGGATGACATGCTGTACACCTGTACGCCGGGGCAGGTGCTGGACATTCCGTTCACCGATTTCATCGCGCCGCGTGTCGAGGTGGAGCTGGCCTTCATCCTCAAAAAAGAACTGCGCGGTCCCAACGTGACGGTGCAGCAGGTGCTGGACGCCACCGACTATGTGACCCCTGCGATTGAGATCATTGACTCGCGTATTGAGCAGTTCGATCGCCACACCAAAGTCATGCGCAAGGTCTACGACACCATCAGCGACAACGCGGCCAATGCGGGCATCGTGTTGGGCGCCAAGCGGGTTGATCCACTGACCACCGACTTGCCCTGGTGCGGTGCGGTGCTGCGCCAAAACGGTGTGGTCGAAGAAACGGGCCTGGCGGCGGGCGTGCAAGGGCACCCCGCTGTGGGCATTGCGTGGCTGGCCAACAAGCTGGCCCCGTGGGGCGAGCACCTGCAAGCCGGTGAAATCGTCTTGGCGGGTTCTTTCACCAAACCCGCGCCTGCCAAAGTGGGCGATGTGTTTGATGCGGACTATGGGCCGCTGGGCAAGCTGGAGTTTCGTTTTGTTTGACCACATGGCTTCGTCTTCCAATAGCAGGAGGCTGCTGGTGCCGGGGTGGCGGCCCGGGCTCAGAGGCGCTTCGCTTTGCCACATCGCCCGAGCCGCCACCCCGGCACCAACATCCTGTGAGCCTTTTGGCTTTTAACGAGAGGAACTTCGCCATGAACACCCCCGTGAACTTATTCAAACAATCCCTTCAGAACAAGCAGCCCCAAATCGGTTTGTGGATGGGTTTGGCCAATGCCTACACCGCCGAAATCTGCGCCCTGGCCGGGTTTGATTGGCTGGTGATCGACGGCGAACACGCCCCCAATGACCTGCGCAGCATCCAGGCGCAGCTGCAAACTGTGGCCGCTTACCCCGCCAGCCACCCGGTGTGCCGCGTGCCCGTGGGCGAGACGGCGCTGATCAAGCAATACCTCGACCTTGGGGCACAAAACATCCTGGTGCCCATGGTTGACACGGCCGAGCAGGCCGCACAGCTGGTGCAGGCCATGCGCTACCCGCAAGACGACGGCCAAGGCGGCGTGCGCGGCATGGCCGGCGCGCGGGCTTCGCGCTGGGGGCATTTCCCGGATTACTTCAAGCGCGCCAACCAAGAAGTCTGCCTTTTGGTGCAGGTCGAATCACGCGAAGCGCTGAAAAACCTCGACGCGATTGCCGCCACACCCGGGGTCGATGGCGTGTTCATCGGTCCAGCCGATTTGTCGGCATCGATGGGCCAGGTGGGCAACGCCGCCCACCCTGAAGTGCAAGCGGCCATTGAGGACGCCATCGCCAGAATCCTGAAAGCCGGTAAAGCCCCTGGCATCCTCTCGCCTGACCGCCAGCTGGCCGCGCACTACCTGTCACTGGGCGCGCTGTTTGTTGCCGTGGGCCTGGACACGCAACTCTTGATGCGCCACACCACCGAGCTGGCGGCGCATTTCAAATCAGCCATCCCTGTTGCCGCTCCCGCCAAAGGCGCGACCTATTAATTGGGGTCAGACCCCGAATCACTGACCTTTGCGCCACCATTAGGAGACCCGCATGTTCCCCACCCCCCAACCCTTGGTGCCTTCGCTGCAAGCGCAGGTGCACCCCGATGAATGGCAGGCCCGCTTGCAGTTGGCCGCCTGCTACCGGGTGTTTGCCCTACTCGGGTGGACCGAGATGATCTACAACCACATCACTCTGCGCTTACCCGACAGCGTCACGGGGGGCGAGAAACACTTCTTGATCAACCCCTTTGGCCTGCACTACAGCGAGGTCACGGCCAGCAACCTGGTCAAGATCGATGTGCATGGCCGCGTGCTCGATGGTTCGCCCTACCCGGTCAACCCGGCGGGTTTCACAGTGCATGCTGCGGTGCACGAAGGCCTGGCCGGAGCGCATTGCGTGATGCACACCCACACCACGGCAGGTGTGGCGGTGGCTTGTTTGCAAGGCGGCTTGCAGCAAACGAATTTTTATACTGCCCAGCTGCACAACATGGTGGCCTACCATGACTTCGAGGGCATCACCATCCATGCCGACGAAGCACCGCGCCTGCTGCGCAGCATCGGCGACAAACAAGCGGTGATCTTGCGCAACCACGGCCTGCTGGCCTGGGGCCACACCTTGGCACAGACCTTTGCTGTGCTTTGGACATTGCAGCGTGCCTGCGAGATCCAGATGGCCACACTGAGCATGGGCCAACCCATTGCGGTGCCAGAGGCCATTGCGGACAAATGCACCCGCGATGCCTTGCAGTTCAACCCGAACCACGGCGCGGGCCAAGACGTTTTTCAATCGCTAGTACGCCAAGTCGACCGACAAGACACAGGGTGGCGCACATGAAAGTCTGTATTTACGGCGCTGGCGCCATTGGCGGCTGGATCGGGACGCATCTTGCACAGCAAGGCTGCAGCCTGAGCGCGGTGGCGCGAGGCGCCACATTCGAAGCCCTGCAACAAAACGGCTTGGTGCTGCTGCAAGGTGACCAAGAGATTCACACCTCTTTGGTGACCCGTGAGAACCCGGTCGATCTGGGCGTGCAAGACCTGGTGATCGTGGCCGTGAAGGCGCCCGCCATGGCCGACGTGGCTCGGCGCATCGGGCCACTCATCGGCCCAGACACGGTGGTACTCACAGCCATGAATGGCGTGCCCTGGTGGTTTTTGCAAGGTTTTGGAGGGGCCTTGTCGGGCACCACTTTGCAATCGGTGGACCCCTCCGGCGCGATCGCGCAGCACATCCCGGCAGACCGCGTGATCGGCGGTGTGGTGCACTCGAGCTGCTCGGTCGACATGCCCGGCGTGATCCGCCACCACTTTGGCAACGGTTTGATTTTGGGTGAGCCCAGTGGGGCAAACACACCGCGCTTGCGCGACTTGGTGGCGCTGTTGGCGCAAGCCGGTTTCAATGCCACAGCGTCGGCGCAAATCCAGAAAGACGTTTGGTACAAGCTCTGGGGGAACATGACGATCAACCCCATCAGCGCCTTCACCGGGGCCACGACCGACGTGATCCTCGACGATCCGCTGGTGCGCGGCTTTGTCTCCAGCGTCATGCTTGAGGCCAAGGCCATTGGTGAACGCATTGGGATCCCGATCGCGCAAACGCCCGAAGACCGCCACGCCGTCACACGCAAGTTGGGGGCGTTTCGCACCTCCATGCTGCAAGACGTGGACGCGGGCAAGCCGGTCGAACTCGATGCGCTGGTGACAGCCGTGCGAGAGCTGGGACAGCTGACCGGCGTCCAGACGCCTTTCACGGACGCTTTGCTGGGTTTGAGCCGCCTTCACGCCTCTGGCTTGGGTCTCTATCCCAAGGCATGACCTTGACTTTCATGCCTGCACTTTGACCTCATGAGCAAAACCACCTCTGCGGGATTGACGGGCGCGGCTTTTGCTACCTTGTTGCTGACCGCCTTCATGATGGGCGCCAACCATGTGGCCGCCCGAACCGCTTTCAACCATGGCCTGGACGTGGTGACGGCGGTCACGGTGCGCAGTGTCCTCACGGCTGGCGTGGTGGCCTTGATTCTGTGGCAGCAAAAAGTGGCGTTCAGTGTGCAGCCCCAACAACGCAAATACCTGGCAGCGGTGGGGGTGCTGATCGCGGTGCAAAGCGTGTGCCTGTATTCAGCCGTGGCGCGTTTGCCGGTGGCGCTGGCTTTGCTGGCGTTCAACACCTACCCCTTGACCACGGCCCTGTGGGCCCGGGTTTTGTATGGCCACAAGCCTGAGCGTGTCCTGCTATGGGCCATGCCCGTGATGATGCTCGGCTTGGCCTTGGCACTCGATGTGTTGGGCGCAGCGTCGGGTTTGGGCGCGGCGCGGCATTGGGGCGAAATTGGCGCGGGGGTAGGTTTCGCTTTGATCGCCTCGGTGACGTTTGGTTTGGCCTTGGTGCTGACGCAGCACGAAACCGTGGGCGTTGACGGGCGTCTGCGCACCTTCACCTCGCTGACCACTGTCGGTGTCCTGGCAGCTTTGGTGGCCAGCACGCAAGGTGGATTTCAATGGCCCCAGGCCGAACCGGGTTGGTGGGGCTTGGCCCTTTTGACCTTCTTGTACGGCACGGCCTTCACCATCATGTTCACCGTGCTGCCCAAACTGGGCGTGGTCGGCAATTCGGCCATCATGAATGTTGAGCCTATTTTTGCGCTGGTGTTGGCATGGGCGCTGCTGGGCCAAGCCATCGCCCCCATGCAAGTGTTGGGGGCTGCCGTGGTGGTGGCCACGGTCATGTGGTTGGGCTTGCGCAAGCCCAAAGCCAAGCATTAAATGCAGTTGAAGCCGGGTCTCAACCTCGCAAGCCCTTGACCAAGGGCTGTGCCAGCCGCTCGCCCTCTTGTTCCCAAAATGCAGGATCGGCTTGGCGTATGCGACCTATCGCATTGCCCATGTGGGCAGCAGCAGCCTGACGGGCTTGCTCGGCGTTACCCGCCACGATGGCCGACAAAATGGTTTGGTGTTCGGCGCGCACCTCTGCAGCAAAATCCAGCCTGCGCGCTTCGTTGGCCCGCGTCACTTGGGTGGCACCATGCAAAAATTGACTCAGGTACTGCAGCGTCTGGATCAAAAAAGGGTTGCGGGTGGCCTGCGCAATGGCCCGGTGAAAGTTCACGTCTTCGGTCACCCCATTGCCGCCTGCCAAGACCGCGTCGTTCAGGGCTTGCACGGCCAATTCAATGTCAAGAATGTCTTGGGGCGTTCGACGCTGTGCGGCGAGTGCAGCGACTTCGGCCTCCAGAGCTCGCCGCACTTCCACCATCTGAACCACGGCCTCTTGCGATGCCGCATGCCGCGCTTCGAAGTGCAAAGCAGGGATGGGCAATGCGGGTTTGACAAAAACCCCGCTGCCTTGTCTCGAATCCACCAAGCCTAAAGACTTGAGGCGAGACACCGCCTCTCGGACCACGGTGCGGCTGACCCGAAACTGCTCGGCCAAATTGGCTTCAGTGGGCAATTTGGCGCCCGGTGCCAATCGGCCCTGCTCGATTTCGGCCATCAGTTGTGCGGCCACTTGGTCGGACAGTCGTGCGCCGCTCGAGACGGGGGTGAAGTGTTGGCTCATGGACTTGTCATACAAAAAACAAGCTCCAGCATACAGACCTCCACCGTGAGGCACTGTCAACTCAGTGTGTTTGTGCGTTTCCATCTCCGATAGAAACCCGAAAATTACGTTTAGGTAAACTGATTTATCAATGGTAAATTACTGGCTGGGCACCTTAGGGTGCTTTTTGACCCTTCTGGAGTGCATCACATGGGTGCTTACGTCAACCCGATTTATCCCTACAAGTCGCCAGCCGACCTGATCGCCACGCCACCGCAGCGCAAGCCCTTGATCGTCATTGGCGCCGGCCCTGTGGGCTTGGCCGCTGCCATAGACGCCCGTTTGCAGGGCTTGGATGTGCTTGTGCTGGACGACGACAAAACCGTCTCGATCGGCTCGCGGGCGGTTTGTTACGCCAAGCGTTCGCTTGAAATCCTGGACCGCCTCGGCATTGCCAACGAGGCCTGCGACTTGGGCGTGAGCTGGAACATCGGCCGCACTTTTTTGGAAGAAGACGAGGTCTACCAGTTCAACCTGGTGCCCGATGCGGGCCACAAGCGCCCGGGCATGATCAACCTGCAGCAGTACCACGTCGAGGAGATGCTGATTGCGCGTGCGCTGGAACTGGGCGCCGACATCCGTTGGCAGCACAAAGTCACTGCCGTCACGCCCCACGACGCGCACGCCACGCTGACAGTGGAAACGCCCGAAGGCACTTTTGACATCGAAGCCGACTGGCTGGTGGTGGCCGACGGCGCACGCAGCCCCGTTCGCCGTCACTTGGGGCTGGACATCGAAGGCCGCGTATTCCAGGACCGCTTTTTGATCGCTGACGTGATCATGAAAGCCGACTACCCCGCAGAGCGGTGGTTCTGGTTTGACCCGCCATTCCACCCCAACCAAAGCGTGCTGCTGCACAAGCAAAGCAACAACGTCTGGCGCATCGACTTCCAGCTCGGCTGGGATGCCGACCCCGAAGAAGAAAAGAAGCCCGAAAAAGTGATCCCGCGCTTGCAGGCCATGCTGGGCGACGAGCGACCCTTCGAGCTGGAATGGGTCAGCATCTACACCTTCCAGTGCCGCCGCATGACCGATTTTCGGCATGGTCGTGTGCTGTTTGCAGGCGATGCGGCGCATCAGGTCTCGCCCTTCGGCGCACGCGGTGCCAACTCGGGCTTTCAGGATGCGGACGATTTGATGTGGAAGCTGGGCTTGGTGATCAAGGGTCAAGCCAGCGACAAGTTGCTCGACACCTACTCGATGGATCGCCAGTTTGCAGCCGACGAGAACATCATGAACTCGACGCGCTCGACCGACTTCATCACGCCCAAGAGCCGCACCAGCAAGACCTTCCGCAACCAGGTGCTGGCGCTGGCCAAACACCATCCGTTTGCGCGCAAGCTGGTCAACTCGGGCCGCCTGTCGGTGCCGTCTTTCTTGACTGGCTCGATGCTCAACACGCCCGATGCCGACGCGTTTGAAGGCAACATGGTGCCCGGCGCGCCAATGGACGATGCGCCCGTGCAAGTGGACGGGCAGGATGCTTGGTTGCTTGACCAGGTGGGCAAAGGCTTTCAGCTCATGCTGTTTGTGGATGCGCCGCTTACGCCTGATGTGCTGGCGCAACTCACATTCCGTAGTAGCGCACCCCCGTGCGCGAATGAGCCTGTCCAAGTCACCCCCCTCATCGTCACATCCAGCCCCCTGAATATTCCCGGCATGAAAGTCATCCTCGACGTCCACGGCCTCATGGCCAGGCGTTACGACGCCAAGCCTGGCACCGCCTATTTGCTGCGCCCCGATCAACATGTGCTGGCCCGTTGGCGCAGCCTCGACAGCGCGCGGTTGCAAGCGGCCATGGCCCGTGCCTTGGGGCAAGTGGGCGAACACGTCTGAACCGAAGTGAGAGCCGAAAAGAGAGCCGACATGCCCACCGACACACCCACAGCCCTGAACACCGCGCCCAATTTCCATGAAGCCGGCCGCCGCTTCTTCCGCGACTTTTCGCCCGGTGACGAGTTTTACGAACACCTGATCGACGCGCACAACGGCCTGAGCGACGAACAAAGCGAGGCGCTCAACGCCCGATTGATCTTGCTTCTGGCCAACCACATTGGCGACTTGCGCGTGTTGCGCGAGGCACTGCAGGCCGCCCGCCAAACCGACTGAGTCCCCTAGGAGAACCTCATGAAAATCGACCGCATTCACCACGCCGCCTACCGCTGCAAAGATGCCAAAGCCACTGTCGAGTGGTATGTGAAAAACCTGAACATGGACTTTGTTTTGGCCATCGCCGAAGACCTGGTGCCCTCCACCAAAGCCCCCGACCCCTACATGCATGTGTTCATGGATGCGGGTGGCGGCAACGTGCTGGCCTTTTTTGAACTGCCCAACTCCCCCGAGATGGGACGTGACACCAACACCCCTGAATGGGTGCAACACATCGCCTTCAAGGTGGACAGCTTGCAAGCGCTGGAAGACGCCAAGGCACGGCTGCAAGCCAACGGCGTGGACGTGCTGGGCCCCACGAACCACACCATCTTCAAGAGCATCTACTTTTTTGACCCCAACGGCCACCGTCTGGAACTGGCTGCCGACGTGGGCACCCCCGAGATGTATGCCAAGCTGGACGCCTGCAAATGGGACATGCTCAACGAGTGGGCCCAAACGAAACGTGCGCCCAAACACGCCGCTTGGATGCATGAGGGCTAGGTGTTAGTCTGAGGCAGATCGGGGTCTAGGGTTCAAGTTCAGAGCCTCTTGCAGCGGTGCAAGCCCCACTGCGCAGCGGTCGCGATCAACGCGAATGAAAGCATCATCCAGCCCAGATTGACGGCGCCCTCGTGCGGCACCAGCCCCACCACCACCAGTCCGATCATCAGGATGGGCTTGCGCCCGTGCCGATCCGACAAGGGGCCGTACACCAACTGCAAAGCGCCATAGGCGACCACATAGCCGCTGAAGGTCAGCTGTACATCGGCTTGGCGGGTGTCAAAGATGGCGCCCCATTCCTGCATGGATGGCAGGCACAGGGTCATGGCCAAGAGGCCAAACGAGATTTGCGCCAGCACGTTGGCAATCAGCCAAGGGCTGTGGGTGCCCGGGCCTGGGGTGCCTGGCGCAGCTGACATTTCAGCTGCGCTGCAGTTTGTAAACCGCTGTACCTGCCATCAGGTTGGGCAGGGTGCGCACTTCTTGGCCGCGCTGCAGGCCAAAGGCGTCCACCACCTGCAGGTGGTTCTTGTGGGCCAAGTCGCCAAAGTCGGCAAATGTGCCCACGCGGATATTGGGCGTGTCGTACCACTGGTAGGGCAGGCGTTTGGTCACCGGCATGCGGCCTTGCAGCACGCTCAGGCGGTTGAACCAATGGGCAAAGTTGGGAAAGGCCACGATGCCTACACGGCCTACGCGCACTGTCTCTTGCAGCATGGTCTCAGCGTTGCGCAGGTGTTGCAGGGTGTCGATTTGCAGCACCGCATCAAACGATTGGTCAGCAAACAGGCTCAGGCCTTCGTCCAGGTTCAGCTGCAGTACATTCACGCCGCGCTGCACACAAGCGTGCACATTGGCGTCGTCCAGCTCTACACCGTAACCGGTGCAACCTTTGTGTTGCTGCAGGTGCGCCAGCAAGGCGCCATCGCCGCAGCCCAAATCGAGCACGCGCGCGCCTTGCGGCACCAGCCGTGCAATGGCTTGGATCATCAAGGCATCGCTCATGCGGTACCTCCTTCATTCAAGGACTTCGCCATGTTGGCAAAGTAAGAGCGCACCACATTCATGTAGCGCGCATCGTCCAGCAAAAAGGCGTCGTGCCCGTGTGGCGCGTCGATTTCGGCGTAGCTCACGTCGCGCCGGTTGTCCAAAAGGGCCTTGACCATTTCGCGACTGCGGGCAGGCGAAAAGCGCCAGTCGGTGCTGAAGCTGACCAGCAAAAATTTGCAACTGGCGCGGGCCAGCGCTTTGGACAGGTCACCGCCAAAAGCGCGCGCCGGATCGAAATAGTCGAGCGCCCGGGTGATCAGCAAATAGGTATTGGCGTCAAAGTATTCGCTGAACTTGTCGCCCTGGTAGCGCAGATAGCTTTCAATCTGAAACTCCACGTCTTGCGTGGAATATTTGTAGCCCGTGGCGTTGTGCGTCACGGCTTCGCGCAGCTCGCGGCCAAACTTTTCATTCATCACGTCGTCGCTCAGGTACGTGATGTGGCCAATCATGCGGGCGATGCGCAGGCCACGTTTGGGCACCACGCCTTGCGCGTAAAAATGTCCATCATGGAAGTCCGGGTCGGTCACGATGGCGCGGCGGGCCACTTCGTTGAAGGCGATGTTTTCGGCGTTCAGGTTGGGGGCGCTGGCCACCACTACGGCGTGCTTCACGCGCTCGGGGTATTGCAGCGTCCAAGAAAGCGCCTGCATGCCACCCAAGCTGCCACCCATCACGGCGGCCAGTTGTTCAATGCCCAAAGCATCGAGCAAGCGGGCTTGGGCATTGACCCAGTCTTCCACCGTCACCACCGGGAAGTCTGCGCCGTACACGCGGTCGGTGTCGGGGTTCACATGCATCGGGCCAGTGGAGCCAAAGCAAGAGCCCAGGTTGTTCACGCCAATCACAAAGAACTGGTCGGTGTCGAGCGACTTGCCGGGGCCGATCATGTTGTCCCACCAGCCCAGGTTTTTGGGTTGGTCGGCGTACGCACCCGCCACATGGTGCGAGGCATTGAGCGCGTGGCAAATCAGCACCGCGTTCGACTTGTCAGCGTTGAGTGTGCCGTAGGTTTCGTAGCTCAGCGAATAGCCACGGATGGATGCGCCACTTTGCAAAGGCAAAGGGGCTTCAAACAGCATGCTTTGGGATTCGGCGATCAGCATCGAATGTGTTCAGGTGTACAAAAAACTAAACCCGGCTTCGCTGTCAGCTGGGCCGGGCTTCAAGTGTTGAAACACACGCCATTTAGCTGAATTTCGAAACCCTGAGGTTTCGGCGCCCGCAATTGGGTTCAAATCGGCGCATGGCGTGAGTATAAGGGCGATGAATCAAGGCCCTGAGCGGGCGCTGCACAAGGCCTCGCCCAGCCAAGGTGTCCGATGACCCGTGTGTTTGTTCAGCTGCCCCAGCCTGACAACGCGATCACACCCAGTACCGCAAAGATAACCGCTGAAATGATGTGCACCATTCGCAGTGGCACCCGCTTGGTGATGGCGTCGCCAAACCACACCACGGGGGCGTTGGCCAGCATCATGCCCAGGGTGGTGCCCGCCACCACTGCAAACCAGGCGTTGTACTGCGCCGCGAGCATGACGGTGGCAATTTGGGTCTTGTCGCCCATCTCGGCCAAAAAGAAAACCACCACGGTGGTGACAAACACGCCCATGCGCGGGGCACTGTCGCCTTCCTCGTCGTCCAGCTTGTCTGGAATCAGCATCCAAGCGGCCATGGCGATGAAGGACGCGCCCAGCACCCAGCGCAGCACATCGGGCCCCATCACGGTGGTGACCCAACTGCCCACAGCGCCTGCCAGGCCATGGTTGGCCAAGGTGGCTACCAATATGCCCAGCACGATGGGCCAGGGTTTGCGAAAACGGGCGGCCAGCACGAGTGACAAAAGCTGGGTTTTATCGCCCATTTCTGCCAAAGCCACGATGCCTGTGGAGACGAGGAATGCTTCCATGAAAAACCAGGTTTGTATCCGTTGAGTCTGAGAGAAGGCTTGATCTTAAGTGACCCACGTTGGGGCCTGGATGGCGCCTGGTTCGTTTTGGGTGCGTTTCTTGCTTGGATTTGGTGCGCCGAGGGCTTGAAATCCTCGAATGCACCAATCAAGGGCAAAAATATTCAAAGGAAGACCGTGGAAGCACTGAAACAGGGCGCGGATGCGCTATTTATTTTGTTGGGCGGCATCATGGTGTTGGCCATGCATGCTGGTTTTGCGTTCTTGGAGCTGGGCACGGTTCGCAAAAAGAACCAAGTCAACGCCTTGGTCAAGATCTTGGTGGACTTTTCGGTCTCGACCGTGGTTTATTTTGTGGTCGGTTACAGCGTGGCTTATGGCACCACCTTCTTTGTGGGTGCCGAGCAGCTGGCTGCTAAAAATGGCTACGACCTGGTCAAGTTCTTCTTTTTGCTGACCTTTGCAGCGGCCATTCCCGCCATCATTTCTGGCGGCATTGCCGAGCGGGCCAAGTTTTGGCCCCAGTTGATCGCCACGGCAGTGATTGTGGGCTTTGTTTACCCCTTTTTTGAGGGCATTGCCTGGAACCAGCACTTTGGCGTGCAAGCCTGGATCAAAGCGGTCACGGGCGACGAGTTCCATGACTTCGCCGGTTCGGTGGTGGTGCATGCCATGGGCGGCTGGATCGCGCTGCCCGCAGTGGTGCTGTTGGGCGCCCGCTACAACCGGTACCGCAAGGACGGCGTAGTGTCGGCGCATCCACCCTCGAGCATCCCTTTTCTGGCCCTGGGTTCGTGGATTTTGATCGTTGGCTGGTTTGGCTTCAATGTGATGAGTGCCCAGACGCTGGACAAAATGTCAGGTCTGGTGGCGGTCAACTCCCTGATGGCCATGGTGGGCGGCACTTTGGCGGCCTTGGTTTTGGGCAAGAACGACCCTGGCTTTGTGCACAACGGCCCCTTGGCAGGTTTGGTGGCGGTGTGTGCGGGCTCTGACTTGATGCACCCATTTGGTGCGTTGGCGGTGGGGGCTGTGGCCGGAGGTCTGTTTGTGGTCATGTTCACCTTGACCCAAAACAAATGGAAGATCGATGACGTGCTGGGTGTTTGGCCTTTGCACGGCATTTGCGGCGCTTGGGGCGGCATTGCGGCGGGTATTTTTGGTGCAACCAGCATGGGCGGCTTGGGCGGGGTCAATCTGACGGCTCAGTTGATCGGCACCTTTTTGGGTGTGGCGTGGGCTTTGTTGGGCGGTTTGTTGATTTATGGTGTTTTGAAAATCACCATGGGCCTGAAACTCAGTCAAGAAGAGGAATACGACGGTGCTGATTTGAGCATTCACAAAATCAGCGCCAGCCCTGACCGTGAGGTGAGTTGGTAAAACAACAAAAAACGAGTGAGAGCCCCGTTTTAAATAGGTATTGGGGGGTTTCCCCCTTGCCTTTTGGATTGTTTTCACTCTCATAATTCGATGACTTTGGGGCGTGTTGCCTCAAGGTCTTGTTTGCGGTGACCCCATCAGTTTCGCTTTCCTTACGATGTTTTCAGGTATGTCGAATGCGTTGTCGAAGCTCCATCGCTTTTATCTTTGTGTTTTGAGGAGTCCCTTTCATGGGCAACAAACTTTACGTCGGCAACCTGCCTTATTCGGTTCGTGACAGCGATCTGGAACAAGCCTTCGGTGAATTCGGTGCGGTGACCAGCGCCAAAGTCATGATGGAACGTGACACAGGCCGCTCCAAAGGCTTCGGCTTCGTGGAAATGGGCAGCGACGATGAGGCGCAAGCCGCCATCAACGGCATGAATGGTCAGCCATTGGGCGGCCGCAACGTGGTGGTCAACGAAGCCCGCCCCATGGAAGCACGTCCTCCCCGCACAGGTGGTGGTGGCTTTGGTGGCGGTGGTGGCTACGGCGGCGGCGGTGGTCGTCGTGAAGGTGGTGGCGGTTACGGCGGTCCCCGTGAAGGCGGTGGCGGTGGTGGTGGCTACGGCGGCGCGCGCGAAGGTGGCGGCGGCTACGGTGGTGGCCGTGAAGGTGGCGGCGGTTATGGCGGCGGTGGTCGCCGTGAAGGCGGCGGCGGTTATGGCGGTGGCGGCGACGGCGGTGGCGGTGGCGGTGGCGGTGGCGGTGGTTTCCGCAGCCCCTATGGCGCAGGCCCTCGGGGTGGCGGCGGTCGCCGTGAAGGCGGTGGTGGCCGTGAGGGTGGCGGCGGCTACGGCGGCGGTTACTGATCCTGGCCATGGCTGATACTCAGCCAAGCGCCTCTACAAAGCCCTGCTTCGCAGGGCTTTTTTATTTTCAGGGTTTGCGGTCGGCAGACAGAACCGATTTCACCCGACCCTGCAATTCGTAGTGCCCATTGCGAATGTCAAAGTCCATGTTCTCAGAAGTGAACACGTCACCGCCACGGACGATTTCAACCGGCACTGAAGAGACCAAGCGCTCCTCATCCATAAGGGCCGTCACAGCTTCACCTTTGAGCGTCACGCGCGGCCCCTTTTTGTCAGCAGCCCGGACCGCCAAAACATCACCGCTCAATTCGACCCTTTGCTCGGGCTCTTTCGATATGCCCAAACGGGCCTGTGCTTGAAGGCGTGCGCCCAGTTCGTTCTCAGCAAAAATCCGGATATTCTGAATGTGCAGCTCTTGCTTTGCCGGAAAGTGCGTGGCATTTTGCCCACTGATTTCACGGGTCATGCGGCCCGAGATGTCAAAGGACTTGACGGTGAATTTTTCGAGCTGGTAATCGGGATCGACGCGCAGCAGCTTGTCGGTTCCTGGTGGCAGCAACTCGGGCATGCTGCGCACCAACCACCAGCTCCCCAATGCCAGCAAGCCAAACAAAATCAATGGCAGGTAAATGGTGAGTCTGTCCAGCGTGCGGCGCAGACGCATCCAGGCGCTCATGCAGAGGCACCCTTGTGGTCACTCAGGCCGACCTGTGCCAGCAAGCCGGCGTAATGTCCACCTGCGACCAGCAGCAAGTCACAAAATGCTCGGGCTGCGCCTGCACCACCGCTCTCGGCCGTGGTGTGGTGGGCCAGTGCTTTGGCCTGGGCGTGGGCATTGGCAGGGGCGCAAGCAAAGGCCGCGCGTTGCATCACCGGCAGGTCTGGCCAATCGTCACCCATGGCGGCGGCTTGCGACCAGTTCAGGCCCAGTTGTTCTAAAAATGCTTCGGCGGCAGGCCGCTTGTCTTCGGTGCCAAAACGGGCGTGGGTGATGCCCAGGGCCTCAAGTCGCAGGCGCAAAGGGGCTGAGTCACGCCCTGTGATGACGACCGGCGTGATGCCTGCCTTTTGCAGCAGTTTCAGGCCTTGACCGTCCAGCGTGTTGAAGCGCTTGAGGGTTTCGCCAGATTCTGAAAAATACAGCCCGCCATCGGTCAACACCCCATCGATGTCAAAAAACGCGACACGAATCCTCTGAGCTTGCAGCAGCAACTCGGGTGGGTAATGCAGGGCGGGGGTCAGAGCTTGCATGTCAGATCACCTTGGCCCGCATGAGGTCGTTGGAGTTGATGGCGCCGCACAAAACGCCTTCGGCATCGACCACCAAAATGCTGGTGATGCGGTGCAGCTCCATCATTTCGGCCGCCTCGACCGCCAGGGCGTCGTGCCGGATGGTGCGCGGGTTGGGGTGCATCACCTCGTGCGCCTTCAGGCTGCGCAGGTCCACGCCTTTTTCAATCAATCGGCGCAAGTCGCCGTCTGTGAACACGCCCAACACTTGGCCGTCGGCGCTGGTGACTGCGGTCGCGCCCAAACCTTTGCTGCTCATCTCTCGCATCAAGATGGTGAATTCGGTATCTGGTGCTACGTGCGGCACATCGTTGCCTTTGCGCATGACATCGCCCACATGCGTGAGCAGCTTGCGCCCCAAAGATCCGCCAGGGTGAGAACGTGCAAAGTCTTCCGGCTTGAAACCCCGTGCATCCAGCAAAGCGACGGCCAAAGCGTCGCCCATGGCCAGCTGGGCCGTGGTGCTGGCCGTGGGGGCCAGGTTCAAGGGGCAGGCTTCTTTGCTCACGGAGCAGTCAATCACCACATCGGCATGGCGCGCCAACGAAGACTGCATGCCGCCGGTCATGGCAATCAAGGGCACACCTTGACGCTTGAGCACCGGCAAGATGGCCACCAGTTCATCGCTCTCACCGCTGTTGGAGATGGCCAAGACCACATCCACGGTTTTGATCATGCCCAGGTCGCCGTGACTGGCTTCACCGGGGTGCACAAACATGGCCGGTGTGCCGGTAGATGCCAGCGTGGCGGCGATCTTGCGGCCAATGTGGCCGCTTTTGCCCATGCCGGTGACCACCACACGGCCTTGGACGGCCAGCACCATGTTGACCGCTTTGACGAAGCGCTCGTCCAGACGATCCTTGAGTTGAAGCAGAGCAGCCGCTTCAATGTCGAGGGTCTCGCGGGCGAGTTGCAGGGTGGTGGTGGTGTGGGCAAGCATGCGGGTCATTTTATCGGCTTGAAGCCTTGGCGGCTTGTTAACATCAGACCCCGCTTGTCAAGTCGATTGGCAGGCTCGGCGACCCTTCCAGCCGGTTTTTTCAAAGACAACCATTGCGGACCCAAGACATGGACGATCTGAACGTCAACGAATACCTGAAGCGCCATATCCGCACCGTGCCGGATTGGCCCGCACCGGGCGTGCAGTTCCGTGACATCACGCCTTTGTTGCAAGATCCCCGGGTGTTCCGGGTTTTGATCGATGCGTTTGTGCACCGGTACATGGCGCCCGATTTGCGCCCCGATGTGGTGGCCGGCTTGGATGCGCGCGGTTTCATCCTGGGCTCGGTGGTGGCTTATGAGCTGGGTTTGGGCTTTGTGCCCATCCGCAAAAAGGGCAAGTTGCCCTTCACCACCGTGGAAGAGACCTACGAGCTGGAGTACGGCAGCGCCACCGTCGAGCTGCATACCGACGCTGTCAAGCCAGGCCAGCGTGTCTTGCTGATTGATGACTTGATTGCCACCGGCGGCACCATGATGGCGGGCAAAAAATTGCTCGAAAAACTGGGTGCTAAGGTCATCGAAGGCGCGGCCATTGTGGACCTGCCCGAATTAGGCGGGTCGGAGCGCATTGAGGCCACCGGACTGAAGCTGTTCACCTTGGTGTCTTTTGCCGGGCATTGAAGGCTGCGGTTGTTGCTTCATTGCGCAGATGGTGCTCAAGGCTGTCACACATGGCGCAGGCCAGCGAGGCGCGCCGTTTTAAGCTATGTGTTTTCACCCGTTCACAGCCTACCCATGAGCTCCAATCACACGCCACCAGCGGCCGCTGACGACCGCGTTCCCTATGCCAAACCCCAACCATGGGGCATGTCGCCCGACATGGTGGTGCTGGATGTGCAAACCGAAGACGAGCGCTTGTGGGCCCCCATCGCCCCGGGCATCTGGTCGCGCCCTTTGCACCTGAATGTGAGCGGTGGTTTTTATGTGCACCTGCTCAAGGTCAAGCGCTCGGGCTTGCTCCAGCGTCACCGCCACTCAGGCATGGTTCATGCCCACGTTTTGCGTGGCAAATGGCTGTACCTGGAGCACGACTGGGTGGCCGAAGAAGGTAGCTACGTGTACGAGCCGCCGGGTGAAACCCACACCTTGGTGGTGCCCGACGATTGCCAAGACATGGTGACGATGTTCACTGTCCACGGGGCTTTGATGTACGTGGACACACAGGGCAATGCCACAGGATATGACGACGTGTTCACCCGGATCGAAAAATACCGTGCCCACTTTGAGGCTGTGGGGCTGGGCGCTGACTACGTGAGGAATTTCATGCGCTGAATGGGTCACAACCCTGGGCCATGGCCCATAAAAAAACCGCCTGTCAGGGCGGTTTTTTGTGGGTGTTTAGTGGGTTTTTAGAGCAACGTCACAAGGGTTTCTTGATCCAGTTGGCAATCTCGCCAATGATGCCGCGTCGGAAGGCCAGCACACATACCACAAAGATCACACCCTGAATGATGGTGACCCAGGCACCCAGTTGGGCCAGGTAGTTTTGCATGCTGACGATCACAGCGGCACCGACCACGGGGCCAAACAATGTACCCATGCCGCCGACCAGTGTCATCAACACCACTTCGCCCGACATCGACCAGTGCACATCGGTAAGCGATGCCAACTGGAACACCAGCGATTTGGTCGCGCCCGCTGTGCCTGCGATGGCACCCGAGATGACGAAGGCCAGCAGTTTGAATTTGTCGGTGTCGTAGCCCAAAGAAGTCGCACGGTCCTGGTGCTCGCGGATGGCCTTGAGAATTTGACCGAACGGTGAGTGGATAACGCGCCAGACGAACAAGAAACCCAGGATGAAAATCGCGAACACAAACATGTACATGTTCATGTTGTCGGCCAGATCAAACAGGCCAAACAGGTGGCCGCGCGGCACGTTTTGGATACCGTCTTCACCGCCAGTGAAAGGCGCTTGCAATGCGAAGAAGAAGATCATCTGGGCCAAAGCCAGTGTGATCATCGCAAAGTAAATGCCTTGGCGGCGAATCGCCAAAGAGCCCACCACATAGGCCAAAACGGTGGAGCACAGCGTGCCGAAAAGAACGGCCAGCTCAGGCGTCAAGCCCCAGACTTTGGCCGCATGCGCGGACGCATAACCAGCGGTGCCCAAAAACATGGCGTGGCCAAAAGACAGCAGGCCACCAAATCCCAGCAACAAGTTGAAAGCGCAAGCAAACAGCGCAAAGCACATCACCTTCATCAAGAAGATCGGGTAGACCCAGATCGGGGCAATGGCAAGGGCCAGCACCATGATGGCGAACGCCACCCAGTGTGAGCGGGAGGAACCAGAGGTCACAGTGGTCATTGCAGAGTTCGACATGGCTTTACTTCTGGGTGCCGAACAGGCCGGCGGGCTTGAGGAGCAGAACGATGGTCATGATCAC
Organism: Limnohabitans sp.; assembly: GCA_044360575.1. Lineage (GTDB taxonomy): Bacteria > Pseudomonadota > Gammaproteobacteria > Burkholderiales > Burkholderiaceae_C > Limnohabitans_A. Next base: position 7,894 of record JBIKKE010000006.1, on the reverse strand, counting down.
AAAGATCACGGTGGCAGAAGCCTCGGGGTAGAAGACCTTGGTCAGGCCTTCTATCAGGCCCAGACCAAATCCAGTGACGATGGCGCCCATGATCGAGCCCATGCCGCCAATCACCACCACCGCGAACACCACAATGATGAGGTCGGCGCCCATGGTCGGGTTGACTTGGTAAATGGGCGCGGCCATGACACCGGCCAAAGCAGCCAAGCCCACGCCGAAGCCATAGGTCAAGGTGATCATGCGTGGCACGTTGATGCCAAAGGATTGCACCAGACTGGGGTTTTCGGTGGCGGCGCGCAAGTAGGCGCCCAATTTGGTGCGTTCAATCACGTACCAAGTGGCCAGACACACCACCAAAGAAGCGACGATGACCCAGGCTCGGTATTTGGGCAAGAACATGAAGCCAGTGTCGATCGCGCCCCGGAAGACTTCGGGCACCGGGTAAGGCATGCCCGAGGAGCCAAATTCGTGTCGGAACAAGCCCTGAATGATCAGTGCCAATCCGAATGTGAGGAGCAGACCATAAAGGTGGTCCAGCTTGTAGAGTTGTTTGAGCATGGTGCGCTCAATGATCATCCCTGTCGCGCCCACCACAAGCGGTGTGACCACCAGAGCGACCCAGTAATTCATCCCCAGTTTTTGCATGCCCAGGTAGGCCACAAAGGCGCCCAGCATGTACTGGGCGCCATGGGTGAAGTTGATGATGTTGAGCAGGCCGAAGATCACCGCCAGCCCCAGCGAGAGCAGCGCATAAAACGAACCGTTGATCAGTCCGATCAGCAATTGCCCAAACAGGGCTCCTGAGGGAACGCCAAAAATTTCCATGACGGTGACTTTGGTTAACTCAAAACAGTGGGATTACTTCTTGACGAGTGGGCACTCGCTCTCGGACAAGGGGCGGAATGCCTCGTTGGCCGGGATCGTGGCAACCAGTTTGTAGTAGTCATACGGGCCCTTGGACTCGGATGGCTTTTTCACCTGGAACAAATATGCAGGATGAATTTTGCGACCGTCTGGACGCACACTGCCCTTGCCGAACAAGACGTCGTCGGTGGGCAACTCTTTCATCTTGGCGGCCACTTTGGTGCCATCATCGGTTTTGGCCGACTCGACCGCCTTGAGGTAGTGGATCACGCTAGAGTAAACACCCGCCTGCACCATCGAAGGATGCTTACCGCCGTTAGCGCCTGCAAAACGCTTGGTCCAGGCACGGGTCTGTTCGTTCAGATCCCAGTAGAAGGTCTCGGTCAGCATGAGGCCCTGTGCGATGTTCAAACCCAAGGAATGGATGTCTGGCAAAAAGACCAGCATGCCGGCGAGGTTTTGACCGCCACGTGTGATGCCGAACTCGGCAGCTTGCTTGATCGAGTTGGTGGTGTCGCCACCGGCGTTGGCCAAACCAATGATCTTGGCTTTGGAGGCTTGCGCTTGCAGCAAGAAAGAGGAGAAGTCTTGTGTCGGGAAAGGCGTACGCACTTTGCCCAGCACTTTGCCGCCGTTTTTCAGCACCACGGCCTCGGTGTCTCGCTCAAGGGCGTGGCCGAAAGCATAGTCAGCGGTCAAGAAGAACCAAGTGTCACCACCGCTTTTGACAATCGCCTTGCCGGTGCCGTTGGCCAGCATCCAAGTGTCGTAAGCCCAGTGGATGGTGTTGGCGTTGCAAGCCTTACCAGACAGGTCGGACGTGGCCGAACCAGAGTTGACATGCAACTTGCCTTTTTCGCGGGCGATGGCTGCCACCGCCAAGCCCACCGAAGACGTGGGTACGTCGGCGATCATGTCGACCTTGTCGGTGTCAAACCACTGGCGGGCAATGTTGGAGCCGACATCGGGCTTGTTTTGGTGGTCAGCACCGATGACTTCAATTTTGAGTTTGGAGCCGGTGGCCTTGACATAGTCTTCGACCGCCATGCGGGCTGCCAGCAAAGAGCCAGGGCCGGTGATGTCGGAGTACAGGCCGGACATGTCGTTCAACACGCCGATCTTGACCGTGCCGTCAGAGATCTGGGCTTGGGCGGCACCGCCGAAGGCACAGGCCGCAGCTGCGGCGATGGTGAGAAGTTTGCGTTTCATGGGGTTGTCTCCTGGGTTAAAAATGAAAAATCAGACGCCGAGGTACTCGCTGAGCATGCTCATCTTGTTGGGCAATTCGGCTGAGGTGAAGCCCTCAACAATTTGCCCGTGTTCCATCACATAAAAACGGTCGGCCAGAGGCGCCGCAAAGCGGAAGTTTTGCTCCACCATGATGATGGTGTAACCCTTGGCCTTGAGTGAGCGGATCATGCGGGCCAGAGCCTGCACGATGACAGGGGCCAAGCCCTCAGAGATTTCGTCCAGCAGTAAAAAGCGTGCACCGGTGCGCAAGATGCGGCCTACGGCCAGCATCTGTTGTTCGCCGCCCGACAGGCGTGTGCCGGGGCTGTTTTTGCGTTCCGACAAGTTGGGAAACATGTCGTAGATTTCGTCCAAACCCATGCCACCACTGGCGATCACGGGCGGCAGCATCAGGTTTTCTTCGCAGGTCAGGGACGCAAAAATGCCGCGCTCTTCAGGGCAATAACCAATGCCCAGTTTGGCAATTTGGTGCGGCGCCATGTTGACCGACTCGGTGCCGTTGATGGTGATCTGGCCAGTGCGCCTGCCCACCAAACCCAGGATCGATTTGATGGTGGTGGTGCGCCCCGCGCCATTGCGGCCGAGCAAAGTGACCACTTCGCCTTCGTTGACGGTCAGGTTCACGCCATGCAGGATGTGCGACTCGCCATACCAGGCATGCAGGTCGCTGATGCGCAGAAATTCTTTGGGCTCAGCCATGGGCCCCCTCCAACTGGTTTTCGGTCGTGCCCATGTAGGCCTCGAGCACTTGAGGATTTTGAGAAACCACCGCGTAAGGCCCTTCTGCAATCACTTGGCCGCGTTGCAAAACGCTGATGGTGTCCGCGATCTTGGAGACCACGTTCATGTTGTGCTCGACCATCAAAATGGTGCGGTTGGCGCCTACTTTTTTGATCAGCTGCGTGACGCGGTCCACGTCTTCGTGGCCCATGCCCTGAGTAGGCTCGTCCAGCAGCATGAGCTCGGGCTCCATGGCCAAGGTGGTGGCAATTTCAAGGGCGCGCTTTCGGCCATAAGGCAGCTCGACCGCCATCAAATGCGATATGTCTTGCAGGTCGACTTCGGCCAGCAGTTGCATGGCGCGGTCGTTCAGGCTGTCCAAGACACGTTCAGAGCGCCAGAACTGCATGGACATGCCGGCCCCGCGCTGCAAGGCGATGCGCACGTTTTCAATCACCGAGAGATTAGGGAACGTGGCGGAAATTTGGAACGAGCGCACGATGCCGCGACGGGCAATCTGTGCAGAACGTTCGCCGGTGATGTCGCGGCCGTTGAACAGGATCTGCCCACGGGTGGGAATCAAGAACTTGGTCAGCAAATTGAAGACCGTGGTCTTGCCGGCGCCGTTGGGGCCGATCAGTGCGTGGATCTCTCCGCGGCGAACCTTGAGGTTCACGTCGTTGACAGCCACAAACCCTTTGAACTCTTTGATGAGCCCGTGGGTTTCGAGAATGATTTCATCAGCCATTGCGTCTTGCACCAGGACGAGAGAAGAAAAATGTCTTGGCGAATTCTGGAGTCCATTCACCAACGGCGTTACATGGTTATCCCCAATCCATGTCCCTTAAGCGACTGGACTTGCGTGAACCTGACATGTGGGGATCATGCCGTTGCGTAAAACGCTTCAGATCAGGGCGGCGCCCTTGCGCTGTGACTGTGTGCCACCGGTATCGCCATGGTCATTGGTTTTGCTGGTGGCCAGGCGAAGCACCTGCACATAACCGGTGGCCAGCTCCATGCGTGGCCCCAAGCCTTGCTCAATCAGCATTCGGTGGGCCGCAGGCAACTTCCAGCACGGGGTGAACACAAACAGGTGGTGTTCCAGATGGTAATTGACCCAATAAGGTGCCAGCACCATGCGCATGCCCCAGTGGGCCAAAGTGGTGCGCGTGTTGCGCAAGCGGTCATGGTTGTCCCCCACCACCGCATGCTCGGCGATGTTGCGCACCCGGCTGATCACTTGGTACCAAGTCAGCAAGGGCAGCAGCCACAAGGCAAAGTACGCCCACCACACACCGGCTGCGGCGGTGACCGCGAAGATGAGCAGGTTGCTCAGAAAGAAGTATTTTTCTGCGGCGATCAGGTTTTTCAAGCGCTGCCAAGGGCTGGTGTCATCGCCCATTTCCATGCGGAAAAATGCCATCCGCCGCTGGTAGCCAGTGATACCCAACATGTCGCGCCGCATCTTGCGCCAAAAGCTTTGACGGGTGATGGGAAAGGGGGCCGACAAAATCAGGTCTGGGTCTTCCGCTTGCTGGGTGTGGCGGTGGTGGCTCAAGTGATAGGGTCGGTACAGCGTAAGGCTCGCTCCCACAGGCCAGCCGCACAAAAATGCCCCCAACTTGTCATTGAGCCAGGTGTTTTTGAACAGGGCGCGGTGTGCCGCGTCGTGCATCAAAATGGCCAAGCCCAGCTGCCTGCCGCCGATGACGACCACGGCCACGATGAAGCTCAAGGGATTGGGCCAAGCCACAAAAAACGCCATGGCCAGCGCAATCATGCCCCAGGCATGCAGTACCAAATATGCACCCATCCAGTCCGAGCGTTCGCGCAAATAGGCGTCTTGCTCGGGGGTCAGGATGGGCGCAGAAGCATCAACGTTGGCCATCGTTCACAGAAACCTTGTCCACGGTCAATCCACCCAAGCGGGAGTGAACGCGACCACCCGTGCCCATGACCAGGGCAAATAAAATTTCGTTGGGGCGCGGCGCGTCTTGAATGCCCACCTCCATGCTGTTGAAGTGGCTGCGCACATAGCAAGCGTGGATGTAATGCACGGGCACCATGATGCGGTAGCCTGCACTGGCCACGGCCTTGCTGGCTGGCACGATGGCTTTGGGGTCACCCAGCAAAGACCGCATGGCCCAGCCACCAGCTTCATGCCAGACGGCGCCGTGTTCCATTTCGCCATTGACGCCCACGATGGCCGCTTTGCTGTAAACCTCAATGTTGTCTTTGCCCAAGGTGTCAATCAACTCTTGGGCCAGCAGCGTGCCCAGCGAACGGAGTTCGGCCATGAAAGGCATGAGATCCGGCGTGTAAGTGCCTGCATAGGGGTTTTGAATGACGGCACATGCAGCAGCCAGTTTCAAAGGCTGATCCGTCACCGGACCCCCTTCGTGGTAAGTGGTTTCAATCGTGAGGCTTCGTTTGCGGATTTGAATCAATGACATATGGAACTTTCAAAAAAGGCGAGCCAGGGGCCTTGGGGCAGAGCTTGCATCAGCGTGCAAGCTTTGACAAGCCGACCATGACCCGCCGGGAGGTTTAGTTTTTCGGAATTTTGGCGTCGTTCACCACTTGAATCCATTTTTGGGTTTGTGCAGCCACCATGCTCCGCATCTCTTCCGAGGTGCTTCCGCGTACATCGCCGCCCATGTCTTCCAGACGCGTTTTCACAGCGGGCACCAAAAGCGCTTTTTGCAACTCGGCGTTCAGGCGGTCAACGATGGGTTTGGGTGTGCCTGCAGGCGCCATTAAACCAGCCCAAGATTGCACGTCGTAACCCGCCACCCCTTGCTCAGACACGGTGGGCACATCTGGCAGACCTTGCCAGCGCTGGGGACCGGTGGTGGCAATGGCGCGAAGCTTGCCAGATTTGATATTGGCCATCACCGCTGTGGGCGGGGCAATGATCATCGGGATTTCGCCGCCCAGTAACGAGGTGAGCGAGGCCGAGTCACCCCGGAAGGGCACATGCAGCAGCTGTGTTTTGGACATGCTGGCGAGCAACTCGCCAGCCAAATGGTGCGTGGAGCCGATGCCGGCGGTGCCGTAGCTCACCTCGGTGGGGTTGGCTCTGGCTGCAGCCAACAAGGCTGACAGGCTGGGGTACTTGCTGTTGGCCGGAACGACCACCAAGAACGGGAAGTAAGTGATGGTGCTGACCATCTCAAAGTCTTGTACCGTGCGGTAAGCCAAGTTGTTGTACAAGGCGCCAGCCACTGCATGCCCGCCTGTGGCCAACAACAAGGTGTAGCCATCGGGCCTGGACTTGGCGACGGTGGTGGCTGCGATGGTGCCGCCTGCGCCGGCTTGGGCTTCGACCACGATGTTTTGACCCAAGCCTTTGCTCATTTCCAGCCCTACAGTGCGGGCGATGTTGTCGGCGTTGCCACCCGGGGCAAAGCCCTGCATGACCTTGATGGGGCGGTCTGGATAGGCTTGCGCCATCGCGACTCCTGGCAGCGCCAAGGCGGTGATGGTCAAAGTGGCGAGAAGTTGTCTGCGAATCATTGTTGTCTCCTGGTTATAAAAGTATCACTGTCAAATGCACGGGTTCAGCTGCGGATCATGGGTGCATGACCAGCTTGCCACTGACAAGACCTTGGTCGAGCAAGGTATGGGTTTTTTGGACTTCGCTGAGCTTGAAAATCTGAGGGGGCGTAAAGCTAACGCGCTGCTGCGCCAAAAGCGCAATGGCCTCGTTCATCAGTCCGCGTCGTGTGTCTTTGTCTGCGTCAAAGGTGTGCATGGAAAAACACCGGATGGCCAGGCTTTTTTCCAGCAATTGGCGCATCACCTGGAAGGTGTCCTCGGTGGGCAAGCCTTGCACGATGTTGTACGACACCAAGGTGCCAAACGGTGCCAAGCGCTTGAGCCCGTCGATCAGACTTTGCCCGCCCAAGTGGTCAAACACAAGATTTAACCCCTTGCCATGGGTGATGTGTTCAAGGCGCTCTTTGGGTGACTCGTCGTCGGTGCAAATGACGTGGTCAAAGCCATGGGCCAAAGCAAACGCAGCTTTGTCACGGCTTCTGCTGGTGCCAATCGTGACAAAGCCTTGGAGTTTGGCCACTTGGCACAGCATGCCCGCCACGCCCCCAGAGGCGCCTGTGATCAACACATGCGGCGTTTGTGATGCGACAGGACCGGCGATCTGCAAGAGTGCTAAAGCCAATTGCAAATTGGGCAGACTCACGGCATCGTCGAACGAAACGGTGTCGGGCAGGCGGTAGGGCGCTTCTTCGGGTACCACGATGGCTTCTGCGTAGCAGCCGCCTCGTTGGGTTAACTCGCGGGCGCTGACCAAAACACGGTCACCGGCCCGCCACTGAGTCACCCCTTCGCCCACTGCGTCCACCACACCGGCCAGCTCACCGCCTGGAATGGCCGGCAGTGGCGGCATCCACTTGTAGATGCCTTTGCGCAGCAGCACATCGGGGCGGCCCACTCCAATGGTGCAGGCCTTGACGCGAATCTGTCCGCGACCAGCCACCGGTTCCGGAAGGTTCACTTCCAGCAGGTTTTCGGGTCCGCCAGTCACATGGACTTGGATCGCTTTCATGGTCAGGCTTGCGTTCAGGCTTGAGCGGCGATGGGGTTGACCAAAGTGCCGATGCCTTCGATCTCGACCTCGCACACATCGCCGGGCTTCATGAACCACTGAGGCTTGCGACTCCAGCCCACACCCGCTGGCGTGCCGGTGGCGATCACGTCGCCGGGCACCAGCGTGAAGATGGTCGAGGCATAGCTGATGAGTTTGGCGATCGGGAAGATCATGTGACCCGTGTGGCTCGATTGCACCACTTCGCCATTCAAGCGCGTGATCAGCTTCAGTTCTTGATTGGGGGCAATTTCGTCAGCCGTCACCATCCAGGGACCAAAGCCTCCAGTGGACTCGAAGTTTTTGCCCGATGCGATTTGCTTGGCGTGAAATTGCCATTCGCGGATGCTGCCGTCGTTGTAGCAAGAGTAGCCCGCCACATGGTCAAACGCATCGGCTTCAGAGATGTTGCGGCCCTCTTTGCCGATGATCACGGCCAACTCGCCTTCCCAG
>JBIKKE010000319.1:0-2520 GCA_044360575.1 Limnohabitans sp. | reverse complement strand
CCTCAGTTTTTTGCCGCTGCCAAAAAGAATCAGTTCAACCCCTACTTGGGCCCAGGGGGTGAAATCGTTTTGAGACAGGGCCTCGAATTGAGAGCCTGCCCAGTCAGCGGGTGGGATTTCGGGCAAGCTACTGACAGACAAAGATCGCTCGTATCGAATGCCGTTGACCTCTATCCATGCAGGGTCATAAGCATTGATCATGGGCGCATTGGATTTGTCGGGTTGTAGTTTCATGGGGGCGCGGTCTGCGACGTTTGGCATTTAGAGGTTTGACTCAAGGAAGCGGTCCTAGAGACGCGCTGTTTTGTGGTCAAATTATAGGTTTTCTGCGTCTTAAAACTCCTACTGGAGGCACTTTGAAGCCCATTCAAAAATCAGCCAAGCTTGCTAACGTGTGTTATGACATTCGTGGCCCTATCATGGACCGGGCGCGACAAATGGAAGAGGATGGACACAAGATCATCAAATTGAATATCGGCAACCTAGCGGTTTTTGGTTTCGATGCGCCGGAAGAGATCCAGCAAGACATGATCCGTAACTTGCCCAACTCGGCTGGTTATTCAGACAGTAAAGGCATCTTTGCAGCCCGCAAAGCGGTCATGCATGAGACCCAAAAGCAGGGCATCCAGGGTGTTTTGTTGGATGACATTTATTTGGGCAACGGGGCCAGCGAATTGATTGTCATGGCCACCAATGCGCTGCTGGACAATGGCGACGAGTTGCTGTTGCCATCACCCGATTACCCACTTTGGACGGCTGCAGCCAGTTTGTCGGGCGGTACGCCCGTGCATTACCGTTGCGACGAAGTCAATGGCTGGATGCCCGATTTGAACGACATTCGTGCCAAAGTGACACCGCGTACCAAAGGCATCGTGGTCATCAACCCGAATAACCCAACGGGCGCCTTGTACTCGGATGCGTTACTGAATGGCATCGTGAAGATTGCCCGTGAGCATGGCCTGGTCATTTTTGCCGATGAGGTCTATGACAAGGTTTTGTACGACGGCGTTAAGCACACGCCCTTGGGAAGTTTGTCGCAAGACGTGTTGACGCTGACCTTCAACTCTTTGTCGAAAAGTTATCGCTCTTGCGGCTACCGTGCGGGCTGGATGGTGATTTCTGGGGATAAAAAAAGAGCTCGCGATTACATCGAAGGCTTGAATATGCTTTCCAACATGCGCCTGTGTGCCAACGTGCCTGGCCAATGGGCCATTCAAACGGCTCTGGGCGGACACCAAAGCATCAACGAGTTGGTGGGCGAAGGTGGACGGTTGCGCAAGCAACGGGATTTGGCGCACCAACTGATCACGGCGATTCCCGGCGTCAGCTGCGTCAAGCCGCGTGCGGCTTTGTACATGTTCCCCAAACTCGATTCGAAGATCTACCCGGTGCAGGACGACCAAGATTTTTTCCTGCAACTTCTGGAAGAAACCAAGGTCATGTTGGTTCAAGGCACGGGCTTTAACTGGCCCGATGCCGACCATTTCCGCATCGTGTTTTTGCCGCACGAGGATGACTTGCGCGAGGCCATTGGCCGCGTGGCTCGATTTTTGGAAGGCGCACGCAAACGTTTTGGCACTGAAGCCTTGGCAGCCTGAATTCAAACATTGCCCGAGTCTTTCGGGCGCATTGCAGTAAAGAAGATAAACATGAAACCGATCAAAGTGGGTCTGCTGGGCATGGGCACTGTGGGCAGCGGCACTTTCAATGTGCTCAAGCGCAACCAAGAAGAGATCCAGCGCCGTGCAGGCCGTGGCATTGAAATCACCATGGTGGCTGACTTGGATGTGGCGCGTGCTCAGTCCTTGGTGGGCGAGGGTGTAAAAGTGGTCGGTGATGCGCGCACCGTGATTGCCAACCCCGAGATCGATATCGTGATCGAGCTGATCGGTGGTTACGGCATTGCCAAATCGCTTGTGATGGAAGCGATTGCTGCAGGCAAGCATGTGGTGACTGCCAACAAGGCCTTGTTGGCCGTGCATGGCACCGAGATTTTTGCAGCAGCCCAAGCCAAAGGCGTGATGGTGGCTTTTGAAGCCGCTGTGGCTGGGGGCATCCCGATCATCAAGTCCTTGCGCGAAGGCCTGACGGCCAACAGTATCCAGTGGGTGGCTGGCATCATCAACGGGACAACCAACTTCATCCTGTCCGAGATGCGCGACAAAGGTTTAGACTTTGGCGATGTGCTGAAAGAAGCCCAGCGCTTGGGTTATGCCGAAGCCGACCCGACGTTTGACATCGAAGGCGTCGACGCCGCGCACAAAGTGACCCTGATGAGCGCCATTGCCTTTGGCATTCCGGTGCAGTTTGACAAGGCCTATGTCGAAGGCATCACCAAGTTGGGCGCGGCCGACATCAAGTACGCCGAGCAACTGGGCTACCGCATCAAGCTGCTCGGCATCACCAAGCGCACCGCGCAGGGCATTGAGTTGCGCGTGCACCCCAGTCTGGTGCCGACGCAGCGCCTGATCGCCAACGTCGAAGGCGCGATGAACGCCGTGATGGTTCAGGGGGATGCCG
>JBIKKE010000090.1:0-9511 GCA_044360575.1 Limnohabitans sp. | reverse complement strand
TGATGTCTTGTTCGTGCGCGTCTTTGACCAAGCGCATCTCGTCGAGCAGGCTGCACAGATCGCGCTGCTGCTCGGGACACATTGCGCCATAGCGCACCCGCGCGCGCACCGACTGCAACCAACCGGCCACCAGACTCTCCAGCCCAGTGTGGATGGCAAACGGGTACCAAACGGTGCTGCGGTTTTCCAGCAATTTAGGCATCTGCGCAGCCATCTCGCCGATGGGCAAAGCGCTGTTGACGCCCAAAGCAGCGGGCGCGGCCTCTGGCCCCAAGCGGATGCCGTCCCAGATTTCGCGCTCCAGGTCTTTGGGCTGGCAAAACAGCGTGGTTTCGCCCTCGGCCGTGATCACCAGCGTGGCATGCGGCTCGGTGAAGCCGGTCAGGTAATAAAAGTAACTGTCGTGCCGGTACAGGTAATCGCTGTCGCGGTTGCGCTGGCGCTCGGGCGCGGTAAGGATGATGGCCAAGCCACCCGCGCCCAATTGGGCTGCCAGGCGAGCGCGGCGGTCGGAGTAGAGTTTGGTCGTGTTCATGGCAGTTAGGGTATTGGGTTGGGTCAAGAATGAAGCAAGCTTAATGGGGCGGGGCCAAATTCAGGTCACATCGGTGGCATTCAATTGCGCCAGCCGCTCGGGGGTACCCACATCGGTCCAGGCGCCGGCGTACACCTCGCCCGTGACCTGCCCCCGGTCCATGGCGGCGCGCAACAATGGGGCCAGCGCCAGCGCGACGCCCACAGGGTTACCCGGCGGCAGGCCGCAAGCGGCAAAAAAAGATTTTTTATACAAGGCAATGGTGCTGAAGGTGTATTGGCAACCCTGAGCGCCTTTGGGCAGGTTGAGCACTTGCCCAGTGGCCGACAAGCCAAAATCGCCCCCCGGGTTGTGTGCAGGGTTGGGCACCAACCACAGGTGTGCCAAAGCCGTGCTGGCGGCAAAACGCTGCACAGCAACTGGGTCGAATACAAAGTCCGGCGCAAACACATCGCCAGCCACCACCCAAAACACCTCGGCCAATTGCGGCAAGGCGCGCACTATTCCGCCTGCGGTTTCCAGTGCACGGCCAAAGTCTTGCCCTTCGGGGGAATAGTTGATCTCCACTTCAGGCAAGCCCAACCAAGTGATGCGGTTGCCAAAGTGCGCAGGTATCTGTTCGCCCAACCACGCGGTATTGACCAAATGACGGACAAAGCCGCCCCGGGCCAAGGCCTTCATGGGCCACTGCATGAGGGGCTGGCCGCGCACCTGCAGCATCGGTTTGGGGGCAAAGTCGGTCAAGGGGCGCATGCGCTCGCCGCGTCCAGCAGCCAGAACCATGGCCTGAGCATCAAAGGTTGAAAACATGCCCCAGATATTGCCACGCCTTAAGGCGCTCATGAGACAGCGGCAAATTGCCCCTGCGTCCTAAACTCTTTTTGAACACCCGCACCATGTGGGAACAGTTGGACCAGAAAGAGCACCGCCATGACACGCCCCCTGCCCGCCGTGATTGCCGCCGCACAGAACGCCTCTCAACGCTTGGCCGATCGTCACACCCCTTTTGTCATGAACGACTGGTACGTGGCCGCATTTGGCGACGAGATCAAAGACCAACTGCTGGCCCGCACACTGCTGGGGCGTCGTCTGGTGTTTTACAGAACGACCGCTGGCCGCGTGGTGGCATTGGAAGACCGCTGCCCCCACCGCTCCATGCCTTTATCGGCCGGCACCCTCAACAATGACACCATTGTGTGCGGCTACCACGGTCTGCGTTTCAACAGCGAGGGCGACTGCATCGAGGTGCCTTCGCAGACGAATTGCCCTCAAAACATGGGCATCAGGGCTTACCGCACTTTCGAGCGCGGCGCGGTGGTCTGGATCTGGATGGGCGAGGAGAGCCAAGCCGATCTGAACAAACTGCCGGCACAAGAATGGATGGAGAGCACCAAATGGGAGCGCTCTCAAGGCTATTTGAGTTTGCAAGCCAGTTATGTGCGCCTGCACGAGAACCTGCTGGACTTGACGCATCTGAGCTTTTTGCACGCCAAGAGCTTTGGCACGCCCGATTACGCCAAAGCCGCATTTGAGACTGAAATGGGCGATGGCCAATTTGCCTTGCTGCGCAACGTTGTACCCACCACTTTGCCGCCGGTATGGGCCATCCCCACAGGCCTGACGGGCATGGGCCAAGCCGCGCGCATCGTGCGCTCCGAATTCCGCAGCCTCGGATTGCACGAGGTCTCGGTCACTTTTTACGACTGCCTGTTGCCCGAAGAGGCACGCGTTCACTTTCGAATCCGGACGGCACACATGCCCACGCCCGAGACCGCCACCACGACGCACTACTTCATCGTGCACGGGCGAGACTTTGCCCTGGACGATCCTGACACCACGCGCTTCATGCACGATCAACTCTTCGTGGCTTTTCAAGAAGACGTGGACGGCCTGGCGCTGCAAGAACAGGCTCTGTCCCATACCCCGCCTGAAGATTTGTACGAATTTTCAGTGGCGGCAGACGCGCCCGCGGTGGCCATGCGCCGCCATGTGCTGATGCGGCAACAAAAAGAAGCTGCTGCCTAAAGTTTGCATGGCCTGTTGACCTCTGGCGACAAGGTCAGGGCATGGACAACCGCTAAAATCACGGGTTTTCCAGAATACCTTCCCGGAGCTGCCCACATGGCAAACACACAGCAAATGGCCAACGCCATCCGCGCCCTCGCAATGGACGCTGTTCAACAAGCCAACTCCGGACACCCCGGCGCCCCTATGGGCATGGCCGACATGGCCGTCGCGCTGTGGGGCGATCACCTGCAGCACAACCCCACCAACCCGCATTGGGCCAACCGTGACCGCTTTGTGCTGTCCAACGGCCATGGCTCCATGCTGATTTATTCGGTGCTGCACCTGACCGGCTACAAGCTGCCGATTGAAGAACTCAAGAACTTCCGCACCCTGCACAGCAAAACCGCAGGCCACCCCGAAGTGGGCGTGACCCCTGGCGTGGAAACCACTACCGGCCCGCTGGGCCAAGGCATCACCAACGCCGTGGGCATGGCCCTGGCAGAGAGGATGCTGGCTGCTGAGTTCAACAAGGACGGCCACAAGATCGTCAACCATCACACCTACGTGTTCCTGGGGGACGGCTGCCTGATGGAAGGCATCAGCCACGAAGCCGTGGCGCTGGCCGGCGCATGGAAGCTGAACAAATTGGTGGCCCTGTACGACGACAACGGCATCTCGATCGACGGCCAAGTGGCCCCTTGGTTCATCGACAACACCCCCCAGCGCTTTGCCGCCTGCGGCTGGAACGTGATCGATGCCGTAGATGGCCACGACGCTGCAGCCGTGTCCAAGGCCATCTCTGCGGCCAAGCACAGCGCTGACAAGCCCACCCTGATCGTCTGCAAGACCGCCATTGGTAAGGGCTCGCCCAACCGCGCGGGCACCTCCAAAGCCCACGGCGAACCACTGGGCGCTGAAGAAATCAAACTCACCCGCGAAGCCATTGGCTGGACGGCCGAGCCCTTCAAGATCCCCAAAGCGGTCTATGCCGACTGGGACGCCAAAGTCGCCGGAAAAGCTCGCGAAGCCGAGTGGAACAAAGCCTTTGCCGCTTACAAAGCCGCCCACCCCGCCCTGGCCAAAGAGTTTGTGCGCCGCATGAAGGGCGACTTGCCCAAGAACTTCAACCAAGTGGCGTTTGACGCCGTGGTCGCCGCCCACACCAAGGGCGAAACCGTCGCCAGCCGCAAGGCGAGCCAGCTGGCGCTCGAAGCCTTCACCGCTGCCCTGCCTGAAATGCTGGGCGGCTCAGCCGACCTGACAGGCTCTAACCTGACCAACACCAAGAGCACCCCCGCCTTCCGCGTGGACTTGGCCGGTGACGTGGTCAAGACAGCTGAGGGACAGATCGGCCGTCACATCAACTACGGTGTGCGCGAATTCGGCATGGCCGCCATCATGAACGGCGTGGCGTTACACGGCGGTTACATCCCCTACGGCGGCACCTTCCTCACTTTCTCTGACTACTCACGCAACGCCATCCGCATGGCCGCGCTGATGAAGCAGCGCGTGATCCACGTCTTCACCCATGACTCGATTGGTTTGGGCGAAGACGGCCCAACCCACCAGTCGATCGAGCACGCCGCCAGCCTGCGCCTGATTCCCGGTCTGGACGTGTGGCGCCCTGCCGATACGTCTGAAACCACCGTGGCCTGGGCCGTGGCGCTGCAAAACGCCAACCGCCCATCGGCCCTGCTGCTGAGCCGCCAGAACCTGGCCTATTCGCCCAAGAGCGATCTGGGTGACATCAGCCGCGGCGCGTATGTGCTGTCCGAGCCAGCCAACGTGGGCATCAAGAAGACCCACGGCGTGATCATTGCCACCGGCTCTGAAGTGCAACTGGCCCTGGCCGCGCAAAAGCTGCTGGCCGAGCGCAAGATCGGTGTGCGCGTGGTCTCCATGCCCAGCACCAATGTGTTTGACCGCCAAGACACCGAATACAAGCAAAGCGTGCTGCCCAAAGGCCTGCCCCGCGTAGCGGTGGAAATGGGCTCTACCGACGGCTGGTGGAAATACGGCTGCGCCGCCGTGGTCGGTATCGACACCTACGGCGAGTCGGCCCCAGCGCCCGTGCTGTTCAAACACTTCGGCTTCACCGCCGAGAACGTGGCCGATACGGTCCACGCTGCACTGCTCAAGGCCTGACAAGGCACCCTGACCGGCACAGGGGATCAGGTTCTCGCAAGAATCCTGGTTTCCAATCCGGTGACGTAACGGTTTAGTAACTTTTCTCCCGAGGCTCTCACCATGACCATCAAGTTGGGTATCAACGGATTTGGCCGCATTGGCCGCCTGGCCCTTCGCGCTGCACTCAAGCACGGCTACGACGACATCCAGGTCGTTGGCATCAACGACCCCAAGCCTGCTGATTATTTGGCCTACATGCTCAAGTACGACAGCGTTCACGGCCGCTTTGATGGCACGGTGGACTTCACCGAAGACACCCTGATCGTCAACGGCAAAAAAATTAAGCTCTCGCACGAGCGCGATGCGCACAAGCTCCAGTGGGGCCAAATGGGCGTGCACACCGTGCTGGAGTGTACCGGCCACTACCTGACCGAGCCCACTAGCCAGATGCATATCGTCGCTGGCGCCAAAAAGGTGGTGATCTCGGCCCCGTCCAAAGACAGCATCCCCATGTTCGTCTATGGCGTGAACCACAAAAAGTATGCAGGCGAAGTCATCATCTCCAACGCCAGTTGCACCACCAACTGCCTGGCCCCTGTGGTCAAGGTGCTGCATGACAAGTGGGGCATCAAGCGCGGCCTGATGACCACCGTGCACGCCGCCACCGCCAGCCAAATGACCGTGGACGGCTCTTCGCGCAAAGATTGGCGCGGTGGCCGTGGCATCCTGGAAAACATCATCCCCAGCAGCACGGGCGCGGCCAAGGCCGTGGGCGTGGTCATCCCCGAGATCAAGGGCAAGATCACCGGCATGGCGTTTCGCGTGCCCACGTCCGATGTGTCGGTGATTGACCTGACGGTGGAACTGAACAGCGACGCCAGCTACGCCGACATCTGCGCCGAAATGAAAGCGCAAAGCGAAGGCGCACTCCAAGGCGTGCTGGGTTATACCGACGAGAAAGTGGTATCTACGGACTTCCGTGGCGAACCCTGCGCCAGCGTGTTCGACGCGACCGCCGGCATTGCGCTGGACAAAACCTTCGTCAAGATCGTGGCCTGGTACGACAACGAATGGGGTTACGCCAAGCAGTGCCTGGAGATGGTGCGGGTCGTCAACAAGAAGAAGTGATCTGCTTTTAGTCGGGCAGGCATCGCCAGGTATCCCCGCAGGGGCTCAGAGGCGCTTCGCTTTGCCACATCGCCCCGGCGGGGCAAAGGCATCTGAGTCATGGTGTTAACGGACAAAGCGCCTTCGGGCGCTTTTTGCTTGTATGCAGTGATAGCGGGGATGCGGGTGCCCCGGAGGAATTGCTGGCCGAGGCGAACTTCAACGGTGCGTTGCAACTTTAGGCGCCCGTTGTAACGGCGCATGAGAAGTCGACGCCTCAAGGCGCTCCGCCAGCCAGACCTTAATCACGGACTGCCTCGTCACCCCCAGTTTGCTGGCTTCGCGATCCAGCGAGTCAATCATCCATGTTGGGAAATCAACATTCACCCGTTTCTGGGCCTGCTGCACGCGCCTGGCTTTGGACAAGTCCAAAGAAGCCGTGATGTCGGCGCCATCATCAAACTGTTGTTCGAACTTTTTAGCTTTCATAAAGTGCCACCTCTTCTGTGCGTGCTCGACGCACTGATATCAATCGGATGTTGGCGCCTCGATAGGTGATGACTGCCGACCAATGCTTGCCATCCATGACGCCAATCACCAGATAGCGCGGTTCGTCGTCTGTTTTTGCCGGAATTTCCAACAGCATCGGGTCGTTCCAGAGAACCTGAGCTTGGACAAAATCAATGCCATGCTTGATGCGATTGGCATCACTCTTTGCGGCGTCAAACTCAAAGGTCATCATAGTATAGAAAATATACCTTAATTGGCATTCGAGTGCAAACCGGCGTGAGCTTCTGGAGCTCAACAGTTTTTGTGCACTCTATGCCTTTCAGATGCACTCCACTGTAAATAACAACAAAAACCGGCCTTCACAGCCATACGCGGCCGTGTGAAAAGCATCAATGCGCCGCACGAATCCAATCCGCCGCCTTCTCCGCAATCATGATCGTCGGTGCATTGGTGTTGCCGCTCACGATGCGCGGCATGACCGACGCGTCGACCACACGCAGGCCCGGCACGCCGTGCACGCGAAGTTGCGCGTCCACCACCGCCATGTTGTCTTGGCCCATGCGGCAGGTGCCTACCGGGTGGTACACCGTGTCGGCGTGTTGGCGAATCCATTGTTCAAGTTGTTCATCACTACGCGCATTGGCAGACGCAGCCCACTCTTTGCCATACGCGGCCAAGGCGGGCTGGGCCAGGATTTTTTGAGCTTGACGAACCCCGTCGCGCAGGCGCTGCAGGTCGCGCGGATCGCTCAAAAACTGCGGGTCAATCAGCGGTGCGCTGTTGGGGTTGCGGTCGGCCAGTTGCACGCGGCCACGGCTGTCAGGTTGCAACAAACACACGTGCAGTGAGTAGCCATGCCCCAGCGTCAATTGGCGGCCATGGTCCACCAGTTTGGCCACCACAAAGTGCAGCTGAATGTCCGGATGCGCCTCTTCGGGTCGGCTTTTGTAAAAGGCACCGCCTTCTGCAAAGTTGGTGGTCAAGCGCCCCTTTCGGTGCTGCCGCCAGGCCCACAGGGCTTGCAAGGTGTGCAACAGGCCTTTGGGTGAGACCCCGATCAAATCGGTGTGCCCCGGCGCATCGGCCACTAGCACCGCGTCGGGGTGGTCGTGCAGGTTTTCACCCACGCCGGGCAAATCGCGCAACACCTCGATACCCAGGCTTTGCAAATGCGCGGCGGGCCCAATGCCCGAACGCATGAGGATGGCGGGCGACTGGAAAGCACCTGCGCTCAAAATGATTTCGCGCCGGGCGGTCACGGTCTGCGCCCTTCCACCCTGCATAGTGTGTACCTGGCGCGCCACGCCGTCCACCAAGCCAATGCGGTCCACGGTGACATCGGTCATCACATGCAAATTGGGTCGGTTCAGGCTGGGGGTCAGGTAGGCTTTGGCCGCGCTGAAACGTTCACCCGCCTTCTGCGTGACTTGGTAAAGGCCCACACCTTCTTGCGTGGGGCCATTGAAGTCGGTGGTGAGCGTCAAACCCGCTTGCACGCCAGCCTCGACAAAGCGCTTGGCAAACGCATTGGGACTTTGCAAATCGGCCACGTTCAAGGGGCCGTTTTGGCTGTGCCATTCGTTGTGGATGCGCTCGTTGTGCTCGGCCTTCAGAAAGTAGGGGAAGACCTCCGCCCATGACCAACCCGCGCAACCCATCTGGGCCCAAGTGTCGTAGTCAACTTGTTGGCCGCGGATGTAGGCCATCGCATTGGTCGAGCTGGAGCCGCCCAAGGTGCGGCCACGCGGCTGAAAACCGATGCGGCCATTCAAGCCGGGTTGCGGCACGGTGTTCAGACCTTGCGAGACGATTTCGGTGCGGGCCATGAGCGCGATGCCCGCAGGGCAATGGATCAAAGCACTGGTGTCGGGCGGCCCGGCTTCGATCAGGGCCACCTGCACGGTTGAGTCTTCGCTCAAACGGGCTGCCAGCACACAACCGGCCGAACCACCGCCCACGATCACGTAGTCAAAGTCCATGAATTCCCCCGTTCAAATGTTTGGTGTGGCCAATATAAGGGCTCCTGCGTGACGCGGCCTGTCTTGTGTGCATCAGGGTTTTTCCCAGCAAAACCCTCTTCATGGCGACATCTCGATGGCCCCAACACCCCTCACAATGGCACCACATTGGGAGACAAGTTATGCGGACCGTCCTTGAGATTGTTGGCCCTGAAAGCCTCAGCAGGCATCAGCCGTGAACAATCCAAGCATCCCACTTGACGAGGCTTGGCAAGACAAGCGTTGGTTGTGGCTGCTGAGCCCTTCGATACCCTTGACATTCACAGGCTCCTTGATGGCTTTCGTCTGGACAGGGCAATGGTGGTGCATGGTGCTGGCCCCACTGATCATCCATGTGTTGTTGCCTGTGCTCGACCGCGTGTTTGGCGAGGACTTCAGCAACCCGCCCGAATCGGCGGTGGCGCAACTCGAAGCCGATGTGTTTTACCGCGCCATGGTGTGGGCCTATGTGCCCGTGCAACTGATCGGCACCGTCTTGGGTGCGTGGATCGCAGTCACCCAACCGTTGGCTTGGATGGGCTATGCCGCCTTGGTGTTGACGGTGGGCGCGATCAACGGCATTGGCATTGGCACAGCGCATGAGTTGGGCCACAAAAAAGAGACCTTGGACCGGTGGCTGTCCAAGATTGCTTTGGCGCCCAGTGCGTACGGCCACTTTTTTGTGGAGCACAACCGGGGCCACCACAAACGCGTGGCCACACCCGAAGACCCTGCGAGTGCACGCATGGGCGAGAGCTTTTGGGCCTTTTTACCGCGCTCGGTGTGGGGCAGCTTGCAATCGGCCTGGGCGCTGGAGCAAGAGCGTTTGAACAAACAAGGCATGAAGGTTTGGCACCCCCAAAACCACAACCTGCAGGCTTGGGGCCTGACGCTGCTTTTGTTTGGCGCGCTGGTGGCATGGCTAGGCTGGATGGCGCTGCCCTTTTTGGTGGTGCAGGCGGTGTACGCCGCCTCCATGCTAGAGGTGGTGAACTATGTGGAGCACTACGGTTTGCTCCGGCAGAAAGACACGGCTGGGCGCTATGTGCGCTGCGAGCCCGAACACTCTTGGAACAGCAACCACCTGGTGGGCAACCTCTTGCTGTACCAGCTGCAAAGACACTCTGACCACCACGCCCACCCCAGTCGCCGCTACCAAGCGCTGCGGCATTTTGCCCACGCACCGCAACTGCCAGCGGGTTACGCCACCATGATTTCGGTGGCTTAT
>JBIKKE010000005.1:0-29590 GCA_044360575.1 Limnohabitans sp. | reverse complement strand
AGCCGCGCCGTGTTGTCGGCCCGCTCCAAAAACGTGCCCATGCGCATGAAGTACAGCGACTCGTCCATCAGCATGGTGCCCACCGTCACGCCGCGTGACAGGTGCGAGCGGAACTTGACCCACTCAAAGAACTGACCCGGATCTCGCTCGAATTCGCCGCTTTTGAGCATGCGGTTGACCTCGATCCAGGTCTGGTTCTGGGTCTCCCACACCTCGGTGGTCAAAGTCCCCCTGACGGCGCGGGCGTTTTCGCGGGCGGCGCGTAAGCACGAGATGATCGAAGAGGGGTTGTTCGCATCCTTCACCATGAACGCCATCACATCGCGCGGCGTGATGGTTTTGTAAAGCGCCAGATACGAGGGCAGCAACTCGCTGATCGACAAGATGCCTTCCCAACCGGCTTCGACAGCGGCAGCAGACTGGGGCAACAGCGAAGTTTCATAGCTCACGTTGAGCATGCGGGCGGTGTTCTCAGCCCGCTCCATGTAACGGGACATCCAGAACAGGTGATCGGCGGTTCTTGAAAGCATGTGTGTTCTCCCCTTCTCAGTCCTGCAATATCCAAGTGTCTTTGGTGCCGCCGCCCTGTGAAGAGTTCACCACCAAAGAGCCTTCTTTCAGTGCCACGCGGGTCAGCCCACCAGGCACCATTTGAACCGTGCGCCCACTCAGCACAAAGGGACGCAAGTCGATGTGGCGCGGCGCGATACCGCTGTCGACGTAGGTGGGGCAAGTGGACAGGCTGAGGGTGGGCTGGGCAATGTAACCCTCGGGATTGGCCAACAAGGCCCCGCGAAAGCGCTCGATCTCTTCTTTGGTTGAGGCGGGCCCCACCAGCATGCCGTAACCGCCTGCGCCGTGCACTTCCTTGACCACCAAGTCTTTCAGATGGGCCAGGGTGTACTGCAAGTCATCGGGCTTTCGGCACTGAAAAGTGGGCACGTTTTTCAGTATGGGCGCTTCACCCAGGTAAAACTTGATCATGTCGGGAACGTAGGGGTAGATCGATTTATCGTCAGCCACGCCCGTGCCTACAGCGTTGCAGATCGCCACATGGCCTGCCTTGTAGGCCTCCATCAGGCCTGCGCAACCCAATGTGGAGCTGGAGCGGAACACCTTGGGGTCCAAAAAGTCATCGTCCACCCGGCGGTAGATCACATCCACCCGTTTGGGGCCGCGCGTCGTGCGCATGTAAACGAACTTGTCTTTGACGAACAGGTCTTGCCCCTCGACCAGCTCCACGCCCATTTGCTGCGCCAAAAAGGCGTGTTCAAAGTAAGCGCTGTTGTACATGCCGGGCGTGAGCACCACCACCGTGGGCTCGGCTGTGGTGGCGGGGCTGCTGGCGCGCAGGGTCTCCAGCAGCAAATCGGGGTAATGCGCCACCGGGGCCACGCGGTGCAGACTGAACAACTCGGGAAAGAGTCGCATCATCATCTTGCGGTCTTCGAGCATGTAACTCACGCCGCTGGGCACGCGTAAGTTGTCTTCAAGCACGTAGTACTCGCCCTTGCCCGCGCTGTCGGGCGCACGCACGATGTCGATACCGCTGATGTGCGAGTAGATCTGGTTGGGCACATCCACGCCCACCATTTCGGGACGGAACTGGGCGTTGCGCTCAATCTGCTCACGCGGCACCACGCCTGCCTTGAGGATCTCTTGATCATGGTAAACATCGTGGATGAAGCGGTTCAGGGCTGTCACGCGCTGCACCAACCCGGCTTCCATGCTTTGCCACTCTTGGGCAGCGATCACGCGGGGAATCAGGTCAAACGGGATCAAACGCTCGGTGCCCCCCTCGTCGGTGTTCGCATCCTCGTCCTTGTCCCCGTAAACCGCAAACGTGATGCCCACGCGTCTAAAAATCATCTCGGCTTCTTCGCGGCGAGCGGCCATGGTTTTTGGGGCTTGTGTCTGCAACCAGCGGGCGTAGACCTTGTAGTGATCTCGGACTTCACCGTCCTGGCCCGATGCGGGCAGGTGGTTGTACATCTCATCGAATTGGCGCATGGCTCTTCACTCCTAAATATTGTTTAGCAAGATATATACCCACCCTTTGATCCATGCGATGGCATCTCAAGGTTGGCTGGGCGCCATGCGGCGGTGCCAGTAACGCTGGCGCTCGTCCCGCTCACAGTGCACCTGGGTTGGGGCTTGGCTGCGCCAAGTGGCGGCGCCGCACCAAGTGCTCTCAACCAATTGGGTGCCTTGGGCCCCATAACGCGCCACCACCTCAGGGGCAGGATGGCCAAACCGATTGCGGTAGCCCGCCTGCACCAGCGCAATGCCGGGCTGCAAGGCCTGCAAAAAGGGCTGGCTCGACGAGGTCTTGCTGCCGTGGTGCGGGGCCAGCAACACATCCACCGGGCTCAAGCCGAGGTCGACCAGCGACAACTCTTGCCGGGCCTCGATGTCCCCTGCCAGCAAAGCGCTGCCCTGCGGGGTACTGATGCGCAACACGCAGCTGACTTCGTTCGGCTTGGGCTTTTTAGACAGCACAGCCAAGGGCGGCGGATGCAGCACTTCAAAACTGACGCCATCCCACACCCACGACTGTCCCGCTTGGCAACGCGTCCAGCCTGGCCTGAGGGCGTGCAAAGGGTGCTCGTCTTCAAGCGAAGACCACAAGGCCGCTTGTTTCTGCATGGCCAGCACTGCGGCCGCGCCACCCGTGTGATCGCTGTCGCGGTGGCTGAGCATCAGCACATCCAAACGCTCACCCATTTGGGCCAGCAAAGGCACCAGCACCCGGTGGCCGGCGTCGCTCTCGGCAGAGTAGCGCGGCCCCGCGTCGTACAGGAGGCTATGGGCAGCGGTGCGCACCAGGACCGCGTTGCCCTGCCCGACATCAGCGGCCAGCAACTCAAACTGACCTGGTTCAGGGCGTGGCGATGACCAAAACAAAACCGGCAAGAGCAAGGGCAAAAACAGCAACTTCCAAGACACGGGCATGCGAATCACCAAGCCCAGAGCCCCCGTCAGCGACAACAGCGCCAAGCCCCAAGGCGGCATGGCCGTGGACACGCTGGCCAGCGGCCAACCCGAAAGCCAATTCAGCATGGCCGACAAAGGCTGCAAGGCCCAAGAGGCCACCTCCCAGAACCCAGAGAAAATGACCCCCAGCATGGCCAACGGCGTGATGACCAAGGTCACCCAGGGAATGGCCAGCACGTTGGCCAACAAGCCCACCAAAGACACCTGCCCAAAAAACAGCAAGGTCAAAGGCGCCAGGGCCAAAGTGATTTTGGCCTGCTCTTTCAGCAAAGATCCAAGTTTGGACCTCAACAGCGTCCACCACCCAGCACATCCAGCCAACCAGCCAGACAGCCGCAACGCACCGAAGCGGTGCGAAAAGGGTTCAGGGGATGCGCCACGACGCCAAGTCGGTGCATCGCCCGAATCCCTTTCTGGTGCAAGACCCGATTGCCGCTGGGCTTGCGGGTCAGACGCCATCAAGACCCCCACGGCCACAAAACTGAGCCAAAAACCCGGCTGTAGCAGCGCCCACGGGTCCCAAGCCAGCACCACAGCGCAGGCCGTCAACCAGACCAAGACACCATGCCAGTGGCGAGCCGACACCCTGAGCACAACGACCACCAACAGCATCAATAAGGTGCGCTGAGCGGGCAATCCCCAACCGCTGAACAAAGCGTAAAAAGCAGCCAAAAACAAACCCGATACCGCGCCAACATGCACCGCAGGCCATCGGGCGGGCCCCCCAAGCAAGCCCGTGCCACGCCATGTCCACAAAGCTGAACGCCGCCAAGCCCAGCCCACACAGGCTGAGGCCAGCCAAGCAAACATGGTCACATGCAAACCCGAAATGCTCATCAAGTGCGCCACGCCTGTGGCCCGGAACACATCCCAATCGCTGCGGTCAATCGCAGCCTGATCACCCACCACCAAAGCCGCCAAAACCCCAGAACGTTTGGCGTCATCGGCATCGGTTCCAGCAGCAGCCAAGCGTGTGAGCAAGCGGTCGCGCACCTTTTGCCGCAAACGCTCAATCGGGTGCCACTGGGTGTTGGCCAGGCGTAGTGGTGGTGGGTCTTTGGCGCGGGTACGCACATAACCAGTGGCCCCAATGCCCTGCTCCCAAAGCCATAATTCGTAGTCGAAACCGCGTGGGTTCATGTGACCGTGCGGGGCTTTCATGCGCACACGCATGCGCCAGCGCTCTCCGGCCTGCACTG
Source organism: Limnohabitans sp. (assembly GCA_044360575.1). Taxonomy (GTDB): domain Bacteria; phylum Pseudomonadota; class Gammaproteobacteria; order Burkholderiales; family Burkholderiaceae_C; genus Limnohabitans_A. The sequence goes on along the minus strand of JBIKKE010000005.1, from coordinate 25,397 downwards.
GCTCGGGCAGAGCCGTCAGTTTCCAGCCGCTGTCATGTGCGCCATCCTGACCGTACCAACCCAAATAAACTTGTGCAGGCAAATCACGCGACAGGTCCACGAGTTGCAAAGTGCCCGTCGCATCCAGTTGCCAGGCCTGCTCGATCCGAAAACGAAACCGCCAACCCAGGTCTTGCCTTTGGGGCATGGCTTGCACCACCCCCACCACGTCCAGGTCTTGCCCTTCCAAAGACGGTGACATGGCGACCGCGCGGGACTGGGCATGCAAGCCTGTCACGGCGAACGCCGCCCATGCCCAGAGCAAACCCCAAGCCAGCACTGCAGCGCGGTGCCCCAAAACCAAGCGCCGTAAAGCCCATGCCCCCACGCACGCCAACATCAAGCCAGCGCCATAAATGAACGCAGGCCACAACACGGTTTGCTGCAACTGCAGCGCAACCCCCAAACACCAAGCCAAGAGGCTCGTCCCCAAAATACGCGCCCAAGCCATGGCCATCATGGGTATCGCCCCATGAGGTCCACAAACGGCAGCCCAACGCCTGCTGTGCAGCATCGCTTCACGTCAGCCTCCCTGATTTGGCTGTTGATGGGATGTGTGGGTCTTGGCCCACTGACCCTGACGCGCCTCAACAGTTCGCTGCCCCTTTGATGGGGTCTTGATCAGAAAAATCTGATGCGGAAGGTCTGGCGCGTGTCTTGCTTGTTTGTAACCGCCCAAGCTGCATTTGTCATGCGTGTAGCCCCTGTTGCGCTGAACGAGATATGTCGATACACGTTGCCCTGCACCACGTCACCCATTACACCTACGACCGTCCCGTGCAACTTGGCCCCCAGGTCATTCGCTTGCGCCCCGCCCCACACAGCCGCAGCCGCATCCTGAGCTACAGCCTCCAAGTCGAACCCGATGAACACTTCATCAACTGGCAGCAAGACGCTTTTGCCAACTACCAGGCACGTTTGGTCTTTCCCCAAAAAACCACGTCCTTCAAAGTCACGGTGGATGTGGTCACCGAAATGGCCGTGTTCAACCCCTTCGATTTCTTTTTGGAGCCCTCGGCCGAAGAAGTGCCCTTCAAATACTCAGACACCGTGCGGGAAGAGTTGCAGTCGTATCTGGACAAAGACTCCAAAACGCCGTTATTCAAGAAATACCTGGGCAGCATGGACCGCAAGCGCCAGCGCACCATCGACTTTTTAGTGCAGATCAACCAACGCCTGCACCAAGACATCCGCTACACCATCCGCATGGAACCCGGTGTGCAAACGCCCGAAGAAACGCTGACCCTGAAAAGCGGGTCTTGCCGCGACACCGCTTGGTTGCTGGTGCAGTTGTTTCGGCACATGAACATCGCTGCCCGCTTTGTTTCGGGTTATTTGATCCAACTGGCCCCGGACGTGAAATCGCTCGACGGCCCAAGCGGCACCGAAGTGGACTTTACCGACCTGCACGCCTGGTGCGAGGTGTATTTGCCTGGTGCAGGCTGGATAGGCCTGGACCCGACCTCGGGCCTCTTGGCGGGCGAAGGCCACATGCCACTGGCCTGCACACCGCAGCCGTCAGCCGCTGCACCCATCGAAGGTCTGATGGACGAGGCCGAGGTCGAGTTCAGCCACGAGATGAGCGTGACACGCATCCACGAATCGCCCCGCGTGACCAAGCCCTATACCGACGCGCAATGGGCAGATGTGCTGAGTCTGGGCGAGCAGGTGGACGAGCAATTGCTGGCCGAGGACGTGCGCCTGACCATGGGCGGCGAGCCCACCTTTGTGTCCACGCAAGACCGCGATGGCGCTGAGTGGAACACCGATGCCTTGGGACCCACGAAGCGAGGCCTGGCCACCGAGCTGGTGCACAAGCTGCGCCAGCAATACGGCCAAGGCGGTTTTTTGCATTTTGGTCAAGGCAAGTGGTACCCGGGCGAGCAGCTGCCGCGCTGGGCGCTCAGCATTTACTGGCGGGCCGACGGCACGCCCTGCTGGCAAGACCCTGCGGTTTTTGCCGATGAGCGCAAACCCTGCACCTACACCAGTGCCGATGCGCAGCGCTTCATGCTGGCACTGACAACCCGACTTGGCCTGCCCAGCGACACCGTTCTGCCAGGCTACGAAGACACCTGGTATTACCTCTGGCGCGAACGCCGTTTGCCCGTCAACGTGGACCCGTTGGATGCCCGGCTGGACGATGAGATGGAACGCATTCGCTTGCGCCGCATTTTCAGCCAGGGGCTGGACGCGCCAGTGGGCTATGTGCTGCCGTTGCAACCCATCGATCCGCCCGAGGGCAACAGCCCGGTGCTGACAGGAACGCCGTGGCAAACCGGACCTTGGTTTGTGCGCGAAGAGCGCATGTACTTGATGCCCGGCGATTCGCCCATGGGCTGGCGCTTACCGCTGGACTCGCTGCCCTGGGCCGCGCCCACCGACCGTTGGCATCAGATCGAAAAAGATCCGTTTGCACCACGAGCAGCCTTGCCAATCAGCCCTCCCGTTTACCCGCAGTCCCGCATCGGCATCGCGGCGATGCCCTCAACGCCTACCCGTGCATCGGTCGCCAAATTCCAGTCCGACCCCTCAGTGGTACGCACCGCCTTGTGCGTGGAAGTGCGCGATCCGAACCGCGTCAACGGCTCCAAAGCGGAGGCTCAAGCCATGGCCAAGGGCGAAAAATCGGGCATCCTTTACGTCTTCATGCCACCGTTGGCACGGCTGGAAGACTACCTGGCGCTGGTCAGCGCGGTCGAAGCCACGGCACGCCAACTGGGGATGCAGGTCGTCATAGAAGGCTACCCACCGCCACGCGACCCACGCCTGAAACTTTTGCAGGTCACACCAGACCCCGGTGTGATCGAAGTCAACATCCACCCGGCCCATAACTGGACTGAGCTGGTGGACCACACTGAATTTTTGTACCAGGCCGCTTTCGAGACGCGGCTGTCGGCCGAAAAATTCATGACCGACGGTCGCCACACCGGCACCGGCGGCGGAAACCACATGGTGATGGGCGGTGCCACCCCGGCAGACAGCCCCTTCTTGCGCCGCCCCGAGTTGCTGGCCAGCTTGGTTTTGTATTGGCACAACCACCCCAGTTTGAGCTACTTGTTCAGCGGCATGTTCATCGGCCCCACCAGCCAGGCCCCGCGGGTTGACGAAGCCCGCAACGACCAAGTCTATGAGTTGGAAATCGCGCTGCGCGAGATCGTGCGCCATCGGCAAAACCATGGCGAAGACATGCCGCCTTGGGTGGTTGACAGAACGCTCAGAAACATCCTGATCGATGTGACCGGCAACACCCACCGCAGCGAGTTTTGCATCGACAAGATGTACTCACCCGACAGCAGCACCGGACGCTTGGGTTTGTTGGAGTTGCGCGCCTTTGAGATGCCGCCCCACGCGCGCATGAGCATCGTGCAACAGTTGCTGCTGCGGGCGCTGGTGGCACGCTTTTGGAATGCGCCTTATGCAGCGCCCGTGACCCGCTGGGGTACCGAGCTGCATGACCGTTTCATGCTGCCGCACTGGCTACACAAAGACTTTGACGACGTGCTCACTGAGCTGGGCGATGCGGGTTTTCGCTTCGACCCGGGCTGGTTCGCGCCGCATTTCGAATTTCGTTTCCCCTTGGTCGGTCAAGTTCAGGTGGATGGCGCGGTGCTCACGCTGCGCCATGCACTGGAGCCTTGGCATGTCATGGGCGAAGAAAACGGTGGGGGTGGCACGGCCCGCTATGTGGACTCGTCACTGGAGCGCATTGAGGTGCATGTCAGGGGCATCAACCCTGCACGCCACACCGTCACCGTGAACGGCAACCCCCTGCCCCTGCAACCCACGGGCGTGGTGGGCGAATACGTGGCCAGCGTGCGCTACAAGGCATGGAACCCGCCTTCGTCCCTGCACCCGAGCATCGGCGTGCACGCGCCGCTGACGGTAGATTTGGTGGACACGTGGATGAAGCGGTCTTTGGGCGGTTGCCAATACCATGTGGTGCACCCGGGTGGCCGCAGCTACGAGGGCTTTCCTGTCAACGCTTACGAGGCCGAAAGTCGCCGCATGGCCCGGTTCTTTCGCATGGGTCACACACCCGGCGCCATGAAAGATCTGTTGACGCTGCAACCCAATGCTTTGCTGCACGCCAGCCCTGAGTTCCCGTACACGCTGGACTTGAGGCGCTGTAGATCAACGACAATGACCCGATGAATGGGCCCTCGCAAACACCGAAAGACGCCATCGAAGCGCACACCAGAAGCTGGCTGTCGCTTCAGAAGGAGCGGGCTCCCCTCGGCCATTGGGACGAAATGAGGGGCGCAGTCATATCGAACAAGACGTCTACCGCCCCTTTGGCAGACCCCAAGATCAGCGGTCTTTGGCAGCAGTTCATTGACCCACTGAATACGCCGTCCACCCAACGCGTGGCAGACCTGAACGCCCGCATGAACCACCTGCAACGGCAGGTGCGTGACAACGGCATCAGTTACAACGTCTATGCCGCCGCTGACCAGCCACAACGGCCGTGGTCGCTGGACCTCTTTCCGCTCATGTTGAGCGCTGCCGACTGGCAGCAGATCGAAACAGGTGTGCTCCAGCGCATGCAGCTGCTGGAAAGCATCATGGCCGATGCCTACGGCCCCCAACAATTGGTGCTGCAAGGCCAATTGCCCGCAGCTTTGGTGCAAGGACACCCGGGTTACTTGCCTGCCATGCATCGCGTGGCCCCAGTGGGAGGACGCTATTTGTCCCTGGCTGCGTTTGATTTGGCGCGCGGGCCGGACGGCTGCTGGTGGCTGCTCTCTCAGCGCACACAAGCGCCCTCGGGATTGGGTTATTTGATCGAAAACCGGCAAATTGTGTCTCGCCAGTTTCCGCAAGCCTTCGAGGCCTTGCCCGTGCAGCGCTTGGCCGAAACCTACCGCACGTTGATCGACAGCATCAAGGCCAGGAGCCCAGCGGGCATGGCGGCCCATGTGGCGCTGCTCACGCCCGGCCCTTACAACGAAACCTATTTTGAACACGCTTACCTTGCCCGCTATTTGGGCTTGAGCTTGGTGCAGGGCAACGACCTGACCGTGCGGGATGAAAAGCTGTACCTCAAAACCCTGCAAGGCCTGCAACCTGTTCATGGCTTGCTCAAACGCTTAGACGACGACTGGCTGGACCCGCTGGAACTGCGGTCGGATTCCACACTGGGTGTGCCAGGACTGCTGCAAGCGGTACGCAGCGGCAACGTGCTGGTGGCCAATTCGCCGGGCTCGGGCTTTTTGGAGTCCAACGCACTGTTGGGCTTTATGCCTGCCTTGGCGCGCAAGCTTTTGGGGCAAGCCTTGCATCTGCCTGCGATTCCGAGTTGGTGGTGCGGCGAAGCGGCCGCCTTGCAAGACGTGCTACCCCGCATGCAAAGCTGCGTGATCAAACCCACCTACCCTTACAACACCAACCGCCAAAGTTTTGAACCGGTGCCGGGGCACAGACTGTCACGCCAAGAACAAGACGAATGGGCTGGCAGAATCTTGCGCGACCCCGACGCCCACACTTTGCAATCGTGGTTGCCGCTGTCGCACCAACCCACTTGGCAAACCGGCCCTGATGGCGACGCCAACATCCAATCGCGTCCGGTGGTGCTGCGGGTCTTTGCCGTGAGCGACGCGCATGGCGGCTGGCAAGTTTTGCCTGGGGGCTTGGCTCGCCTGGGCACGCGCGATGGCATCGCCTCCATGCAGCGCGGCGGCAGCAGTGCCGATGTGTGGGTGCAAAGCCCGGTCAAACCGCCAACGCCGCCCGCTTCAGCGTCCTCCATCCCGGCCGCCAGCGACGCCGTCGCACAGCGCCAGCGCCTGGTCACCAGCCGCGCCGCCGAAAACCTGTTCTGGATGGGACGCTACACCGAGCGCACCGAAAACACCTTGCGGCTGGTGCGGTTGAGCCTGGAAGTTCTGAATGGCGAAAACCAAAATCAACCCTGCTTGCTGCACTTCATCAACCGCATGGCCACACGCCATGGCTTGGTGCGAGCGGGGGTGCCGTCTGCAGAGCAAGCGCACCGTGTTTTCGAACGCTCACTGATCGCGGGCCTGTGGGACCAAGAACTGGCCACCAGCGTGGGTTTCAACTTGCGTTCGGTTCGCCTCGCAGCGGCCTCAGTGCGCGAACGCCTGTCGCCAGAGCACTGGCGTTTGCTGGAACAAGCCGAGTCCCGCTTTTTCCAACCCTACGAGGACAAGCTTGACGCTGGGAAACCTGCTGCCCTGACCGACACCGCGACCGTGCAGCGCCTGCTGGCCGACACCAGCCAGATGTTGGCGGCTCTCACAGGCGCACAAACCGACCGCATGAGTCGCGACGACGGCTGGCGTTTGCTCTCACTCGGTCGCCACATTGAGCGATTGGCGTTTTTATCCCATGCCTTGAGCGAAGCGGTGCGGCTGGGCCTGCTTGAAGAACAAGCCGGGTTCGATGCCGTCCTTGACCTGTTTGACAGCACCATCAGTTTCCACGCCCAACACCAGCAAAGCCGCACGCCACAAGCCTTGGTGGAATTGCTGGTGACCGATCCTGACAACCCGCGTTCATTGGGCTGGGTAGCGCAGACCTTGCGATCTCGCCTGCGGCGCATGGGTTCTTTGGCCGATGGCGCCACACTGAGCTTGGCCCAAGGGGTGCCGGATTTGATTGGCTTGACCACCGAGTCGCTGTGGCCTTTGGAGGCCCATAACAAACCCCAGCCCCACGACAGCCTCAGGCCACCACCCCTTCAGACCACCTTGGCCCTTTGCGAAACCTCGGCCCGCCAGGTGTCCGACCAGTTGTGTGGCCTGTTTTTCACGCACAGTGGCGAGGCCCGCTACAGCATGAGTTCTTGAAACGCCAACAGACCATGCGCTTGGCCATCACCCACGATACCCGCTACCGCTACAGCCCGGCCGTGCAAACCGCGCAGCATGTAGCGCACCTGCAAGCGGCCGATACGCCTTGCCAAAAAGTCATCCACCACTGGATGCACGTTGAACCCGACGCCTTGGTGCTGCACAGCATCGATGCTTTTTTGAACCACCGCGCCTATTGGGCCCTGACGAATCCGCACGACGGCTTGCTGGTGCGGGCCTACAGCGAGATCGAGACCTGCGAGATTGCAGCAGCCAGCTCTGAGCAAAGCTGGGAATCGGTGCGTGAGCATTTCCGTTACCGAAGCGGGCATGCCGGCGATGTGCACAGCGGCTTGGTGTTCGGCTCGCACCATGCACCGGTCCACGAAGCGTTTTTGGCTTATGCGCAAAGCAGCTTCACACCCGGCCGCCCCTTGGTGCAAGCCGCCCAGGAACTCACGGCCCGCATGCACTACGACTTTCACTATGAATCGGCCAGCACCGACATCAACACGCCCGCGCTGGAAGCGCTGACCCAGCAACGCGGCGTTTGCCAAGATTTCGCCCATATTTTGGTGGCCTGCATGCGCTCGCTCGGTCTGCCCGCCCGCTATGTCAGTGGCTACCTGCTGACACAGCCCCCGCCCGGTCAACCCCGCTTGGTGGGCAGCGATGCCTCCCATGCTTGGGCCTCGGTGTTCTTGCCCGAGTTGGTCACCCACGCCTGCCAAGGCTGGCTCGACCTGGACCCCACCAACAACCGCACGGGCTGGGCCAGCCCGGGCGTTGACTACGTGCGGTTGGCGGTGGGCCGCGACTTTGCCGATGTCTCTCCACTGCGGGGTGTGTTGCAGGGGGGCAGTGCCCACACGCTGGAGGTAGCGGTCACGGTCGCCCCTCACAACTGATCACCCCCTGGGGTGGTGCTGCGCGTGCAAGGTCTTGAGGCGTTCACGCGCCACATGCGTGTAAATGGTGGTCGTGGAAATGTCGGCATGGCCCAGCAGCATCTGTACCGCACGCAAATCAGCACCATGGTTGAGCAAATGGGTGGCAAAGGCGTGGCGCAGCGTATGGGGTGACAGGGGTGCGGTGATGCCCGCATCGATGGCATAGCGCTTGACCAAACTCCAAAACATGACGCGCGACATGCCGGTGCCCGGTTTGGGGCCGCTGGTGGTGACAAACAGGTCTTCGGTCTGCCGCTGGCCCAGCATGGCGGGCCTGGCCTGCGCCATGTACCGCTGCAACCATTCGCGAGCCTCCTCGCCAAAAGGCACCAAGCGCTCTTTGCTGCCTTTGCCCATGATGCGCAGCACACCTTCGTTCAGGGACACATGCAGCGTTTTGAGGCTGACCAGTTCGCTCACGCGCAGGCCACTGGCATACATGAGCTCCAGCATGGCTCGGTCTCGCAACCCCAAATGTGTGTCCACGTCCGGCGCACACAACAAAGCATCGACTTGGGATTCGCCCAAGGTCTTGGGCACTCGCAGCGCTTGTTTGGCCGCCAACATGCGCAAAGTGGGATCTGCCGTCATCCGGCGTTCACGCAGCGCCCAACGAAAAAACCGCTTGAACACAGTGAGCCTGCGGTTGGCCGATGTGGCCTTGGTCTGGCCGTGCCGCTGGGCAAAGTAAGCCTGTATATGGTGTTCTTGGGTGGCTTCCAACGCCAAGCCGTGCGTTGTAAAAAGCCAGTCGGCGAAGAGCGACAAGTCGAGTCGGTAAGCCGCCAAGGTGTTGGCGGCCAATCCGTCTTCCAACCAGAGCGCCTCGGCGAAACCGTCGATGGCGTTCTGGCTGGCCTCATGCATAGAGGAAGATCAGTCCAGCTTGAGTTTTTGCTGGTCAACGACTTTTTTGTACACCTCGAACTCGGCCTTGATCTGGGCCGTGAACTCTTCTGGCGTGTTGGCCACCACCAAAGAGCCTGTGTCGTTGATGCGCTTGGTCACACCAGGCTCTTGCAGGGCTTTTTTCACGCCCGCGCTGATTTTGTCGACCACCTCTTTGGGCAGGTTCTTGGGGCCCAGGATGCCGTAGTAAGCCATGCGGTTGACGGGCTCAAGACCCACTTCTTTAAAAGTGGGCACATTGGGCAATTGGGTCAGGCGCTGGGGTGCAGCGACCACGATGGGCACCAAACGGCCGGACTGGATGAATGGCAATGCCGAAGGCAGGTTGTCAAAAATGATTGGCACTTGGCCTGCCACGGTGTCGTTCAGGGCTGGGCCTGCACCGCGATAGGGGATGTGCGTGATGAACGCACCGGTCAGGCTTTTCCACAACTCGGTCTGCAAGTGACCAATGCCGCCTGTGCCCGAAGATGCATACGAGTATTTACCGGGATTTTTACGGACTTCGGCCAAAAAGCCTGCGTAATCCTTGGCCGGGAAACTGGGGTGCACGGCGATCACGTTGGGGGTGGCCGCAATGTTGATGATGGGCGTGAAATCGGTCAGGACGTTGTACGGGATTTTGGGGTTGATGGCGGGGTTGGCAGCGGTGGTCGACACCGTGGCCATGCCCAAGTTGTAGCCATCGGGCGCTGTGCGAGCGGTCTCGGTCGCACCCACCACACCACCACCACCGGCTTTGTTTTCAACAATCACGCTCTGGCCCAAAACTTTGCCCAAAGGCTCGGCAATCACGCGGGCCACGATGTCGGTCGTGCCACCAGGTGCAAACGGCACTTGCAACCTGATGGTTTTGTTTGGATAAGCCTGAGCCAAGACGGAACCGCTGGCCAACACCGTTGCGGCCAAACCAGCCACAGAAACAAAAGATCGACGCTTCATGCAGAAAACTCCTTTAAAGATGGTGACATCATAGAGAAAATGAAAGGACATGAGGGGGAGTAAAGCCAAAAAACAATCAAAAGCCATGGATACAAACCCAGGTGACAGCGTATGACTTGTCCATGTCTAGCGTTTGTTATCCTAGTCGAGTGAACTTTGCCGAACTTCTCTTCCCCGATTTTTCCTTGATCTTATGCGGCTATTTGATATGCCGCTTCACGGCCTTGAACCGTCCGGTCTGGCAACAAGTCGACAGCTTGGTTTATTTTTTCCTGTTTCCTGTGCTGCTGTTTCACTCGATTGTGAAAAGCCCGCTCGACGTGGTGGCGGCCTCCAGCTTGATCGGCGCAGGCTTGAGTCTGGCGGCCTGCAGTATTTTGTTGTCTTACACCCTGCCCTACTGGCCCATCGTTGGCGCCCGACTGGACAGGCGTGACCATGCCGCCAGCGCGCAAGTGGCCTTCAGATTCAACTCCTTCATTGGTATCGCCCTGGCCGAGCGTTTGGCAGGTCCTCAGGGCCTGTTGCTCATTGCCGTGCTGATTGGTTTTTGCGTGCCCCTGTTCAATATCGGAGCGGTCTGGCCCATGGCGCGTCAGGCCAACACCGGCTTTGTGCGCGAGCTGGTGCGCAACCCGCTGATCATCGCCACAGCGTCTGGCTTGGTGGCCAATTTGCTGGGCTTTCGGATGCCCGCCTGGATCGAGCCCAGCGTCAGCCGCATTGGCGCGGCGTCTTTGGCGCTGGGCTTGATGGCCGCAGGCGCAGGCATGCAGCTGGACTCTTTGCGGCAAGGCAAGTTGTTGGGCGCTTGCGTTCTGACGATCAAGCACTTGGTCATGCCTTTGATCGCATTGGGCATGTGCCTGCTGTTCCAACTCGACGCGGTGCAGTCCACCATTTTGTTGGCTTTTTCGGCGCTGCCCACAGCATCGACCTGTTATGTTCTGGCCGCCCGGATGGGCTACAACGGGCCTTATGTCGCAGGCTTGGTGACCCTTTCCACCCTGGGCGGCATGCTGAGCCTGCCGTTTGCGCTGGGTGTGCTGCGCAGCCATGCGCTTTAGCGCTGTCGCGCTTCAAGCTCTCGCCAAAGACCAAGCCACTTGCTCTTGCACCACCGGGTCTGGGTGCTGAGCCCAAGCGGCCAAGGTTTGGCGCAAATCTTCACGCTCTTGCGCCTGCAATGACTGCGACGTCAATGCGTTGCCCGCTGCCAACGCCAAATTGCGCAGCCAACGGCCGTGACCGATGCGGCGAATCGCGCTGCCTTCGGTAAGGCGTAAAAAATCAGCCTCGCTCCAACGCATCAAGTCGGCAATGCTGGAAGCGCCCAAACCCTCTCGGGGTTGCCAGTCCGGAACGGCACTGACTTGTGCGAACTTGTTCCAGGGGCATGCCAACTGGCAGTCGTCACAGCCGTAAATGCGGTTGCCAATCAACGGCCGCAAGGCTTCGTCGATCGGGCCCGCGTGTTCAATCGTGAGGTATGAAATACAACGCCGTGCATCCAGTTGGTATGGGCCCACGATGGCTTGAGTGGGGCACAGGTCCATGCAAGCGGTGCATTGGCCACAATGCGCCGATTTGGCAGCGGTCTCGGGCAAAGTGAAATCCACAAACAACTCACCCAAGAAATACATCGATCCCGCCTCGCGGGAAAGCACCAACGTGTGCTTGCCGCGCCAACCCAAGCCACTGCGGGTGGCCAACTCGGCCTCCATGACCGGGGCCGAGTCGGTGAACACACGGTGGCCAAAAGGGCCGATCGCATCGGCAATGCGGTCCTGCAGCTTTTGCAGCCGACTGCGCAAAACCTTGTGGTAATCACGCCCACGGGCGTAGAGCGACACCACCGCCTCGCCCGGTTGCAAGAGGCGGTCGGTTTCACGGGCCAGCCAGTCGGGCGGCGTACCCTCAGGCAAGTAATCCATGCGGGCGGTGATCACACTCACCGTACCCGGTTGCAGCTCGGCCGGGCGGGCGCGCTTCATGCCGTGGCTTTGCATGTAAGCCATGCTGCCGTGAAACCCTGCGTCCAACCACGCCTGTAATCCGGGCTCTGCAGAAGACAAATCGATGCCACTCACGCCAATTTGGGACAATCCGCACTCATGCGCCCAGATCTGGATCTGGGGCCACAGTTCAAGAAGGTCAATTTGAGTACGTTGAGCAGTCACCCGCCGATTGTAGAAAGCCCCAACACCGCTGCCCATTGGGAGGGGTTGTGGCCGGACGAGGCCGCCACGCAGGCCTTTGCCACGCAAATGGCGCAAGGCCTGGTCCAATGGCCTGGCGGGCGCGATGCGCGCATCGAGCTGCGCGGCAACTTGGGCGCGGGCAAGACCACCCTGGTGCGCCACTTGCTGCGCGCTGCCGGGGTGACGGGCCGCATCAAAAGCCCGACCTATGCCGTGGTCGAGCCGCACCAGGCGGGCGCAGGCGATACGGCTTGGCCCATTTGGCATTTTGACTTTTACCGTTTCAACGACCCGCAGGAATGGGAAGACGCAGGCTTCAGAGACATCTTTGCCGGCCCAGGACTGAAACTAATGGAATGGCCGGACAAAGTCGCCGGTCAATTGCCGCCGCCCGATTGGGTGATTGGGCTGGAGGCGATCGACGAAGACCAGCGCTTGGTCAGCATCCGCGCACAGACGACAGCAGGTCAAGCGTGGTTAGAGGCCTGGCTGAATGCAAAACCTACAAACCCATCGCCCAAACCCTCCGCCTCTGGAGCCCTCAATGCGTCATGACCGGCGCCGCCTGATCAAGGCAGGTATTTGGGTGTTGAGCCTGGGGACTGCGCAACTGGCCCGGGGGGCCAATATGTTGGCGGTCCGAATCTGGCCTGCCCCCGACTACAGCCGGGTCACACTCGAGTCGGACGCTCCGATCAAAACCACGCAGACTTTTGTGGCTTCGCCCCCGCGTTTGGCCGTCGACATCGAAGGCATGCAATTGAACCCTGCCTTGCGTGAATTGGTGGGCAAAGTTCAGGCCTCAGACCCCAACATTGCCGGTATTCGGGTGGCCCAGTACAACGCCAACGTGGTGCGCATGGTGATCGACCTCAAGCACCCCATCACACCGCAGGTTTTCAGCCTCACGCCCGTGGCACCTTATGCCCACCGCCTGGTGTTAGACCTTTACCCTGTGCAAGCGATCGATCCGCTGGAGCAATTGATCCAGCAGCGCATGGCACCATCCGCGATGGCTGGCGCCATGGGACTGCCCTCTGCACCCGCCTCGGTCAACGACCCCTTGGGCGAGTTGATCGCACGCCAAAGCCAGTCCTCTGGCAGCGCGGCCATCCCCGCGCCCATGCCCCCGGTACCCAGCACCTCCACCCGGCGCCAAGACGTGTTGTCCAAACCCGAGACCTTCATGGACAGCCCCGGCCGAGCGCCTCCATCCGTTTCGCAAGACCGCACCGACCGGCTGATCGTGATCGCGCTCGACCCGGGCCACGGCGGTGAAGACCCGGGCGCCATTGGCCCCGGCGGCACCCGAGAAAAAGACGTGGTGCTCAACATCGCCAAGCTGCTGCGCGACCGCATCAATGCCAGCAGCGTGAATGGCAATCCCATGCGCGCTTACCTGACCCGAGACGCGGACTTTTTCATCCCGCTGCATGTGCGGGTACAAAAGGCCAGGCGTGTGCAAGCCGACTTGTTTGTCAGCATCCATGCTGACGCTTTTTTCACACCCCAGGCGCGGGGTGCGAGCGTTTTTGCCCTTAGCCAAGGCGCAGCCAGCAGCGCGGCAGCGCGTTGGATGGCGCAAAAAGAAAACCAAGCCGATCTGATTGGTGGCATGAACCTCGGCGGTCAAGACAACCAAGTGCAGCGCGCCTTGCTTGACATGAGCACGGCAGCGCAAATCAAAGACAGTTTGCAATTGGGAAACCAGCTTCTGCGAGAAATCGGCAGCGTGGGTCGGCTGCACAAGCCGCGCGTGGAACAAGCCGGTTTTGCCGTGCTCAAAGCCCCTGATATTCCCAGCGTGCTGGTGGAGACGGCCTTCATCAGCAATCCGGAAGAAGAGGAAAAGCTGCGCAGCGAGGCTTATCAAAAACAACTGACAGAGGCCTTGATGCGGGGCATCCAGCAGTATTTTTCACGCAACCCGCCGTTGGCGCGCAACCGGGGTATTTGAGACACGATGGCCTGCGCTTTTGAGGGTCACGCTGACTGACGCGCCTTCCAGGCTCCGAACACGGCCATCAGGCCAGGCACGATGATCAGCGCCCAAATGATCTTGCTCAGGTGCTCTTGCACGATGGGCAGGTTGCCAAACCAGTAACCCGCCAACAACAAGCCCACCACCCAGATCAGAGCCCCCACCACGTTGAAAAAGGTGAATTTGCTGCGGGTCATCTCGGCCACACCCGCTACAAAGGGCACAAAGGTGCGAACAAAAGGCATGAAGCGGGCCAAGATGATGGTGATGCCGCCATGTTTTTCGTAAAACGCATGGGCTTGGTCAAAACCCCGGCGACTGAAAAATCGGGACTCTTCCCATTGAAAAACCCGAGGGCCAAAATAACGACCAATCGTGTAATTCATCTGGTCACCCAAAATGGCTGCAGCCAACAGCAAGCCCATGACCAGGGGCAAATTCATCAGCCCCGCGCCGCACATGGCCCCCACGATGAAAAGCAGGGAATCACCGGGCAAAAAAGGCATGACCACCACGCCAGTTTCTACAAAAATGATGAGGAACAGCAAAGCGTAAACCCAAGCCCCGTGTTGGGCGACAAAGGCCTCCAAGTAGCGGTCGACGTGGAGGATGAAATCAACGAGTTGCAAAAGGATGTCCATGTCAGGATTATCCCCTGCAAGGCCCTAAAATCAGCCAGTGACCTCCCAACAGACCCCGGCTCCCGCGCGCCGCCCCATCCGCGAACTCCCCGATGAACTGATCAGCCAAATTGCCGCTGGCGAAGTGGTTGAACGCCCTGCATCGGTGGTACGTGAGCTGGTCGACAACGCCATGGACGCCGGCGCTCGCAGCATCACGCTGCGCTTGATGGGTGGCGGCACGCGCCTGATTTCGGTCGAAGACGACGGCGGCGGCATCGCGCCAGAAGAGCTGGCCACGGCCTTGAAACGCCACGCCACCAGCAAGATCGGCAACCTGGATGAACTCGAATCGGTCATGACCATGGGTTTCAGGGGGGAGGCGCTGGCGGCCATCAACTCGGTGTCGGAGCTGACCCTGCTCTCGCGCATGGACGGCCAGCCCACCGCCTTTGCGCTCGACGGCCGCACCGGCGAGATCCGCCCCGCAGCCCGGGCCGTGGGCACCACGGTCGAGGTGAAAGAGCTGTTTTTCTCAACCCCCGCCCGCCGCAAATTTTTGAAAAGCGACAGCACCGAGTTGGCGCACTGTATTGAGGCGGTCCGCCGCCACGCACTGGCCCGCCCCGATGTGGGCTTCGCCATTTGGCACGAAGGCAAGCTGGTGGAGCAGTGGCGGGTGCACCCCGGCGCAGCAGGCCTGGAGCAGCGCCTGGCCGATGTGTTGGGCGAAGAGTTCGTGGCGCAATCCATCGCGGTGGAATTCAACGCCGGGCCGCTCAAAGTGATCGGCCGTGCCGGTCTGCCAGACGCTGCGCGCTCTCGCCCAGACCACCAATTTGCCTATGTGAACGGCCGCTTTGTGCGCGACAAAGTGGTCATGCACGGTGCGCGCAGCGCCTACGAAGACGTGCTGCACGGCCACAAGCAACCGGCCTATGCGCTGTTCATGCAAATCGACCCCACACTGGTCGATGTGAACGTGCACCCCACCAAGATCGAGGTACGTTTCAGGGACAGCCGTGCGGTGCACCAGGCGGTGCGCCACGCCATCGAGAACGCGCTGGCTGCGCCGCGTGCCCATCTGCTGACCGATGCGCCAAGCGCCGCCGACAGCGCTTTCGACCTGAAAGCCACCGCCCCCAAAGCCTTGCCCGAATCGGCCAACTGGCAGCAAGACGGCATGGCATTCGAGCGACCCGGCCCTTCGACTTTTTCGGCCCCCAGCTACAAGCCAGCCGACTTTGTGCGCCCCCGCGTGGACGGCGAGCAGGCCATGGCCGACCTGAAGGCGCTTTGGAACCCGCCTGAGCGCAGCGAAGCACTCCCTGCACAAGAAGCCGGTCCGGCTGCTTGGCCAGTACCTTTTGCGGCCGAAGATCATTCGCTTGAAGGGACAAGCGCCTACAAGGGTGTGGATGCGCCAGCACCTCTACCCGAAGGCGAGTGGCCGTTGGGCCGCGCCATCGCGCAACTGCACGGCGTTTACATCCTGGCCGAAAACAAACAAGGCTTGGTGGTGGTGGACATGCACGCCGCGCACGAGCGCATCGTGTACGAGCGCCTGAAAAACCAACTCAATGCCGCAGGCGGCGAAGGCCCGCGCATCGCCAGCCAACCGCTTTTGATCCCGGCCACCTTTGCCGCCAACCCGACCGAAGTGGCCACCGCTGAAGCCTGCTTTGAGGTGCTGGAACAACTCGGCCTCGAAATTTCGCCCTTGTCGGCCAAAACCCTGGCTGTGCGCGCCGTGCCCACCAGCCTGGCGCAAGGCGATGCGGTCGAGTTGGCCCGCAGTGTGTTGGCCGAGCTGGCCCAGCACGATGCCAGCACGGTGGTGCAGCGCGCACAGAATGAAATTTTGGCGACCATGGCCTGCCACGGTGCTGTCCGCGCCAACCGCCGGCTGACGCTGGATGAAATGAACGGCTTGTTGCGCCAAATGGAAGACACCGAACGCTCCGACCAATGCAACCATGGTCGGCCCACTTGGCGGCAGATGAGCATGCGTGATCTCGACGCGCTGTTTTTGCGAGGTCGTTGATGCACCCCAAACTCATCGTCCTGATGCTGGCCCTGCTGCTCGGCCTGCAACCGGTCACCACCGACCTTTATTTACCCGCCTTGCCCGCCATCACCGAAGGTTTTGGCGCAAACATGGGCCAAGCTCAACTCACCCTGACTGCTTTGCTGCTGGCCTTTGGCCTGTCGCAGTTGGTGTGGGGCCCGATGTCCGACCGCTTTGGTCGCCGACCCATCCTGATATGGGGTATGGCCGCTTACGTACTCGCCTCGATTGCCTGCGCTTTCGCCCCCAGCATGGCCTGGTTGATCGCGGGACGCGCCCTGCAAGGCGTGGCCATGGGTGCAGGTGTCATGGCCGCGCGGGCGGTGGTGCGTGACCTTTACGCCCCGGCACAAGGCGCCACCGTCATGTCGCAAGCCTTGACGGGTTTGGGCATCATCGCCTGCGCTTGTGCGCCCATTGGCGGCATCTTGACGGATGCGTTGGGCTGGCGCGTGGCCCTCTTGGCGCTGGCTGTTTTTGGCGCCATCACGTTGGGTCTGCTGCTTTGGCGCTTTGAGGAAACCTTGGCTCAGCCCAACCCCAAGGCACTGCAACTGCGCCAACTTTTACGGGCCAATTGGCAAATTGCGCAGCACCCCACCTTCCGTGCTTGGAGTGCCTTGTCCACCGGCGCTTACATGGGTTTGTTCACATTTCTTGCCTGCTCCTCGTTTGTCTTCACGCGCAGCATGGGTTACAGCAAAACTGCCTATGGTTTTTTCATGCTCAGCATGTCGCTGTCCTACATCTTGGGCACTTTTTGGTGCCGCTGGATGCTCCGGCGCACCAGCGTGCACCGCACGGTGGGGATTGCTGCCTTTTTGACCTTGTCCGGCGGCGTCAGCATGGCCGCCTTGGCCTACGCAGGCCAAGGCCAAGACTGGTATGGCGCTGCCAGTGTCATGGGCCCTATTTACCTGTTCATGTTGGGACACGGCGTGCACCAGTCTTGCGGACAAAGCGGCGCGGTCGGGCCGTTCCCCGAGCGGGCTGGAACGGCATCGGCCTTGAACGGCTTTTTGATGATGGCGGGTGCTTTTTTCATGGGCAGCTGGCTGGGTACGCAGATGCAAGAACCCGTCTTTGCATTGGCCCACGGCCTGCTGCTGTGGAGCGTGTTCATCGCCTTGGTATCTTGGACTTTGGTGCAGCGCCATGGGCGCTCGATCGCCCTGCCCACCCAAGCGGCAGGCGCCTGAGCCCAAAGCCTTCACCCAGTCCATGGTCTGCATCACATGATCTCCAGCCAGCCCACACCCAATGGCTTGAATCGACCTGACCGGTCGGTCGATGCCATCGCGATCGTCGGCCCCACCGCCAGCGGCAAAACAGCGGCAGCCTTGGCATTGGCTGAAAGCTTGGTCCCCCAAGGCGGCGCGGAAATCATCAGCATCGATTCAGCCTTGGTTTACCGTGGCATGGACATTGGCACGGCCAAGCCCAGCCGCCAAGAGTTGGCAGCCGTTCCGCACCACCTGATCGACACCCTGGACCCGCTGCAAAGCTACAGCGCTGCCGAATTTGCCAAAGACGCCTCACGGCTGATTCAGGACATCCGAGCCCGCGGCAAAACGCCGCTTTTGGTGGGCGGCACGATGCTTTACCTGAAAGCCTTGCTCGAAGGCCTGAACGACATCCCTTCGGCGGACCCCGAGATCCGCGCCCAGATTCATCATGAAGCCGAACACATCGGGTGGCCGGCCTTGCACGCCAAGCTGGCCCAAGTGGACCCCCAGACAGCCGCACGCTTGGCCCCCGGTGACAGCCAGCGCATTGGCCGGGCGTTGGAAGTCTGGGCCGCCACCGGCCAAACCCTCACCTCTTTTCATCAACACGCCAAAGCCCATGCGCCCGATTGGCACATTCCGGTCATCAGCCTGGAACCGCAAGAGCGCACTTGGCTGCACCAACGCATCGCACTGCGCTTTGAGCAGATGATGGCAGCAGGCTTCATGGACGAAGTCAAAGCCCTGCGCGCACGCGGCGACTTGCACCCTGACTTGCCTTCGATGCGCTGCGTGGGTTACAGACAAGCGTGGGAAGGCCTGGAAGCAGACTGGCGCGAAGCCGAGATTTTGGAGCGCGGCATCTTCGCCACGCGCCAACTGGCCAAGCGGCAAATCACTTGGCTGCGCAGCATGCCCGATCGGATGGTTGTCTTGGCCGATGCACCAGATGCGCTGAATGTCGTCTTGCGCACAGCCAAATCACTGAGCTGCTAATCGCCCGCCTCTTTGCGACGACCACTTTTGATCTTGGACTGGATCGACTTGCCCTCCAACCGTCTTTGCACCGAGCCATAAGTGGGCTTGGTGGCCTTGCGGGGCTTGGGCGGCTTGGCGTACAAATCCAGTGTTTCATAGAGCCGTGCCCAAGCATCGACCCGATTGGCCTCTTGGGTGCGGTGGCGCTGGGCCTTGAGGATGAATTCACCTTCCAAGGTCAAGCGGCTGTCACCCGACTGGAGCCAGCGCTGCTTGACATCGTCGGGCAAGCCCGAATGGGCGACGTCAAAACGCAATTGGATGGCGCTGGAGACTTTGTTGACGTTCTGCCCGCCCGGCCCTTGCGCACGGATGGCCGTGAGTTCAACTTCAGCGTCGTCAATGTGCAGGGTGTGCTTCATGCGGCGCAGCAGCTGCCATTACTGCAGCGGCCCCTTGAGGTTGTCCGGCACGGGCAAAGCCATCACATCAATGCCTTCATCGATCAGTGCTTCGGTCTCTTCGCGCGTGGCCTGTCCGCGAATGTTGCGCTCTTCGCTTTCCCCGTAATGGATCTTGCGAGCCTCTTCGGCAAATTGCGAACCCACATCTTCGGTATTGGCCATGACGTGCCGGACCATGTTCACCATGGCTGCTTGAATTTGTTGCAAGCTGGGCTGCGCAAGTTCGGTCTGTGCCGCAGGAACTGCAAGCGCTGCGCCTTCAGAACGCGCTTCTGAGACCTTGGCAGAAGTTCCAGCACCGGCCTCAGGCCCACCGCCCTGCCCTTGTGACAAAACCGGGGCTGTGCCATGGCCCAGATTCAGGCGCGGCGCTGACAGCATTTTGGTGATCTCGCTGTCGCTGCACACTGGGCATGTGACCAAACCCCGCTCACGCTGTGCGTCGTAGTCGGCCTGAGAGCCAAACCAGCCTTCAAAGCTGTGGCCGAAGCGACATTGCAAGTCGAGGACTTTCATGGGCTTGTCTTCAGGTTGGAGCGGTCGTTGCGGCAAGCCATCAGGCGTTGGTTTGCCACTGCAGGAGCCACTGGCCCGATTGGACATTTTGCAACCAGAGCAGGCCCGTCAAAGTCTTGGCATCGGTCAAGAGGCCTTGCTGGCAAGCCGCCATCAATTCAGCCGGGGTGGCAGTGAACACGTCCAAAAACTCATCGGTGTCCAATTGCCGCTCGCCCAAAGTCAGGTCTTTGGCAAACCAAATCTCGATGACCTCGGTGGAATAAGCAATGACGGGATGCAACACCCCGGCCCGCGCCCATTGGCGGGCGGTGTACCCGGTTTCCTCCAAGAGCTCGCGTTGGGCGCACAGCCATGGGTCTTCGCCAGGGTCGAGCTTGCCGGCAGGAAACTCGGTCATGACCTGCCCGACAGGGTAGCGAAACTGCCGCTCCATCACCAAGCGCAGGCCTTCGGGTGTGTTGAGCATGGGAATGACCATCACCGCACCAGGGTGCACCACGTATTCACGGGTGGCCAGGTTTTGGTTGGGCAGCTGAACGGTGTCGCGCAGCACATGCAAAAAGTGCCCGCGCAAGAGTTCTTCGCGTTGAACACGGTGTTCGATCAGATGGTCGTCAGACATGCCAACAAGGTTGAGGGCTTTGCTGCGCTCAGTGTTTGCGGTGCATCAGGTAGCGGTAAACAAAACCCGGAAAAGCCAAGGTGACGAACATGGTGCCGGTCACCGCATAAAACTCCCAGCCTTGGGGGGCGATTTGGCCGGCATGGTTTTCCAAGGCCAAGCCCACACCGCCCACCACAAAGTACAACAGCACCAACTCGCCTAAACGCCAAACCAAAGGCTTTGAAAGCCGCTGTGGTCCTAACAACAAAATACGTTGGTTGATGAAAGGCACATTGGCCGCCACCAAAGCCAAAAGGATCAAACCGACGATTTGTGTGGAGGTGTTCATGCTGCTGTGTTGGGGCGATCAGACCGCCAGCATGCGCACGATCGAATCCGCGCACAAAGCCATGAGAGCGCCGGGGAAAATGCCCAACAACAAAACCAACAAACCATTGGTGGACAAGACCAAGCGCACATCCAGCGAAGCCGACACGGTGGTGGCGGTGACGGGCTCGTCAAAATACATGACCTTGACCACGCGCAGGTAGTAAAAAGCGCCAATCAGCGACATGATGACCGCAAAGATGGCCAAGCCCATGTAAAAAGCCTGACCGGAGGCCACCAGCGACTGCAGCACAGACAACTTGGCGTAAAAACCGACCATGGGCGGGATGCCTGCCATGGAGAACAAGCAAATCGCCATCACGCCCGCGTACAAGGGGCTGCGCTGATTCAGACCCGCCAAATCGGTGATCTCTTCGCTCTCAAAGCCTTGACGGGCCAGCAGCATGATGATGCCGAAGGCCGCCAGCGTGGTCAGCACATAGGACACCATGTAGAACATGGCCGAGCTGTAGGCATTGGCGGCCAAGGTGGTTTCGCCGTTGATGACGCCCGCCACAAAGCCCAACAGCACAAAGCCCATTTGAGAGATGGTCGAGTAAGCCAACATGCGCTTGAGGTTGGTCTGGGCAATGGCTGCCAAGTTACCAATGAGCAAAGAGCCAATCGCCAGCAGGGCCAACATTTGTTGCCAGTCAAAGGCCAGGGGCAGCATGCCCTCTACCAACAATCGCACCAAAATGGCAAACGCGGCCAACTTGGGCGCGCCACCGATCATCAAGGTGGCGGCAGTTGGAGCACCTTGGTAAACGTCAGGAATCCACATGTGGAAAGGCACGGCGCCAATCTTGAACGCCAAGCCAGCCACGATGAAAACCAAACCGAACACCAGCACCTGGTGGTTGACTTGACCCGAAGCAATGGCTTTGAGCACCGCAGACAGCTCAAGGCTGCCGGTCGCGCCGTACATCATCGACATGCCGTAAAGCAAGAAGCCAGACGCCATCGCACCCAACACAAAGTACTTCATGGCCGCTTCGGTGGCTTGGGTGTGGTCGCGGCGCAGCGCCACCAAGGCGTAGCTCGACAGGGTCAACAACTCCAGACCCAAGTAAATCACGATGAAGTTCTGACCCGAAATCATCATGCTCATGCCGAGCAAGGCGAACAAACTCAGGCTGAAAATTTCACCGCCGCGCATCATGTCGCGGTCAGCAGCATAGGGGCGAGAATAGACCAAGGTGACCATCACAGCGATGGTGGCAAAGCACTTGAGCCAATGGCCCATCGGGTCGCTGACCACCATGCGGCCAAAGCCGTACAAAGTCTGACCGGCATCGGCATACATGGCGTGCAGCAAAGCGACGCCACCCAAAGAGGCAAGCGTTAACACGTAAGTACCGGTGCGCTTGGGGCTTTTCACGAAGAGGTCGGCCAGTGTCACCACGCAGGCCATGACCAGCAACACGATCTCCGGATACATCGTCATCCAGCTGGAGTTGTCCATCATCTGTGTTCTCTCAATTGTTCAATTCAGGCGAAACGCTTAGGGTCCTGCTGCTCAAGGCAGTTTGGACACAGCCACGTGCTTGAGCAAGTCCAGCACCGAGGCATCCATCACATCGGTGAACGGTTTGGGGTAGATGCCCATGTAAAGCACGGCCACGGCCAGCAAAGACAGCATCAGGAATTCTCGGGCGTTGATGTCGGTCAAGTCTTTGACATCGTCATTGGTCACTGGGCCCAAATAAACGCGCTTGAACATCCACAGGGTGTAGGCCGCACCAAAAATCAGCGCTGAAGCGGCCAGCAAACCAACCCAGAAGTTGAATTTAACGGCGCCCAAAATAACCATCCACTCGCCCACAAAGCCAGCAGTGCCGGGCAAGCCAGCGTTGGCCATGGCGAACAACAAGGCAAAAGCGGCGAACTTGGGCATGGTGTTGACCACGCCGCCGTAGCTGGCAATTTCACGCGAGTGCACCCGGTCGTACAAGACACCAATGCACAAGAACATGGCGGCTGAGACAAAGCCGTGCGCGATCATCTGCACAATGCCGCCAGACACACCCAGCGGGTTGAAGATGAAA
Source organism: Limnohabitans sp. (assembly GCA_044360575.1). Classification (GTDB taxonomy): domain Bacteria; phylum Pseudomonadota; class Gammaproteobacteria; order Burkholderiales; family Burkholderiaceae_C; genus Limnohabitans_A. Next base: position 2,646 of record JBIKKE010000005.1, on the reverse strand, counting down.
AAGCCCAAAGTGACAAAACCCATGTGCGCCACAGACGAGTAGGCCACCAGTTTTTTCATGTCTTGCTGGACCATGGCAACCAAGCCCACATAGACCACAGCCACCAAGGACAAGACCACGATCAGCATGCCCCACTCACGGGCCGCATCAGGGGCAATGGGCATCGAGAACCGGAGGAAGCCATAGGCGCCCAGCTTCAGCATGATCGCGGCCAGCACGGCAGATCCGCCGGTCGGGGCTTCGACGTGCACATCGGGCAACCAAGTGTGGACCGGCCACATCGGAACCTTGACGGCAAAGGCCGCAAAGAACGCAAAGAACAACATTGTCTGCACGCCGCCCGCCAAGGGCAGCTTGTGCCAGGTCAGGATGTCAAAGCTGCCGCCGGATGTGACGTACAGGTAGATCAAGGCGATCAGCATCAAAAGCGAGCCGAGCAAGGTATACAAGAAAAACTTGAAGGCCGCGTAAATTTTGTTGGGGCCGCCCCAGATGCCGATGATCAGGTACATCGGGATCAAGGTGGCTTCAAAAAAGACGTAGAACAATATGCCATCTAGTGCACTGAACACGCCGATCATCAAGCCCGAAAGGATCAGGAAAGCGGCCATGTACTGGTTGACTTTGCGGGTAATGACCTCCCAGCCCGCAATGACCACCACCACGTTGATGAAGGCGGTCAAGGGAATCAGCCACAAGGAAATGCCGTCCACACCCAAGTGGTAGTGCACGTTGAAGCGCTCAATCCAAGAAAATTTCTCGACAAACTGCATCTCGGAGGTTCCGAGCTGAAAGCCCGAAATCAGAGGCGACGTGACCAACAAACTGGCGATCGCACCGACCAGCGCCAGCCAGCGCACTGCGCCCGCTTGGCTGTCGCGACCGAAGGCCAGCAAGATGACACCGAAAGCGATCGGCATCCAGATGGCAAGGCTTAACAATCCCATTTTTATTTTGTCCTCAAAATCGTTAAGCGAGCCAGACGAAATACGTCATCAGCACGAACACACCCAAAATCATGACCAGGGCGTAGTGGTACAGGAAGCCCGACTGGAACCAGCGCACCACGCCAGAAACCAAGCCAACGAGTTTCCAAGAGCCATTGACGAAGAAGCCGTCGATGATGGCGCGGTCGCCCACCTTCCAAAAACCCAGACCCAGTCCGCGCGCGCCCTTGGCCAGGACGTTTTCGTTGAACCAGTCCATGAAGTACTTGTTCTCAAGCACCACAATCAACGGGCGCAAAGCACGGGCGAAAAATGCCGGCACTTTGGGGTTGATCAGGTACATGTACCAAGCGGTCACCACACCGGCCAAAGCCAACCAGAAAGGCGCCATGGTCATGCCGTGCAAAGCCATGGCCACAGGGCCGTGGAACAACTCACCCAGTTGCTGCATCGCAGGGTGTTTGGCGGCATCAATGAAGATGACGTCTTTGAAGAATTCGCCATACAACATGGGCTGGATGGTCATGAAACCGATCAACACCGAAGGAATGGCCAGCAACACCAAGGGCACCGTGACCACCCAAGGTGACTCATGGGGCTTGTCATGACCGTGGTCATCGTGGCCATGGTGGTCATCGTGACCGTGGTGAGCATCCGGGTTTTGGTCGTAGCGCTCGTTGCCGTGGAAAACCAGGAAATACATGCGGAACGAATAGAAGGCCGTGACGAACACACCTGCCAGCACCGCGAAATTGGCAAAGCCAGCGGCGGGCAAGTTGCTCAAATGCACCGCCTCAATGATGCTGTCCTTGGAGTAAAAACCCGAGAACAAAGGCGTACCGATCAGGGCGAGCGAGCCGAGCAAGGAAGTGATCCAAGTGATGGGCATGTATTTGCGCAAGCCACCCATGTAGCGGATGTCCTGGTTATGGTGCATACCCATGATGACTGAGCCTGCACCCAAGAACAACAATGCCTTGAAGAACGCGTGGGTCATCAGGTGGAACACGGCAACAGAATAAGCCGATGCACCCAAGGCCACCGTCATGTAGCCGAGCTGCGACAAAGTGGAATAAGCCACCACGCGCTTGATGTCGTTTTGGATGATGCCCAAAAAGCCCATGAACAAGGCCGTGATCGAACCGATCACCATCATGAAGTTCAAGGCCGAATCGGACAACTCGAACAAGGGTGACATGCGGGCCACCATGAAGATGCCTGCCGTCACCATGGTGGCAGCGTGGATCAAGGCGGAAATGGGCGTGGGGCCTTCCATCGAGTCAGGCAGCCAAACGTGCAACGGAAACTGGGCCGACTTGCCCATGGCGCCGATAAAGAGGCAAATGCAGATCACGGTGATCAGCATGGCGTCCATGCCAAAGATATACCAGGGGAAATCGATGGCGGCCAATTCATTGGCTTTGGCAAACAGCTCGGTGTAATTGAGCGTGCCGGTGTAAGCAGCGATCAGGCCAATGCCGATGATGAAGCCAAAGTCACCCACGCGGTTGACCAAAAAGGCCTTCATGTTGGCAAAGATGGCCGTAGGCTTGTTGTACCAAAAGCCGATCAGCAAATACGACACCAGGCCCACTGCTTCCCAACCAAAGAACAGTTGCAGCAAGTTGTTGCTCATGACGAGCATCAGCATGGAAAAGGTGAACAACGAGATGTAGGCAAAAAAGCGGTTGTAGCCTTC
>JBIKKE010000089.1:0-9570 GCA_044360575.1 Limnohabitans sp. | reverse complement strand
AGATGAGCGTGGAGAAGGCCTACTCCACCGACAGCAACATGCTGGGTGCGACCCACGAAGCCAAAGACCTGGAAAGCCTGCAAAGCGGCATGAAGATCGTCAATCCCATTATGGGCGTGGCGTTCTGGAAGCCCGAAGTGGACGTCAAGGCCGAAGAAGTGAGCGTGCGCTTTGAAGAAGGCATGCCCGTGGCCCTGAACGGCGTGGACTACGCCGACCCGGTCGAGCTTTTCCTGAAAGCCAACGAAATCGGTGGCCGCCACGGTTTGGGCATGAGCGACCAGATCGAAAACCGCATCATCGAAGCCAAGAGCCGCGGCATCTACGAAGCCCCCGGTATGGCGCTGCTGCACATCGCCTATGAGCGCTTGGTCACCGGCATCCACAACGAAGACACCATTGAGCAGTACCGTATTAACGGTCTGCGTCTGGGCCGCTTGTTGTACCAGGGCCGCTGGTTTGACCCACAGTGCATCATGCTGCGCGAAACCGCCCAGCGCTGGGTGGCCCGCGCTGTGACCGGCACAGTAACGTTGGAACTGCGCCGCGGCAACGACTACAGCATCTTGAATACCGAGTCGGCCAACCTAACTTACGCCCCCGAGCGTTTGAGCATGGAAAAAGTGGAAGACGCGCCGTTCAGCCCACTCGACCGCATTGGCCAGCTGACCATGCGCAATTTGGACATCGTGGACACCCGCGCCAAACTGGGCATCTACGCACACACCGGTTTGTTGTCGGTGGGCGAAGGCCCGCACATTTACAAGTTGGATGGCAACGGCAAGAAGTGATTCTTGTGGTGCTTTAATGAAAAACGGCCTTCGGGCCGTTTTTTGTTGTCTTAACTTGCTTTGTGGGTGTTTTTCGCCTTGGCACGGGAGCCTGCCGGCTCGCCTCATAACTCGCTTCGCTCGCCAAATCGGCGAGTCCGGCAGGCACCCGCACCCAGGCTGCGTCTGTTGAAACACAAGCGGGTATCAAGATCTTTGGAGGTCTTTGATAACGCAGCGCCGGGTTGGGGCCTGCGCGGATCGGCCGATTTGGCGAGCGAAGCGAGTTATGAGGCCGACCGCGTAGGCGCCAACCCGGCGCGGCAAACCACCGCAAACGCCCAAAATCAAATCACCACCGGCTCAGGCTCCAGCCGAATCCCAAACCGCTCGTACACACTGGTCTGAATCGCCTTGGCCAGCGTCATCACCTCACCGCCCGTGCAGGGGTTCTCGCGCCCGCCACGATTGACCAGCACCAGCGCCTGCTTTTCGTAGACGCCAGCGTGGCCCACGGTCTTGCCTTTCCAACCGCAGGCGTCAATCAACCAACCCGCCGCCAGTTTGATGCTGCCGTCGGGCATGGGGTAGTGCACCACCTTGGGCTCACGGGCGATGATGTCGGCGCACTGCTCGGGCGACACCGTGGGGTTCTTGAAGAAGCTGCCCGCGTTGCCAATCACCGCCGGGTCGGGCAGTTTGGCGCGGCGAATCGCGACCACCCAATCAAAAATCTGCTTTGCATCGGGACTTTGGATGCCCGTCTCGGCCATCTTGCGTTCCAGATCCAGGTAGCCGAGCTCAGGCTTCCAACGCTTGGGCAGCGCAAAGCGCACCCGCAAAATCACCGCCCTGCCCGCCAGGCCCAAGCCTTCCGGACCGACAGAGGCGTGTTTGAACACCGAATCGCGGTAGCTGAAGCCGCACTGCGCTGCGTTCAGGCTGAACAGCTCGCCCGTCAGCAGGTCCATGGCGTCGAGTGAGTCAAAGCGGTCTTGCAGCTCCACGCCATAGGCACCGATGTTTTGCACGGGCGATGCACCCACGGTGCCTGGAATCAAGGCCATGTTTTCCAAGCCCGGATAGCCATTCTCCAGAGTCCAGGCCACCAAAGCGTGCCAGTCAATGCCCGCCCCAGCTTCGATCACCCAGTGCTTGTCGGTCTCGCTGGCCAGGCGCAGGCCAGGCACCTCGATCTTGAGCACCAGCGCCTTGACGTCACCCGTTAAAACAATGTTGCTGCCACCGCCCAGCACTTGTCGGGGCAAAGTGGCCAATTGGGGGTCAGCCAGCACGCCCAGCAGGTCGGCTTCAGAGTGGACCCGCACCAAAGCATGGGCTTTGGCAGCAATGCCAAAGGTGTTGTATGGCTGCAGGGGGACATTTTTCTCAAGGAACATGGGAGAATTGTCGCATTCTCAACCCACGGATTTTTACCGCCATGCCCTCGTTTGATATCGTTTGCGAACCCAATATGGTCGAAGTGCGCAACGCCGTAGATACTTCTGCCAAAGAAATCGGCACCCGTTTTGACTTCAAAGGCACGTCAGCCAACATCGAACTCAAGGACAAAGAGATCACGATGTTTGGTGATGCCGAGTTTCAACTCACGCAGGTCGAAGACATCCTGCGCAACAAGCTGACCAAACGCAATGTGGATGTGCGATTTCTGGACATCGGCAAGGTCGAAAAAATCGGCGGCGACAAGGTCAAGCAAGTGGTCAAGGTCAAAAACGGCATCGAGACCGAAGATGCCAAAAAGATCACCCGCCTCATCAAGGACAGCAAGATCAAGGTTCAGGCTTCTATCCAGGGCGATGCGGTGCGCGTCACGGGCACCAAGCGCGACGATTTGCAGGCCGCCATGGCCATGCTGCGCAAAGACATGCCGGATTTGCCCTTGTCTTTCGACAACTTCAGGGATTGAGCTCGTGGGCGTCCTCCCCCTCGGGCTGACCCTCGTGAAAGATCATCAAGCCTTAACGGCCGCCGTCACCACCACCTCGATCAAATAAGCCGGATTGGCCAAGGCGGCCTGCACCGTGGCGCGGGGCGGTGCGCTTCCTGAGACCACCCAAGCGTCCCACACCTCGTTCATGGCCGCGATGTCGGTGATGTTTTTCAGGTAAATCTGGGTGCGCAAAATGCGGGTTTTGTCGCTGCCCGCCTCGATCAATCGCTGCTCGATCTGGCGCAGCACATCGGCCGTCTGGCTGCGGATGTCGGTGGCTTCGCACTCAGGCACCATCCCCGCGAGATACACCACGCCATTGAAAACGGCGGCCTCGCTGTAACGCGCGGCCACATGCAAACGCTGCATGTCTTGGCTCATGTTTTTTTCTTGCCCAGTTGGGACTCGGTGCCGGCCAACAATCGTTGGATATTCTCGCGGTGCCGCCAAACCAGCAGCAAGGCCATGACAGCCAAGCTCACAACTTCAGGCACGGACGCCTGCCAAGCCACCCCATCACCAAACAGGTAAAAAGCGGGGGCAAACACGGCGGCGACCATCGATGCCAAAGACACGTAGCGCGAAAAAAACAACACGATGGCAAAGCTGAACACCACCGCCAGCGCCAAGCTGCCGTTGACGCCCACCACCACGCCCACCGCCGTGGCCACACCTTTTCCGCCTGCAAAACCAAAAAACACCGGGTAAAGGTGACCTAAAAATGCGGCCAAACCAGCCAAAGCCGCCAATTCAGGGCCCAAGCCAAATTCTGGTCCCCAAGCGAGCACCAAAGCCACTGGCAACCAGCCCTTGAAGGCATCCAGGAACAGCGTCAGGATGGCGGCTTTTTTGCTGCCGGATCTCAACACGTTGGTGGCTCCTGGGTTTTTGCTGCCATAGCTGCGCGGGTCGTTCAGGCCCATCAACCGGCTCACGATCACTGCAAAACTCAGCGAACCCAACAAATATCCGGCCACCACCACGGCCACTGGCATCAACGCGTCCATCCAAAGCTCCCTTGTTCTTGTATGGGCGTCATTCTGCCAGCGCGCAGTTCACGGGCTTGGCAGCCAGTAGTTGTACGCAGACCTGTGGGTCGATGCCTACAAGATAGCCGCGCCTTCCGCCGTTGATGCAAATGCGCGGCAAAGTCAAAATACTTTCTTCGATGAAAACCGGCATGGCACGCCGCGTCGCAAAGGGCGATGTGCCGCCCACCAAGTAGCCGCTGTGCCGATTGGCCACCTCGGGGGCACAAGGCTCCACCGACTTAAATCCAATTTGTCGCGCCAAATTTTTGGTCGAGACCTTGCGGTTGCCATGCATCAGTACCACCAGGGGTTTGGCATCCTGGTCTTGCATGATCAAGGTTTTGACCACGGCAAATGGATCCATGCCCAGCACTTGGGCGCTGTGCTGCGCCCCCCCATGCTCCAGGTATTCGTAGGGGTGTTCAGTGAAGTTCACCCCATGCTGGCGCAAAAGCGCCGTAGCAGGGGTTTCACTGACTTTGTCTTTTTTGGCCATGGACCAGAATCACAAAGCGGGGTCGCGCATTTCCCAACGGATGGCGTCAATGGCCTTGAGCACTTCTGGAGACAACTCGGTTGACCAGGCCGTCAAATCTTCGTTCAGCTGCGCCACAGACGTCACGCCAATGATGGTGCTGGCCACGCTCCAGCGGTGGTAGCAAAACGCCAGCGCCATCTCGGTGGGCGTCATGCCGTTGTCTCGCGCCAGTTGGTTGTAACGACGCGCGGCCACCAGCGCCTCTGGACGGCCCCAGCGCTGCTTTCGCATCGAGTCATAACGGGCAATGCGGCCACCATCGGGCACCAAGGGGCCGGACAAATCTTCTTGGTCGTATTTGCCTGTCAGCAAGCCAAAGCCCAGTGGCGAATAAGCCAACATGGACACGTTCAATCGGTAGCAAGTCTCGTCCAAACCGTTGTCATAGGTGCGGCTGACCAGGCAATACGGGTTTTGCACCGTGGCCACACGGGGCAAGCCATGCTGCTCGGCCAAACGAACGAATTCGTGCACGCCATACGGGCTTTCATTGGACAAGCCGATGTAGCGCACCTTGCCCGCCTTGACCAGCTTGGACAGGGCTTCGAGCTGCTCGTGGATGGAGGTGACCGACTTGTCTTTGCTGGGGTCGAAATAAGCCATGCCAAATACCGGCACATGGCGCTCGGGCCAGTGGATCTGGTACAGATCGATCACATCGGTTTGCAAGCGGCGCAAACTGGCATCGCAAGAGTTCAGGATGTCTTGCCCTGTCATGCCAGAACCCTCACGAACCCAAGGCATGCCACGCGAAGGCCCTGCCACCTTGCTGGCCAGCACCAGCTTTTGCCGAACACCGGGGTTTTTGGCGAACCAGTTACCGATGTAGGTTTCGGTGAAACCACAGGTGTCTGCGGTGGTGGGCACGGCATAGATCTCGGCGGTGTCGATGAAGTTGATGCCTGCATCCAGCGAGCGGTCCAATATGGCGTGCGAATCGGCTTCGTTGACCTGCTGGCCAAAGGTCATGGTGCCCAGACAGATGGGCGTCACTTGCAAATCGGATTGCCCGAGTTGAACGGTTTTCATGGTGTTTCCTGTTGGGTTTTCATGTCGGCTGATGCGCCCCGAACTCAAGCCCAGGTCATCTGGCGAGATTTTGTCACGCGTTACGTCTTTGCTGCGGTGCGGGCTGTCGCGCGTGCTTCTTCCTGCAGGCGCAGCACCCGCCGCTGCACTTTGCCGGTGGTGGTCATGGGCAACTGGTCGATGAACTCGATCTCTTTGGGGTATTCATAGGGGGCCAGCAAACCGCGCACATGGGCTTGCAGCTCGCGGCGCACCGCGTCGTCAAAGCTGGCCTGGCCCGATCCGCAGGGCCTGCGACTTTGCCAATCAGGCGACAGCACCACATAGGCTTTGACGAGCGCGCCTCGGTCAGCGTCGGGCTTGGGCACCACGGCGGCGTTGGCGACGGCCAGGTGTTTGACCAGGCAGTTTTCGATCTCGCCCGGGCCGATGCGGTAGCCGGCGGCCTTGAACATGTCGTCTGTGCGGCCTTGGTACCAGAGGTAGCCGTCCTCGTCCGCCACCGCCATGTCGCCCGTGCGGCACCAGTCGCCCGTGTATTTGGCCTGGGTGGCCTTGTCGTTGTTCCAATAGCCCAAAAAGAACACCGGGTCGGACTGGCCATGCACATCAAAGCGGTTCACCGCCACTTCGCCGGGTGTGCCTGGCGGGCAGAGCTGACCCGCCTCGTCGATGACCGCCACCTGGTGACCGGGGTAGCCTTTGCCCATGCTGCCGGGTTTGGCGGGCCAAAACAGGTTGCAGTTGCCCACCACGTAATTGATTTCGGTCTGGCCGAACATCTCATTCACTGTCACGCCCATTTGGGCTTGGCAGTAACCAAAAACCGCGTCACCCACTGCCTCGCCAGCGCTCATCATCGCTTGCAGTTTCAATCGGTAGCGTGCTTTCACGTCGGGCACCGCCTTCATCATGGCTTTGAGCGCCGTTGGAAACAAAAAGGTGTGCGTGACGCCATGGCTTTGCATGATCTCAAAAGCCTCTTCGGGCGAAAACCGCCCGTTGAAGGCCACGATGGGGCGTCCAAAGTACAGACTGGGCAGCAAAGCGTCCATCAAGCCCCCTGTCCAGGCCCAGTCGGCCGGCGACCAGAACACCGCTTTGGACGAGCGACGGGCATCTGCCGGGTCAAAGCCAAACCAGTTCTGGCTGCACACAAAGCCAGTGAGGTTGCCAATCAGCGCCCGGTGCGGAATGAGCGCACCCTTGGGGTTGCCGGTGGTACCGCTGGTGTAGATCAGAACCGCCGGGTCTTCGGCCAAGGTGCTCACGGGTTGAAATGAGGCCGGTTGTCTGGCCATGGCTTGGGTGTAGTCCAGGTCGGCCAGCGCCCCAGCCTGCCCCACCCCGATCAGGCTCTGCAAGCCTGAGCAATCGTGTCGGGCCTGCTGCAAGGCTTGAACTGTCGATTCATCGCACACCGCCACCCGGGTCTGGCTGTCGTTGATGCGAAACGCCAGTGCCTCGGGGCCGAACAGCATGGACAGCGGCATGGCCACTGCACCCATTTGCAACACAGCCATGTAGGCCACCGCGGTTTCAAAGCGCTGTGGCATCACAATCGCCACCCGGTCACCGCGCCGCACGCCCTGCGCTTTGAGCACCCCACTTAACTGGTTGGCCGCTTTTTGTAACTGGCCATATGTCCAGCTGCGTCCCAAGCCCTGCCCTGTTACATGTTCTCGAATGGCCGTGCGCCGGGCGGTGGCGGGATGCGCAGCCCACTGGCCGCAGCAAGCCTGGGCCATGTTGAAGCGCTTGGGCACTTTCCAGCCAAAGCCCTGATGAATGGTCTGATAACGATCTGCAGTGCCTTCATATGTTTTTTGGGCTTGGCGGTCCGGGTTGCGACTGGCGCTCATCGTGTGTCTCCTTATGATCGAAAGTATGTACCAAGTTTTACGCGAATCACAAAGCCACTGGGTGCCGCTGCGCGGCTGCCGTTACCACGTCCGCCAATGGGGCCAGGCCCAAGCGGGCGGGACGCCCCTTGTTTTGGCCCACGGCTGGATGGACGTGGCCGCCTCCTACCAGTTCATGGTGGATGCCTTCAGCGAGGCATTTGTCAGCCAGCGCCCCATCATCGCCATGGACTGGCGCGGCTACGGCCTGACCGAGACACCGCCCACCGATTGCTACTGGTTCCCCGATTACCTGGCCGATCTGGACACCCTGCTCGACGCGCTCTACCCCGGCCAAGCCATCGACTTGGTGGGCCACAGCATGGGCGGTAACGTGGTCATGATGTACGCGGGCACCCGCCCAGAGCGCATCCGCCGCCTGGTCAACCTCGAAGGCTTTGGCATGGCTGCAACGCAACCTGCCCAAGCCCCCAGTCGCATGGCTCAGTGGCTCGATGAGCTCAAAGCGCAACGCGCGGGCGACAACACGCTCAAGCCTTACCCCGACGCCACGGGTGTGGCGGCCCGCCTGATGAAGACCAACACCCGCCTGGACCAAGACAAAGCCGACTGGTTGGCCCAACACTGGGCGCAACAGGGTCCGGATGGCCAGTGGCGCATTCTGGGCGACTCGGCCCACAAGGTCATCAACCCGTATCTGTTCCACATTGAAGAAGCTTTGGCCATGTACCGCCGCATCAGCGCCCCGGTTCTGGTGGTGGAAGCTTCAGACGACTCGCTCAGCCAGTGGTGGAAGGGCAAATACACCTTGGCCGAGTTTCACGAACGCTTGAAATCCGTGCCCAAGCTCCAACAAGCCGTGATCCAAGATGCGGGTCACATGTTGCACCACGACCAACCTCAGGCTTTGGCTACGCTGCTCGAATCTTTTCTGAGCTGATCGGCAACTTACAATCCGCCTACTTTTTGATGACAAGCTCCACATGAAACTGTTGGCCCACTGCTCAATTCGGGTGATCCTTTGCGCCTTGGCACTGGCGGCCCTGCCTGCCATGTCGCAGCAAACTCGCTATTGCCCTTCTTTTTTGGGAGTGCAAGGCGCAGCGGAGCCCGTCAAAAGGGGTGAAATCACGTTCTCCCCCTATACCCACCATTGGAGCCAGAACCCGGAACACAAGCAAGTGGTGCTTTTGGCCTTGGACGAGCAGCTGCCAGGCAACCGGTTTTGCGGGGTAAGCTTTTTCAGCAACTCATTTGGTCAACCCTCGGTGTATCTCTATGCTGGTCAGCAGTTCAATGGCTTGCTGGGTTCGCCTAAATTGTTTGTGAAAGTGACCGCAGGCATTCTTTACGGCTACGTGGCGCCTTACGAAGACAAGGTTCCCCTGAACCACAATGGTTTTTCACCCGCCATCATTCCCTCCCTGGGTTACAAGATCAGTCCACAAGACTCTCTGCAGATGAAAATTTTGGGCAATGCCGGATTGATGTTCTCTTGGGGTCGGCTGTTTTAATTTTTCTGGAGCCACCAGACAGCGCTGAGCAACACGGCTCGAAGAAGGCAAGTCATGAGAAAATGCCCGGTTTACCGCATCGGAGTTTCCCCATGGACGCAGAACACATCAACCAAATCGGCGCATCCCTCACAGACCTGACTGCTCGTACCCACGAGTTACGGGGGTATCTTTGACTACGATGCCAAATCTGAACGGCTGAGAACCGTCAACGCATCGCTCGAAGACCCTGCAGTCTGGAACGACCCGAAAAAAGCCCAGGAACTGGGCAAAGAAAAAAAAGCCCTGGACGGCGTGGTGGTCACCATCACCAACCTGACGAGTGAGTTGGCCGACAACCTTGAGCTTTTTGAAATGAGCAAGGAAGAAGGCGATGACGATGGCCTGATGACCATCGAAGCGGAAGCCGCCAAATTGACGGCATTAGTGGAAGACCTTGAGTTCCGTCGCATGTTCCGCCATGAGGCCGACCCGCTCAACTGCTTTGTCGACATCCAAGCCGGTGCCGGTGGCACAGAAGCCTGTGACTGGGCCAGCATGCTGCTGCGCCAGTACATCAAGTACGCAGAACGCAAAGGCTTCAAAGCCACCGTGGAAGACGAAACACCGGGTGATACCGCAGGCATCAAAGGGGCAACCATCAAGATCGAAGGCGAGTACGCTTTTGGCTTGCTGCGCACCGAAACCGGCGTGCACCGCTTGGTCCGCAAAAGTCCTTTCGACTCATCGGGCGGCCGACACACATCCTTTGCATCCTTGTTTGTCTACCCTGAGATCGACGACTCGATCGAGATCAACATCAACCCGTCCGATGTACGCACCGACACCTTCCGTGCCAGCGGCGCGGGCGGTCAGCACATCAACAAAACCGACTC
>JBIKKE010000318.1:0-2542 GCA_044360575.1 Limnohabitans sp. | reverse complement strand
ATCGAAGCGCGTGGCCTGTCCTCGGCTGCATCGGCCGCCAACGCGGCCATCGACCACATGCGCGACTGGGCCTTGGGCACCAACGGCAAGTGGGTCACCATGGGCATTCCATCTCAAGGCTGGTACGGCATCCCCAAGGATGTCATGTTCGGCTTCCCTGTCACTTGCGAAAATGGCCAGTACAAAGTCGTTGAAGGTCTGGAAATCGACGCGTTCAGCCAAGGCTGCATCGACAAGACACTGAAAGAGTTGACCGACGAGCAAGCTGGCGTGGCCCACTTGATCTGATTGCCACTCTTCAGAGACCCTCAGTGAGCCATCCTCGCGACGTCCTGTTGGGAGCACAAGCCGGAAGCGTTCAGCTGCCGGTTTGTGACCATTACAGTGGGGTGGAGGCGAGGATGCGCAAAAGCTTGCAGCTGCAAGCTGACATGACGCAAGAGTTTGGAACTTGCGTTTTTGATGTCACTTTAGATTGTGAAGACGGCGCGCCTGTGGGCGGAGAAACCGAGCATGCTGCGCTGGTCACCGAGTTGGCCCTGGCTGCAGCACCCGAGGCCCGTGTGGGTGTGCGGGTGCACCCCGTTGATCACCCCAGTTTTCAGGCCGACATGGCCAAGATTGCAGGCCAAGCCGTAGGCCGCTTGACGCACATCATGGTGCCCAAAGTCGAGTCTGTCGCCGATGTGCACATGGCCGAGCAGGCTTTGATATCGGCAGGGGCCCTTGATTTGCCCTTGCATGTGCTGATCGAATCGCCCGCTGCCGTACACCGTGCTTTTGACATCGCGGCCCATCCCCGTGTGCAGTCCATCAGTTTTGGCTTGATGGATTTTGTTTCCGCGCACGGTGGCGCGATTCCAGCCGATGGCATGGGCATTGAGGGGCAATTTACCCATCCGCTGGTGCTGCGCGCCAAGCTTGAGATCGCCAGTGCCTGCCATGCCCATGGCAAAGTGCCCTCGCATTGCGTGGTGACCGAATTCAAGAACACCGATGCGATACGCGTAGCCGCTCAAAAAGCAGCCCGCGAGCTGGGTTACAACCGGATGTGGAGCATTCACCCCGACCAAATTCGTCCTATCTTGGCGGCCATGGCTCCTAGTGAGGCGCAGATCGAACAAGCTGCCCAAATCATCTTGGCAGCCCAAGCGGCAGATTGGGCCCCGATCAGCCATGCGGGGCAGTTGCACGATCGCGCCAGTTACCGATTTTTTTGGCAACTGATCACCCGCGCTCACCAGACGGGGTGTTTTTTGCCGTCTGAAGTTCAGGTTTTTTTTCTCGCTTCTTCAAGTGCTGAGGGGACCCCATGACACTGAACTTTGCAGCGCGTTGGCTCACCCGCTGGATTCTTTTGTGGGCGGTCTTGGCCTTGCCCGTTTGGGCCCAAAGCCAAACCCGCACCCAAGCCGCGTCCAAGACCAAAGTCGGTGCCTCACCACCGATTCGCCAAGCGCCACCTCGCGTGGTGTCTGCAGACGTCACGGCCCGCTTGCAAGCTGCAGCGGCTGCTGCAGCCGCGGCGCACTCTGCATCACTTGCCGCGCCACCAAGCGCATCCACCACACCAGGGGATGCACCCGCACTTGTTGCCCCGATAACGGCAACCCCAAACACAGCCGCAGCCGAGGTACTGCCGTCGGCGACTGCCCCAGCCCTTGACAGTACGTCTGTTGCGGCTCCTCTTGAGCAAGCGGTGGAGCCCTCATTGATGCCCTCTTTGCCGCCCGAGTTGTTGATTGCCCAGCAAATCCATCAGGGCAACTTGCCTTGTGAGTTGGGCGCCAGCGTTCGAGTTGAGGCCGATACTCGGCAGCCAGGTTTTTTCCATGTGCATGGCAAAGGCTTTAGGTACCGCATGTTCCCCGTTCAGACCACCACGGGTGCTCTGCGTTTGGAAGACAAAAAAGCAGGTGCTGTTTGGCTCCAGTTGGCCAACAAATCCATGCTGATGGACCAAAAAAGGGGCCGACGTTTGGCGGATGAGTGCGCTCATCCCGACCAGTTGGCCTATGCCGAAGCCATGAAAACCAATCCCCCGCCCAGCCTGATCGATACCAAAGGCTTGGGGCGATAACCCTTGAAACCTCGACTTACCGGAGAAAAACCATGTTGAAAGCCTACCGTGAACACGCCGCCGAACGCGCAGCCCTTGGCATTCCGCCGCTGCCTTTGGATGCCAAGCAAACCGCCGAATTGATCGAGTTGATCAAGGCGCCCGCTGCTGGCGAAGAAGCGTTTTTGATGGATTTGATGACCCACCGCGTGCCACCGGGCGTGGACGACGCTGCCAAGGTCAAGGCCTCCTTCTTGGCCGCTGTGGCCCACGGCGAAATCAAGGTGGGCTTGATTTCCAAAGCCAAGGCCACCGAGTTGCTCGGCACCATGGTGGGCGGCTACAACGTGCACCCTTTGATTGAATTGCTGGACGACGCCGAAGTGGCCAATGAAGCCGCTCAAGCTTTGAAGAAAACATTGTTGATGTTCGACTTCTTCAACGACGTCGCCGAAAAAGCCAAGGCCGGCAACGCCAAGGCCA
>JBIKKE010000317.1:0-2545 GCA_044360575.1 Limnohabitans sp. | reverse complement strand
CACGGCGGCAAGAACTGGGTGGGCGGCAACTGCACCGTGTCGTGCATGTTGATGGGCGTGGGTGCCCTGTACAAAGCCGGTTTGGTCGAGTGGATGAGCACCCAGACTTACCAAGCGGCATCTGGCGGCGGTGCGCAACACATGCGCGAGCTGCTGACCCAATACGGCACTCTGAACGCCGAAGTCAAAGCTTTGCTGGACGACCCCAAGAGCGCGATTCTGGAAATCGACCGCATGGTGGTGGCCAAGCAACGCGCCCTGACGGCGTCTGAGACCGCCAACTTTGGCGTGCCGCTGGGTGGCTCCTTGATTCCTTGGATCGACAAGGACCTGGGCATTGGCAAAAACCGGGACGAAGCCGGTTGGGGCACATCCAAAGAAGAGTGGAAAGGCATGGCCGAGACCAACAAGATCTTGGGCCTTGGCGAAGGGTTCAATTCAGCGACCATTCCAGTGGACGGTTTCTGCGTGCGTGTGGGTGCCATGCGTTGCCACAGCCAGGCCCTGACCTTCAAGCTCAAAAAAGACGTGCCTGTGGCCGACCTCGAAGCCATGATCGCAGCCGACAACGAGTGGGTCAAACTGGTGCCCAACACCCGCGAAGCCACCATCCGTGACCTGACCCCCGTGGCCGTGACCGGCACCATGACCATCCCGGTGGGCCGTGTGCGCAAACTGGCCATGGGCCCCGAGTACGTGGGTGCATTCACCATCGGTGACCAGCTGCTGTGGGGCGCGGCCGAACCGCTGCGCCGCATGCTGCGCATCTTGTTGGACGCTTGACCGCGCCATGACCTGCGTGTCCTGTGCACTGAACACCTGCCTTGGGCTGTTCGTGGGCTGGACACCCCAAAGGCCTGCACAATGAGACTGGCGCTGGGCATTTGTTACGCGGGCACGGCTTACCAAGGTTGGCAAAGCCAGTCCACGGGGCTGACGATTCAGGACAAGCTGGAAAAAGCCTTGTCCAAATTTGCCGATGTGCCCCGCGTGAGCACCTTGTGCGCTGGCCGCACCGATGCGGGGGTGCATGGCCTGATGCAGGTGGTTCACTTTGACACCGAACTGGACCGTGACACCCATTCTTGGGTGCGCGGCACCAACCGCTACTTGCCCTCTGACATCGCCGTGCAATGGGCGCATGTCGTACCCGAAAGTTTTCATTGCCGAGCCAGTGCCACCGGCAGGCGCTACATCTATGTGGTGCTCGACTCGGCCGTGCGGCCCAGCCTGGAAAGCGGCCGTGTCGGCTGGGTTTACCGACCATTGGCCCACGAGGCGATGCAACAAGCCAGCCAACACCTGCTGGGTGAGCACGATTTCTCCTCTTTCAGAGCCAGCAGCTGCCAAGCCCTGTCGCCCATTAAAACCCTGCGGCACATCCGGATCACCCGGCACGGTGCTTATTGGCGCTTTGAGTTTGAAGGCAACGCCTTTTTGCACCACATGATCCGCAACATCATGGGTTGCTTGGTGACAATTGGCCAAGGCAACCAGTCGCCCGATTGGATGCGGGAGGTGCTTCTGGCCCAAAGTCGGGATGCCGCAGCGCCCACGTTTTCACCGGACGGCCTGTACTTTGCTGGCCCGATTTACAGCCCCGAGTGGGGTTTGCCCGACACCACCCCAGCTTTTGATTGGTTGCCATGAGCCTAGCCAGCACGCCCTCCAACACGCCACTGCAGCAACGCACCCGCATCAAGATGTGCGGCTTCACCCGCGAATCTGACGTTTTGGCCGCCTGCGCCGCAGGGGCCGACGCCATCGGTTTTGTGCTGTACCCACCCAGCCCGCGCAGCGTGAGCATCGAACGTGCGGCCGATCTGGCCCGTTTGCTGCCCGCCTTTGTGACGCCCGTGCTGCTGTTCGTGAATGAAACGCCTGAACGCATTGAAGTCGCTTGCGCGGCCGTGCCGGGGGCTTTGCTGCAGTTTCATGGCGACGAGTCGCCTGAATTTTGCGAGGCCATGACGCGGCTTACTGGCCGCCCGCACCTCAAGGCGGCCCGAATCCCCTTGTCCGAGGTGCAAAACTTCGACTTGCTAGAATTTGCGCTTCAACACTATGCTGCCCAAGCCCTCTTGCTCGATGCCCATGTCGACGGATACGGCGGTGGCGGACAAACATTCAATTGGTCACTCCTGCCAACAAACGTCAATGCTCACCTCGTTTTGTCTGGTGGACTCACACCTGCAAACGTGGGCGATGGCATGCGGACCTTGCGCACGCATGGCCTGACTCTGGCCGTTGACGTGAGCTCGGGCATCGAAGCAGGCAAAGGCCTGAAAGATGCCGACAAAATGCGCCAATTTGTCCAAGCGGTGCGCACCGCAGACAACACCCTTCACTCTTGATCATTTTCGGTCCGCTTTGGTCCCGATTGCAGTGCCTCTGGCTTGCAAGCACCCAGCGGTTCTGCCCCAACTGAGCACCACACCATGTTCGATTACCAACAACCCGATGTCAAAGGCCATTTCGGCATTTATGGCGGCAGCTTTGTCAGCGAAACCTTGACGCATGCCATCAACGAACTCAAAGCCGCTTA
>JBIKKE010000217.1:0-4877 GCA_044360575.1 Limnohabitans sp. | reverse complement strand
GCACCACTTTGTATTACGGCAAAGGCGCAGGCTCCGAACCCACCGCCAGCGCGGTGATCGCCGATCTGGTGGACATCACCCGTTTGCACACCGCCGACCCCCTGAACCGCGTGCCGCACCTGGCTTTCCAGCCGGGTTCCATGAGCAACTTGACCGTGTTGCCGATGTCCGAGGTGGTGACCAGCTATTACCTGCGTTTGCGTGTGGCCGACCAAGCGGGTGTGCTGGCCAAGCTGACCGGTTTGCTGGCCCAGGCCGACATCAGCATCGATGCGGTCTTGCAGCGTGAAGCCGATCAGGTCAGCCTGGCGGGTGAAAACCAGACCGACGTGATCATCTTGACCCACGACACGCGCGAAGGCACGCTGAACGAGGTGTTGGCCCAAATGCAGGCCCTGCCGACCGTGATGGCTCCCATCGTGCGCATTCGCAAGGAAGAGTTGAACTGATGCGCTACCTGTCGACCCGCGGCCATACTGACCGCAAGCAATTTTGTGAAATCCTGCTTGAAGGCTTGGCACCAGATGGTGGTTTGTACCTGCCTGAAAGTTACCCGCAAATCGATGCGACGGCCCTGAGCAGACTGCGCGGTGTTTGGCAAGGCCAAGGCTATGCGGCTTTGGCTTTCGAGGTGTTGTCGCTGTACATCGATGACATTCCTCGCGATGATTTGCAGGCTTTGTGCAAAAAGACTTACACCTCTGAAGTCTTCGGCACGAAAGAAATCGTTCCACTCAAGCCTTTGCAGGCCGCGGGTCAAGCCCGGCCTGATTTGTATTTGGAAGCCTTGTCCAATGGTCCCACCTTGGCTTTCAAAGACATGGCCATGCAGTTGCTGGGCAACTTGTTTGAGTACGAGTTGGACCGCCGGGGAGAAGAGTTGAATATATTTGGCGCGACTTCCGGTGACACCGGAAGCGCTGCTGAATATGCCATGCGCGGCAAAAAGGGTGTTCGTGTTTTCATGACCAGCCCGAACGGGCGCATGAGCCCTTTCCAGCAAGCGCAGATGTTCAGTTTGCTCGACGAGAACATTCACAACCTCGCCATCGAAGGCGTTTTTGACGACTGCCAAGACATCGTCAAGGCGGTCTCCAATGATCTGGACTTCAAGCGCAAATACAAAATCGGTACCGTCAACTCCATCAACTGGGCGCGATTGTTGGCCCAAGTGGTTTATTACTTTGCAGGTTACTTTCAGGCCACACAAAGCAATGACCAGAAGGTCAGCTTCACCGTGCCGAGCGGCAACTTTGGCAATGTGTGTGCGGGCCATGTGGCCCGCATGATGGGCTTGCCGATAGACCGTTTGGTGGTGGCCACCAACGAAAACGATGTGCTCGACGAGTTCTTCCGCACCGGCATTTATCGCGTGCGCGGAACAGCCGACACGCATGAAACGTCCAGTCCATCCATGGACATCTCCAAAGCCAGTAACTTCGAGCGTTTTGTGTTCGACCTTCTGGAGCGCGATGCCGCCAAAACCAAAGCCATTTTTGGCGAGGGTTTGAGCCGTCAAGGTTTCTTCGATTTGTCGGCCGATGCCCGATTTGCACAAGCGGCTACTGCTTATGGTTTTGACAGCGGTCGCAGCACCCACACCGACCGCTTGAGGACCATCCAACAGGTTTTCGCGGCATACGGCGTGATGATCGACACCCATACCGCCGACGGTGTGAAGGTGGCCAAAGAGCACCTTGACCCGCAGGTGCCCATGATCGTGCTCGAAACCGCCTTGCCCATCAAGTTTGCCGCCACCATTGTGGAAGCTTTGGGGCGCCAACCTGAGCGACCAAAGCAATTTGAAGGCATCGAAGCCCTGCCTAAGCGGGTCAAGGTCATGCCTGCCGATGTGGCTTTGATCAAGGCCTTCATCACCCAGCATTGCGACTGAATGCCATGAGCAATGCTCCTCGCGCTCCTTTGATGTCGCTTGACGATGCACTTCAGGCTTTGTTGGCCAACATCCAACCCTTGTCTAAGACTGAAACTGTGGCCACATTGGAGGCCGATGGCCGCGTCTTGGCGCAAGACCTGGTGTCTGCATTGCAGGTGCCTGCTTTCGACAACTCGTCGATGGACGGTTACGCCGTGCGCAGCGCTGATCTGCAGCAGACGGGTGCCGAATTGACCGTGACGCAACGCATCGCGGCGGGTCACTTTGGCGAAGCTTTGTTAGCCGGTCAGACGGCTCGCATCTTCACGGGTGCCCCAGTGCCTCCTGGGGCTGACGCCATCGTGATGCAAGAACAAACCGAAACGGTGCTGGACCAAGAGACCGACCGGGTACGCTTCTTGACCACACCTAAGCCGGGGCAATGGATCCGCCGCAGTGGCGAAGATGTCAAAGTCGGTGCCACGGTACTCAAGCGTGGACAAAAACTCGGTCCTGCTGAATTGGGTTTGGCCGCCAGCCTGGGTCTGGCTCATTTGGAAGTCACAGCCCGCCCTAAAGTCGCCTTGTTTTCGACAGGCGATGAGCTGGTCATGCCGGGGGATGTGGTCCCTGGGGACATGCGGCCCGGGGCCATTTACAACTCCAACCGATTTTTTTTGCGGGCACTGTTGCAGCGAATGGGCTGCGAGGTGAGCGATTTGGGTATTGTTCCTGATCGCCGTGAAGTCACTGTGGCGGCACTCAAGACCGCAGCTGACCACCACGATTTGATTGTCACCAGTGGCGGCGTGTCGGTGGGTGAGGAAGACCACGTCAAACCTGCGGTGCAATCTTTGGGTGAGTTGGCACTTTGGCAAATTGCCATGAAACCCGGAAAACCCTTTGCTTATGGCCATGTGCGGCGCGAGTCCTCGCCTGGCTCAGCTCACTTTGTCGGCTTGCCTGGTAACCCTGTTTCCAGCTTCATCACCTTCTTGCTCTTGGTCAAACCCTTGATTTTGGGTTTGCAGGGTTCTGCACTACAGGCGCCTGTACCCTATCTTTTGCCTGCGCACTTTGATCTGCCCAAAGCCGATAAGCGGCGTGAATTTCTTCGCGTCAGGCGCAATGCCCAAGGTGGTTTGGATTTGTTTCCGAACCAAAGCTCTGGTGTTTTGACTTCGGTTGTCTGGGGGGACGGCGTGGTCGACAACCCGGCTGAGCAAACCATTGCCCATGGGGATATGCTCAACTTTTGGTCCTTTTCGGATTGGTTGTCATGAAAATTCAGCTGCGTTATTTCGCTTCGCTGCGTGAAACCATCGGTGTGGGCAGCGAAGTATTCGTGACTTCGGCGGCCGATGTGGCTGCCCTGCGGCAAGCGCTGATTGAACGCGGTGGCGCTCATGCTCAATGCTTGGCCATGGGTTTGCCTGTCCGCGTTGCGGTCAACCAAGTCATGGCCAGCGATGACACGCCTTTAGTGGGTGAATGTGAAGTGGCATTTTTCCCACCTGTGACCGGGGGCTGAACGCATGCGGCCACAAGTGACGATCCAAACCGAAGACTTCGATGTGTCACAAGAACTTGAAGTTTTGCGAGCGCAAGACCTGCGAGTAGGTGCAGTGTGCAGTTTTGTGGGCACGGTACGCGACACCCGGGCACTCACTGGTCAAGCGGCCGATGAAGTCCAGGCCATGGAGCTGGAGCATTACCCTGGCATGACCGAAAAATCGATCGAAGCCATGATTGAGCAAGCCCATCAACGCTTTGATTTTTATGCTGCCCGCGTGGTTCACCGTGTAGGCCGTTTGTTGCCCTCGGATCAGATTGTGTTGGTGGCGGTGACCTCCGCTCACCGGGGCGAGAGTTTCAAGGCTTGCGAGTTTTTGATGGATTACCTCAAAACCCAAGCCCCGTTCTGGAAAAAAGAGCAAACCCCACAAGGTGCGCAGTGGGTGGACGCCCGGGTTTCGGACGATGCCGCCTTGGTCCGCTGGGGCATTCAGAGCAATAACCGCTGACATCTCTAAGCGGGACGGGGTGTGGCGCCATTTCTTGATGACACCGTGACTGCTCAGTGTTTGTAAATCGTCGAGTTCATTGGTAATGAGCCATGAGGCTCTTTGCTGATGGACCCATTTGACGCGGCTATTTCCCATGCTGCTTTGACCAAGGTTTCTTTCAGCAAATGAATCAACCCGTGCACCAATTGGGCTTGCAAGTTGAGGTGGCAGGACTGAACGCCTTCCCCCATTTTTTGTTGGAAAACCACCTCCAAGTTGCCTTGGTCGTGCAGAGTCAGTTGCACATCCGTGACCAGCAGGGGCTCTGGGCCCAATGGAAAATGCTGTGCAAGGTTTTCATAAGGGGTGGCGAAATCGGCGCTTTGCAAAAAAGCATCCCTTTTGATATCGGTCAGAATTTTTTGGGTACTCAGATCTGAGGCAGCGACACCGGGTTGGGCGGCTTCTATGCGGGTCAAGGTTTGGTCCATGGCCGGCAGCAACCGAAGCACCATACGGCGAGTGAGCCAAAAACGAAATTCATGCGCTTCCTGTGTATTCAGGCGAACCAACAGGCGGTCTTGAATTTCATCGTGGCTGACGGACAACTGGTGGATCTGCATTTCTTGATTTTAGGCAACAAAGCACAGCTTGAGCCGCTTGAAAATGGCCAACAACCCCCAAGCTAGGTCTCATTGGAGAATTTTCATGCGCTTAGACAAATTGACGACCAAATTTCACGAGGCCTTGTCCGATGCTCAAACATTGGCGCTGGGTGGAGACCATGCTTACATTGAGCCGGCACACGTTTTGCTGGCGATGCTCAAACAGGACGACGGCCCCAAATCTTTGCTGATGCGAGCCGGCGTGCAAGTACCCGGTTTGCTGCTGGCTACCGAAACGATGGTGAACCGCTTACCCAAAGTGACTGGGCAAGACCAAGTTCAGGTTGGGCCCGATTTGGCCAAATTGCTTCAAGCGGCCGAGAAAGAGTC
>JBIKKE010000221.1:0-4745 GCA_044360575.1 Limnohabitans sp. | reverse complement strand
GACAACAAAGGTGAAATCGGTCGTTTGGTCAAAGAGCAGGGCATGAGCAGAAAGAGCCTGGAATCAGCCATCGATGCGGTGCGCGGTGGTCAAAACGTTGGCAGCGCCGAATCTGAAGGGCAACGCGAAGCACTGAAAAAATACTGCATTGATCTGACCGAGCGCGCTCGCATGGGCAAGCTGGACCCGGTGATTGGTCGCGACGATGAAATCCGACGAGCCATTCAGGTTTTGCAACGCCGCACAAAAAACAACCCTGTTTTGATCGGAGAACCGGGCGTTGGCAAAACGGCAATCGTCGAAGGCTTGGCCCAGCGCATCGTGGCAGGTGAGGTGCCTGATTCCCTCAAGGGCAAGCGTGTCTTGTCACTCGACATGGCCGCTTTGTTGGCCGGAGCCAAGTTCCGGGGTGAGTTTGAAGAGCGCCTCAAAACCGTGCTCAGTGAGTTGGCCAAAGACGAAGGCATGACGATTGTCTTTATTGACGAGCTGCACACCATGGTGGGTGCGGGCAAGGCTGAGGGGGCGATGGATGCGGGCAACATGCTCAAACCTGCTTTAGCCCGTGGCGAGCTCCATTGTGTGGGCGCCACCACGCTGGATGAATACCGCAAATACATTGAGAAAGACGCCGCGTTGGAGCGTCGTTTTCAGAAAATATTGGTCAATGAACCCTCTGTCGAAGCCACCATTGCGATTTTGCGGGGCTTGCAAGAGAAGTATGAAATTCACCATGGTGTGGACATCACCGACCCGGCCATCGTGGCCGCGGCCGAGCTTAGCCACCGCTATATCACCGACCGTTTTTTGCCTGACAAGGCCATTGATTTGATCGATGAGGCCGCCGCCAAGATCAAAATTGAGATTGATTCAAAACCTGAGGTCATGGACAAACTGGATCGCCGTTTGATCCAATTGCAAATTGAGCGTGAGGCCGTTCGCAGGGAAAACGACGAAGCCTCGCAAAAACGTTTCTCCCTGATTGAAGAAGAGATTGAAAAGCTCAAAAAAGAAGCCGCTGACCTGGAGGAGATTTGGCACGCTGAAAAAGCCCAAGCCCAGGGTGGTCAACAAGTGCGCGAAGAAATTGACCAATTGCGCCAGCAGATCGAGGAGCTGACCCGAAAGGGAGATTTCAACAAGGTGGCAGAGTTGCAATACGGCAAGTTGCCAGCCTTGGAAAAAACACTCAAAGAAGTTCAAGCCAAAGAGTCGGCGCCGGGCGAAAAACCTGTGCACCGCTTGCTGCGAACCCAAGTGGGCGCTGAGGAAATTGCCGAGGTCGTCTCACGCGCCACAGGGATCCCTGTTTCCAAGATGATGCAGGGCGAGCGCGAAAAATTGCTGCAGATGGAAGACAAGCTCCACCAACGCGTGGTGGGGCAAGACGAGGCCATCGCAGCCGTGGCCAACGCTATCCGCCGATCACGCTCGGGCCTGTCTGACCCGAACCGACCGACGGGTTCCTTTCTGTTCTTGGGCCCCACAGGTGTTGGAAAAACCGAGTTGTGCAAAGCGCTTGCAGGGTTCTTGTTTGACAGCGAGGACCATTTGATTCGCATGGACATGAGCGAGTTCATGGAAAAACATTCGGTGGCACGCCTGATCGGTGCCCCGCCCGGTTATGTGGGTTACGAGGAGGGCGGTTATTTGACCGAAGCTGTGCGCCGCAAGCCTTACAGCGTTCTGTTGCTGGATGAAGTCGAAAAGGCACACCCGGATGTGTTCAACGTCTTGCTGCAAGTGCTTGACGATGGCCGTTTGACAGATGGTCAAGGTCGCACCGTAGATTTTAAAAACACTGTGATTGTGATGACCTCCAATTTGGGCTCGCACTTGATTCAGTCCATGGTGGGGCAGCCTGCTGAAGACATCAAGGATGCAGTCTGGGATGAGCTCAAGGCCCATTTCCGTCCGGAGTTTTTGAACCGCATCGATGAAACGGTGGTTTTCCACGGCTTGGATGCTGAACACATTGCCAGCATTGCCAAAATCCAGTTGCAGGTCCTTCAAACACGACTTGCCCGCATGGATTTGAGCTTACAAGTGAGTGCCGCTGCCTTGTCCGAGTTGGCTAAGGTGGGTTTTGACCCGGTGTTCGGTGCCCGCCCATTGAAGCGGGCGATTCAGCAGCGGCTGGAAAACCCCTTGTCCAAACTCTTGCTTGAAGGGCGTTTCCCGCCCAAATGCAGCATCGAAGTGTCCGTTGATCCTGTTCGAAATCCAGGACATTTTGAATTCAAGGTGGTCGAACAAGTTGTTTGATGGCCGTCATACCGTTGGCGCCTCATTCGCGGCTGTGACAGTTGACCGGTAAGGTCTTGGGCACAATACGGCATGACCTCAAAAATTGCCGGCCACCTGCTCGTTGAATGCCTCTTGGCCCAAGGCGTTACCCATGCTTTTGGTGTTCCCGGTGAAAGTTATCTGGCGGTGCTGGATGGCTTTCACTTGTACCGCGACAGCATTCAGTTTGTGACCTGTAGGCAAGAGGGGGGGGCGGCTTTCATGGCTGAGGCGCAAGGCAAACTCACAGGGCGACCCGGTATTTGCTTTGTGACCCGAGGACCCGGTGCCACCAACGCATCCATTGGCGTTCATACCGCTTTCCAAGACTCCACGCCCATGGTGTTGTTTGTGGGCGACGTGGCCAGCGAAACACGCGACCGCGAGGCTTTTCAAGAAATGGACTACACCCATTTTTTTGGGCCCTCTACCAAAGGCATGGCCAAGCGGGTCGAACGAGTGGACGACCCAGAGCGTCTGCCCGAGTACGTCGCCCGTGCCTTTGCCACGGCCATGAACGGCCGTCCAGGGCCGGTGGTTTTGGTGTTGCCTGAAGACATGCTGACCCAGCCCGTCAAGGCAATCGCCTTGCCACGCTTGGAGGCAATTCAAGCCTGGAGCGACCCTGGCGCTTTGCGCACGCTGCGTGACATGCTTTTGGCAGCTCGCAAACCTTTGGTCATCGCAGGGGGGGGCGGGTGGACAGCGCAGTCTGCTCAAGCCCTTCAACGCTTTGCCGAAAACTGGCATTTGCCAGTCACCAACGCTTTCCGCTTTCAAGACACGTTTGACAACCACCACGCCTTGTATGCAGGGGATGTCGGCATCGGCATAGGTCCTGCATTGGCCCAGCGCGTTCGCGATGCCGATTTGATCCTGGCCATTGGGCCACGCTTGGGCGAAATGACAACAGGTGGGTACACCTTGCTGCAAGCGCCCAAAACACGCCAAAAGCTGGTGCATATCCATTCAAGTGCTGAAGAGCTGAACCGGGTTTACCAAGCCGATTTGGCCATCCACGCCACCATGAATGCAGCTGCCCGCAGCCTTGAGGTCTTGACCGCACCCAATGAACTCCCTTGGACGAGTTGGACGCATTCAGCCCACGCCGACTATCAGGCCAACCTGAAGCCACAAACATTGCCCGGCGCTATCGACATGCCGGCCATTGTTGCAACGCTGCAAAAGCACCTGCCCGTGGATGCAGTGCTCACCAATGGCGCAGGTAACTTCGCCAGTTGGATGCATCGCTTTTACAAACACCATGGCTTGGTGAAGGGACATAAAACTCAACTGGCCCCGACCGTCGGAGCGATGGGTTATGGCGTCCCTGCTGGTATTGCGGCAAATTTGTTGACGGGTCGACTGGCTTTCACCATTGCCGGAGACGGTGACTTTCTCATGAACGGCCAAGAGTTGGCCACAGCGGTTCAGCATGGCGGCAAGAGCATCATCGTTTTGCTCAACAACGGTATGTATGGCACCATCCGTATGCACCAAGAGCGTGAATACCCAGAGCACGTGACCGGATCAAAACTGCAAAATCCGGATTTTACGGCCTTGGCTCAAGCCTACGGGTATGTAGGCGTTCGAATCGATAAAACTGACGGTTTTGAAGCAGCTTTGCTAGACGCTCTTTTGCGCCCACAAGGCACACTGATCGAGGTGATTCTTGATCCAGAAGTGATCACCACACGTGGCACCTTGAGCGCCATCACCCAGGCAGCCTTGGCTAAGCAAGTCCCTGCGGGTTGAGTCAACGATCGACCTACTTTGTGCTGCACTGTGCTGCGTTTGTGTTTTAGTCAACAAAAAACCCGCCTAGGCGGGTTTTTTGTTGAAAGCGCATTCGAATTACTTCAAGTGCTTGCCGATCAAGCCGGCCATTTCAAACATGGTGACTTGAGCTTTACCAAAGACAGCTTTGAGCTTGTCGTCGGCATTGATAGCGCGGCGGTTCACGCTGTCTTGCAGGTTGTGTTTCTTGATGTAGATCCACATTTTGCTGACCACTTCGGTGCGTGGCAGTGGGGTTGAGCCCACTACAGCAGCCAATGCAGCGCTAGGCGTCAATGCTTTCATGAAAGCCGGGTTAGGTGTGCGCTTGGCGGCCGGAGCAGCTTTTTTGGCAGGCGCCTTAGCGGCTACTTTTTTTGCAGGTGCTGCTGCTTTTTTAGCTGGAGCAGCTTTGGTTGCCGGTGCTGCTTTTTTAGCGGGTGCTGCAGCTTTTTTGGCCGGGGTTTTTTTCGCAGTTGCCATGATGAATTTCCTTTGGTCGGAAGTGGGTTCGCCGCTGATAAACGGTGTGTTTACAGCTAGAGCGATGCTAATGGAGAAACGGGTAGTTTCCAAGTGAAAAAATCATTTTTATCTAGGTGTTGTTCCTGATTTCCACACTTCATCGGTTTTTTTGTACACGTTGCCTTTTCTGTTGCATGTTTCCTTTGTTCTTTGAAATT
>JBIKKE010000316.1:0-2583 GCA_044360575.1 Limnohabitans sp. | reverse complement strand
CCGAGCCCGCGAACCACATCGTGCATGGCGGGGGCTTGCCCCAGCATTTCAGGCGCATCGGCCATCTTTTCTTCGGCCACGTCTTCGCGCTGGCTCTCGCCCACGGCACGGCGGATCAGTTCAACCGCCTTGGGCAAATCAAACGGCTTGGGCAGGTACTCAAACGCGCCACTCGAGAACGCCGACACGGCGCTGTCCAGATCGGAGAAAGCGGTCATGATGATGACTGGCAAACCGGGCATGCGCTGCTTGATGGCCGTGAGCAAGTCGAGACCTGAGCCACCGGGCATGCGGATGTCACTGACCAACACCTGTGGCCCATCACTTTCTGCCTCCAAGGCTTTCATCACCTCTCGCGGATTGGTGAAGCTGCGGGTGGGCAGTCCCTCACGCAAAAGCGCTTTTTCAAGCACAAAGCGAATGGATTGGTCATCGTCTACGATCCAAATAGGCTTCATCAACGTAACGCTTTCAGTGTTCACAGGCATTTGCTTTCAGGGCAACGGAATCAAAATTTTGAAATCCGTCCGGCCGGGCTCGCTGTCACACTCGATCATGCCGTGGTGCTGTTGAACAAAGGTTTGCGCCAATGTCAGCCCCAGGCCAGAGCCGCCTTCACGCCCCGAAATCAACGGGAAGAAAATCCGGTCCTTGATCGAGTCTGGAACACCAGGCCCGTTGTCCATCACATGCAATTCCAATGCCAGGCGATAACGCTGCTTGCCAAACGTGACCTGCCTCAATATTCGGGTCTTGAGCGTGATCTGGGCCTCGCCCTGCGCAATGCGCTCTTGCAGCGCCTGGGCTGCGTTATGCGCAATATTGAGCACCGCCTGAATGAGCTGTTCACGGTCACCGCGAAACTCCGGAATGGAGATGTCATAGTCGCGCACCACCTTCAGGCCACGAGGGAATTCGGCCAATATCAAGGCCCTGACGCGCTCGCAGACCTCGTGAATGTTCACGTCACCCACCACATGTGGTCTGCGGTGCGGCGCCAGCAAACGGTCCACCAGGGTTTGCAGGCGATCGGCCTCGTGGATGATGACTTGGGTGTACTCGCTCAACTCTTTGTCATTGAGCTCCATCTCCAGCAACTGGGCTGACCCCCGAATCCCCCCCAGCGGGTTTTTGATCTCGTGTGCCAAATTGCGGATCAGCTCCTTGTTGGCTTGCGCCTGGTCCAGCAGGCGCTCCTCGCGTTCTTGCCGCGTTTGCTGCTCCACAGGCATGAGCTCCACAATCACTTCGTCGGGCTCATCTGTTGCCGCCACGATCACATGAACGGGCAAAGTATCTTCATGGTGCAAGCGGCGCAACTGCGCTTCATAACGCAAGGCCGCAAACTCGTTGGACTGCGCCCCCACCAAAGCAGATACCAGCGGTTGAGGATCCAGGAAGAAATCTGGCAGGTGCATGTCGTACAGCGTTCGGCGCGACATGCCCAAAGCGTCTTCTAAGGCTGCATTGACAAAACGAATTCTCCCCTGCCCTTGCATCACTGCGACAGGGGTGGCCAATAAATCAAAGGATTGGAAACGGGCAACTTTATTCATGGAGTTCGGGTGCTGACCACCGCAGGACGGCGGTCAAGCTCTCGTTGCAAGCTGTCAATGTCACGCTGCGTGCGCTCAATGGAGGCCTTGAGCGAAGACACGCGGTCCAGGTACCTTTGGTGGTGACGGCTTTCAGAAGCCCATTTGACCGGCTCCCCATCGTTGTACTCTTGCACCAAGACGGTGAGTTGCTGGCGAGCCTTGTCCAACTCATGACCCACAATGGTGCGGGCATGCAGGTCGCGTTCGGCTTGTTGTGGCGACAAAGCACGAGCCGGCTCTGTGCTGCGCCCTTCGCTGGATGCCGCACTGGGCGCGGAGACCGGGGCCCGAGCAGGGGAAGGAGAAGGAGAAGGCCTGGTTCCGGTGATAACCGTGACGGCCTGCGGGGCCAAGCGCTCGCATTGACGAACATCACTTGGCGCGTTGGTGTACTCCTGTCCGCAACGGTAAATGGCTTCCTGTGCCGAGGCAACGCCTGTGGCAGCGACCGACACACCGAACCCCAAGGCCCAGAATAGGCGCACCAAGAAGCCGTTTTGAAAACGTCGAAGCGTGAGCATGATTTGACTCCTGTGCCAACTGGCAGTGGACACCATCAAAACCACATTGAACCAGAAAAAAAGGACGGCCGAGGCCGTCCTTTGAGCGCATTGCACAGGTCGTGCAATGGCATCCATACCGATCAGAGCGAGTAGTACATGTCGTATTCGACAGGCGACACTTCGACGCGGCTGCGGTTGACTTCTAGCATCTTCAATTCGATGTAAGCGTCGATCCAAGAATCGGTGAACACGCCACCCTTGGTCAAGAAAGCGCGGTCTGCGTTCAGTGCGTCCAAAGCTTGGTCCAAGCTGGAGCAAACGGTGGGGACCAATTTGTCTTCCTCGGGCGGCAAGTGGTACAGGTCTTTGGTCGCTGCTTCGCCGGGGTGGATCTTGTTTTCGATACCGTCCAAGCCCGCCATCAACAAGGCTGCGAAGCCGAGGTAGGGGTTGCACAATGGATCGGGGAAGCGGGCTTCCAC
>JBIKKE010000315.1:0-2599 GCA_044360575.1 Limnohabitans sp. | reverse complement strand
GCACACCGTACAACGCGAACAACTGGAAAGCCCCAGCATCATCGTGGTGGGGGATGTGGTGCAGGGCGCGCGGGCTTGGGCAGCGCAACCACAACGCTCACAGAAACTGGCCTGAATTCAGCCCCAACTGCGCGTCAGCAGCTCATCAAGGGCATCGGCGATCACCTGCCCCCTGATCCGACAGACTGCCCACACAAGGACCCAGCTGCTCGCTGTGCACCGACACCATGTCCAGCGGGCTCAGTGGCCCACATGGGACTTGGGTTCAAATGCACGTCGTAATGGGCTATTGCCTGTCTTAAAGGGTGTAGTGCGCGTCGGCATAAGATCCCACCGATTCGTGCAAGGCGTTCCAAATGACCACCGCTTGCTGCGCCTGCTGGCGGTGTTGCTGCCGTAATTGACGGTCTGAGGCCACATAGTCCTTCAACATTTCTTCGACCTTGGCCGAGAGATTGCCGCAATAGGCGCGTGACTCATGCACCAGAGCATCATTCAGCGAAAGGTTGACAGGTTTTTTGGTGGTGGGCTCACGATTCAGCATGGATCACACCTTGTGCGCTCATTGTGAGCAAATACCTTATGGCACGTTGGAAAAGACACGCCCATGCGGATGGAGATGCCTATTGATGCGCCACCTAAATTGCAACTTGTGACCAGGCTCTAAACTCTGACCCCATGAGTACATGGGATGTGGTGATCGTAGGGGCCGGGGCTGCCGGTTTGTTTTGCGCGGGCGTCGCGGGCCAACGCGGGCTGAAGGTGCTGGTCATTGACCACAGCGACAAAATTGCCGAAAAGATCCGCATTTCGGGTGGCGGGCGCTGCAATTTCACCAACCGTTTGCTCGACGCATCGGCCCCACAAAAGCACTTCATCAGCCAAAACCCGCACTTTTGCCGCTCGGCCCTGTCTCGCTACACGCCGCAAGACTTCATCGATCTGGTGCAAAAGCACGGCATCGCTTTCCATGAAAAACACAAGGGCCAGCTGTTTTGCGACCACTCGGCCGAAGACATTATCCGCATGCTGCTGGCCGAGTGCGCTGCAGGCGGCGTGGAAATCCGTTCGGGGAGCAGCGTGAAGTCGGTGCAGGCCGAGTCAGGTGACCCTGCACCTTCGGGCGCAAAGACCCGTTACACGCTTGTCACCAGCGAAGGCCCTTTGCAGACCACATCTTTGGTGGTGGCCACCGGTGGTTTGTCCATTCCTAAAATCGGCGCCAGTGACTGGGGCTATCGGATTGCCAGCCAGTTCGG
Source organism: Limnohabitans sp. (assembly GCA_044360575.1). GTDB lineage: Bacteria > Pseudomonadota > Gammaproteobacteria > Burkholderiales > Burkholderiaceae_C > Limnohabitans_A. The sequence continues at coordinate 1,340 of JBIKKE010000315.1, read as the reverse complement.
TCTGCGCTTGGTGGAGCGCCGCCCGGGCTTGGTGCCTTTGACCTTTGACGGGGATGCTTGGGCACCGTATGCCCAACTCGCCGGACTCGCATTGCCTGTGGGCATCGAGACTGGCGAAAAGAAGAGCCGCATGCACTTTGACGAAGACCTGTTGTTCACGCACCGGGGGTTGTCGGGGCCGGGCGTGTTGCAAATTTCAAGCTACTGGCAAGAGGGCACGCCCATTCGTCTGAATCTCGCGCCTGAAGTGAACCTACCCGAGCGCTTGCAAGAAGCCAAGCTGCGCTCCAAAAAACTGCTGGGCAACGAGCTGGCCACCTTGGTGCCCAGCCGTTTGGCCGAAGCCTGGGTGAGCCAGGAACCTGCCTTGCAGCGCACTGCGGCCGATGTGCCTGACAAAGCCCTCCATAAATTGGCAGAGGCTTTGTCCAATTGGCAACTCAAGCCCACTGGCAGCGAAGGCTACAAAAAGGCTGAAGTCACGCTGGGCGGGGTGGACACGCGAGATGTGTCCTCGCAAACCATGGAGTCCAAACAGCCGGGCCTCTACTTCATTGGCGAGGTGATGGACGTGACAGGTTGGCTGGGCGGCTACAACTTCCAATGGGCTTGGGCCAGTGGCCATGCGTGCGCAGATGCCCTGGCAGTGGGTGCTTTAGCCAATTCACAAGCCAATAGCGCCTGAAATTTGGGATTTCATGGCTATAATCTCAGGCTTTGCTGGCAAACCCCCGTCTGCCAAATACTAGTTCGTGACGGGGATCCGCCGAAACTGGCTTTCAAGGGCCCGATCTCCCTTGCTTGTTCAGCCGGCACATTTTTGGAAACTTTGATTCAATGACCACCATCCGCGTGAAAGAAAACGAGCCGTTTGACGTCGCCCTGCGTCGCTTCAAGCGCACCATCGAAAAACTCGGCCTGCTGACCGATCTGCGTGCCCGCGAGTTTTACGAGAAGCCAACCACGGAGCGCAAGCGCAAGAAGTCGGCCGCCGTTAAGCGCCACTACAAGCGTGTGCGCAGCATGCAGTTGCCCAAGAAGATGTATTGATCTTCGGTTTTGTATGACCTGAAAAGGTCTGCAAACAAGCCCGCTAGAGGACGCTCAGGCGGGCTTTGTTGTTTCTTGATTTCCTTTTTTGTTGAAACCCCGTTGCAGGAGCCTCTCATGAGCCTGAAAGAACAAATCACCGAAGACATGAAAACCGCCATGCGGGCCAAAGACGCTGAGCGCCTGGGCACCATCCGCTTGCTGCTTGCGGCCATGAAGCAAAAGGAAGTGGATGAGCGCATCGAGCTGGACGATGTGGCCGTAGTCGCCATTGTGGACAAGCTCATCAA
>JBIKKE010000314.1:0-2609 GCA_044360575.1 Limnohabitans sp. | reverse complement strand
GGCCATCACCTCGATTGAGGTGTATGGCGTGATCATCGCGGGTTGGGCCTCCAACTCCAAATACGCATTCTTGGGTGCGCTGCGTGCTTCAGCCCAAATGGTCAGTTATGAAATCGCCATGGGCTTTTGCTTCTTGGTGGTCTTGATGGTGTCGGGCAGCATGAACCTGACCGAGATCGTCATGTCGCAAGGCAAGGGCGCTGCGGCCGACATGGGCCTGGGGATGTTCTCCTGGAACTGGTTGCCGCTGCTGCCGATTTTCATTGTCTACCTGATCTCAGGTGTCGCCGAAACCAACCGCCACCCGTTCGACGTGGTCGAGGGTGAGGCCGAAATCGTGGCCGGTCACATGGTCGAGTATTCGGGCATGGGCTTTGCCATTTTCTTCTTGGCCGAATACGCCAGCATGTGGTTGGTGTCCATCTTGGCCGTGATCATGTTCTTGGGCGGATGGTTGTCGCCCATCGACCACGCCTTGTTCAACATGGTGCCGGGCTGGATTTGGCTGGGCCTGAAGACCTTCTTGGTGGTCTCGATGTTCATTTGGATCCGTGCCACTTTCCCACGTTTTCGCTATGACCAGATCATGCGCTTGGGTTGGAAGATTTTCATTCCCGTCACCTTGGTGTGGCTCCTGATCGTGGGTGCATGGTTGCACTCGCCTTGGAACATCTGGCTTTGAGCGGTTCACGAACATGACAACAATGACTGCTTCCTCTTTTTCGATCAAGGACTTCCTCAAGAGCTTCATGCTTGTGGAGTTGCTCAAGGGCATGGCCCTGACGGGGCGTTACGCGTTTGCGCGCAAGGTCACGGTGCAATTTCCGGAAGAAAAAACGCCGCTGTCGCCGCGTTTCCGTGGTCTGCACGCCCTGCGCCGTTATGACAACGGCGAAGAGCGCTGTATTGCCTGCAAGCTGTGCGAGGCCGTTTGCCCAGCGATGGCCATCACCATCGAGGCCGGTCAACGCGAGGACGGTTCACGCCGTACCACCCGCTACGACATCGATTTGACCAAGTGCATTTTTTGCGGCTTTTGCGAAGAAAGCTGCCCGGTGGATTCGATTGTCGAGACCCACATTCTGGAATACCACGGTGAAAAACGCGGAGACCTGTACTTCACCAAAGACATGTTGTTGGCCGTGGGCGACCGTTACGAAAAAGAGATCGCTGCCGCCAAGGCTGCTGATGCTCCTTACCGTTGAACACGGGCCAGTCCTGAACATTTAAAAAGACCAAGCTATGGACGTCAAGACCGGTTTCTTTTATTTCTTTTCGGTTGTGCTGCTTTTTGCCGCTTTCCGGGTGATGACCGCGCGCAACCCTGTGCACGCGGTGCTGTACCTCATGCTGGCTTTTTCGCAAGCCTCGGCGGTTTGGCTGCTGCTCAACGCCGAATTTTTGGCCTTTGTTTTGGTCTTGGTGTACCTGGGCGCCGTGATGGTGCTGTTCCTCTTTGTGGTGATGATGTTGGACATCAGCATCGATGCCATGCGCCAAGGTTTTTGGAGAAATTTCCCGCTGGCCGCAACCTTGGGTGCCATCGTGGCTTTGGAGATGGCTGCTGTGCTGCTCTCAGGCTTTCGTTTGTCTGAAGCCCCGGCCATGGCCCCTGGCGCTGTGCCGGTGGACAATGGCAAAGCCTTGGGCATCTTGCTTTACACCGAGTACCTGATGCCCATCCAGATTGCGGCTGCCATTCTTTTGGTGGCCATGATTGCGGCCATCGCCTTGACCCTGCGCACCCGCAAGGACAGCAAGGCGATCGATCCTTCCATCCAAGTCAAAGTGCGTGCGGCAGACCGCATGCAACTGGTCAAGATGGCGCCGACCCAAGCGGCCCCGGCACCTCTTGCACCGACCGATACGCCAGAAGCCGAGGTGAAAAAATGATGACATTGACTCTGGGGCACTTCTTGTCCCTCGGCGCCATGCTGTTTGCGTTGTCCGTGATCGGCATCTTTTTGAACCGCAAGAACCTGATCGTTTTGCTCATGGCCATCGAGCTGATGCTGCTGGCTGTGAACATGAACTTTGTGGCCTTCTCCCACTACCTGGGTGACATGCACGGTCAGGTCTTTGTGTTTTTCATCTTGACCGTGGCGGCTGCTGAGTCGGCCATTGGCCTGGCCATTTTGGTGCTGCTGTTCCGCAACAAGAACAACATCAATGTGGACGAACTCAATTCGCTCAAGGGTTAAAACAACATGAGTCAAACCCTCAACGCCAGCACCCTGTTGGCAGTTCCATTGGCTCCATTGGTGGGCTCTTTGTTGGCAGGTGTCTTGGGCACCCAATTTGGCGGTAACTGGATCGGTCGCCGCTTGTCGCACACCTTCACCATTTTGGGTGTGTTGGTGGCCTTCATCCTGTCGGTGATGACGCTCAGCCAAGTCATCAACGGTGCCCGCTTCAACGAAAGCCTCTATACCTGGATGGTGGTGGGTGACTTGAAGATGGAAATCGGCTTCATGGTCGACAGCCTGACGGCCATGATGATGTGCGTCGTCACCTTTGTCTCGCTCATGGTGCACATCTACACCATTGGCTACATGGACGAAGACGAAGGCTACAACCGCTTGTTTGCCTCCATCTCGTTGTTCACCTTT
>JBIKKE010000088.1:0-9812 GCA_044360575.1 Limnohabitans sp. | reverse complement strand
GCGTCAAGGAAATCCACGCCCGCATTCCCAACACCCACTTGGTGATGCACGGCTCGTCCAGCGTGCCGCAAGAGCTGCTGGCCATGATCAACCAGTACGGTGGCAAGATGAAGGAAACCTACGGCGTGCCCGTCGAAGAGATTCAAGAAGCCATCAAGCACGGTGTGCGCAAGATCAACATTGACACCGATATCCGTTTGGCCATGACTGCCGCGTGCCGCAAGTTTTTATTCGAAAACCCCGACAAGTTCGATGCCCGTGAATGGCTCAAGCCCGCCCGCGAAGCGGCCAAGCAAATTTGCAAGCAGCGCTATCTGGAGTTCGGCTGCGAAGGCCAAGCGCCCAAGATCAAGGGCGACAACCTGCAGGTGGTGGCGGCCCGTTATGCACGCGGTGAATTGGCCCAAGTGGTGAACTGAGCCTGCGATAATTCGCCCGAATGGCCCGTTGACTGTTCAACGGGCCTTTTTCTTTTTTGCTGGACTGTTTTTCCATGACCTCTGCGCTTCACACCTCGGCCTTGACCTCCTTGCCCTTGTTGGCGCGAGGCAAGGTGCGCGATAACTACGCCGTGGGCGATGACCGCATTTTGATGGTGGCGTCTGACCGCATCAGCGCGTTTGATGTGATCATGGGCGAGCCGATTCCGGGCAAGGGTGTATTGCTCACGCAAATGGCGCTGTTCTGGTTTGACCAGCTCGGCCCCAAAGGCCTGAACATCTGCCCGATTCACTTGACGGGCGATGCGCCCGAGAGCGTGGTGAGCGCCGAAGAAGTGCCACAGGTCACGGGTCGCTCCATGCTGGTCAAGCGCTTGAAGCCCATCCCGGTCGAGGCGGTGGTGCGTGGCTACTTGGCGGGCAGTGGCTGGAAGGAATACCAGGACAATCAGGCCGTTTGCGGTGTGAAGTTGCCCCCGGGCCTGAAAAACGCCAGTCGCCTGCCTGAGCCCATCTATACCCCTGCGGCCAAAGCGGCGGTGGGTGAGCATGACGAGAACATCACCTTTGAGCAAACCGTGGCCATGATCGGAGCCGATTTGGCGACCCGCATCCGCGACATCAGCATCCAGCTTTACAAAGCAGCGCGCGACATCGCAGCCACCAAAGGCATCATCATTGCCGATACCAAGTTCGAGTTTGGCCTGGATGCTGACGGCACACTGGTGCTGATGGACGAGGTGCTGACGCCTGATTCGTCGCGTTATTGGCCAGCTGAAAGCTACGCAGAAGGCGCCAACCCGCCCAGTTACGACAAGCAGTTTTTGCGTGACTGGCTAGAGACCGCCTTGGTCAATGGCAAGCCGTGGGACAAAACCCCGCCAGCGCCGCGCTTGCCGCGTGAGGTGATCGAAAAGACCGCCGCCAAGTACGAAGAGGCGATGAAAAAGCTGATGGCTTGACGGCCTGCCGCTTTTTGGACCGGGTTTGTCTAATGGAAATCACCCTTGACGGGTGAATGGTGCACTTCAAAATATCTGTTTCCTTCGACTGTGGTGTTGGCTCTGAGAAGAACGGCCAAAGCTCAGTTTCCCTTGGAGTGAGGCATGCAACTTTTTCGACCCGCCAGCCAGTTGATGGCGCAGTACGCCCAATACCACCGCAGTCGCCGCAACATTGCCACCCATTTGGTGGGCATTCCTTTGATCGTTTTGTCCATCGGTGTTTTGTTGCAAGGCCCAACATGGGTGTTGGCTGGACTGCCTTTGACGTTGGCCTGGTTTTTTTGGGGTCTTACCAGCCTTTGGTACCTCAGTCGGGGCAACGTTTTGTTGGGGCTGGCCACCGTCTTGGTCAATGGGATTTTGATCGGTTTGGCGCATGAGCTGCCAGTCTGGCTATCGGGCTGGAGCTGGCCTGTTTGGCAGATCGGTTTGGGGGTGTTTGCGATTGGCTGGTTCTTGCAGTTTGTAGGCCATTACTTTGAAGGCCGCAAGCCCGCTTTTGTGGATGACCTTTCAGGCCTGTTGGTCGGCCCCATGTTTGTGGTGGGCGAGGTGTTGATGAGCGTGGGTCTGTTGCAGCGCATGCGCATGGACATTGAGCGCCAGGCAGGCGTGACCCGCTGACTGGGGGCATTTCAGACGGTCAAAAGGCCGTGACAAGCTGCAGTTTGTGTGCAGCCTGTCACGGCCTTTGTTTTGGGGCTTGTGGATCTCTAGTTGAGCATCATGCTCAGCTTGCGTCGGTAGCTCGAGATCATGGCCATGTGCGGGTCTTCTTGCAGGGCGGCTTTGCCCATCAATTCGATGCCGCCGGCTGACTTGCCCGTAGCGTCTTGCGTTTTGGGCTTGGGCGGCGTCATCAGCTCCAGCAGGGCGACAAAGGTTTTGCGCGGGGCTTCGTCGTCCCATTTCTTGTCGCGCATGATGATTTCGAGCAACTCGTCCATGGCGGCTTCCCATTGGCCAATGGCGATCAGCAGCCGGCTTTTGGCAAAACGGGCTTCAAAGTCGCGTTTGTTTTGGGCGATCAAGGCGTCGAATTGGTCCAGCTCCCACTGACCACGCGGGTCGTTGGTGACGAATTCTAGGGCGTTGAGCCATTGGGTTTGTGCCTCAAAACGCAAAGGCACCGGGATGCGGCTCATGGCCGGGGCCAGCAAGGCGGAGGCTTCAGCCAGTTCACCCAAGCCAATGAGCAGTTTGACCAGGTCAAAGCGTGCATCGTCGTTGCCGGGGTCAGTGGCCAGGGCTTGCTCCAGTGCAGCGCGGGCGCTGTCGGCATCACCGGCTTGCAGGTGCTCTTGGGCTTCTTGGGCGGCTGCTTGTGCGTGCAACTCACCTTCGGCGGGCAGGTGTTTGTCCAAGAACTGCTTGACTTGGCCTTCTGGCAAAGCACCCATGAAGCCATCAACCGGTTGACCGTTGACGAGCAGCACGCAGGTGGGGATGCTTTTGATGCCAAAGGCCTGGGCCAGCTGCTGTTCTGCATCGGAATTGATCTTGACCAGTTTGAAGCGGCCTTCGTAGGCGGTTTCTACTTTTTCAAGGACAGGACCCAAAGACTTGCAAGGGCCGCACCAAGGGGCCCAAAAGTCCACCAGCACGGGCGTGGTCATGGAGGCTTCGATGACCTCGGCTTCAAAGTTTTGTATCGTGACGTCCATCATGGCGGGCATTGTTCCGGGTTGTGTTTCGGCTCAAGGTAGAGCGAAACCTTAAAATTCAAGATTGATCACGAAAAGCACCCAATGACTCAAGCGCTCATCGGCGTCGTCATGGGTTCCAGCTCCGACTGGGACACCATGCAGCACGCAGTCCAGATTCTCCAACAGTTTGGCATCGCTCACGACGCCCGTGTGGTTTCGGCCCACAGAATGCCGGACGATATGTTCACTTATGCAGAGACCGCCGCAGCGCGTGGCTTGCAAGCCATCATCGCAGGCGCTGGGGGGGCGGCCCATTTGCCCGGCATGATCGCTGCCAAAACCGTGGTGCCGGTGCTCGGTGTGCCGGTGCAAACCAAGGCCCTGTCGGGCGTGGATTCGCTGCACAGCATCGTACAAATGCCCAAAGGTGTGCCGGTGGCCACCTTTGCCATTGGCGCAGCCGGTGCGGCCAACGCGGCCCTGTTTGCGGTGGCCATGTTGGCCAATAACGACCCGGCCTTGCGCGCCAAGCTCGAGGCTTTCCGCGCCGAACAAACCGCCATGGCTCGCGCCATGACGCTTCCTCCAATGGGTGCCGCATGAGCCGCGCCATTTTGCCGGGCGCCATGGTCAATGGGCAGATGGCCACTTTGGGCGTGATGGGCGGCGGCCAGTTGGGCCGCATGTTCGTGCACGCGGCGCAGGCCATGGGCTACTTCACGGTTGTGCTCGACCCTGATGTTGCCAGCCCCGCTGGACGTGTGAGCCACTACCACATCCAAACGGATTACTTGGACGAGCAGGGTCTGGCCCAACTGATGCAGCGTTGCGCTGCGATCACCACCGAATTTGAAAACGTGCCTGCGCCCGCGCTGCTGACCTTGGGCGCACACCGACCTGTGGCCCCGGCATCCGAGTCGGTGGCCATTGCGCAAGACCGTGCCGCCGAAAAAGCCCACTTTGTGCGCTGCGGTGTGCCGGTGGCCCCGCATGCCGTGATCGAGAAAGCGGTGCAATTGGCTGCTGTGAGCGACGATTTATTGCCGGGCATCTTGAAAACCTCGCGCATGGGTTACGACGGCAAGGGCCAGATCCGCGTGAAGTCCCGTGAGGAATTGGAGGCCGCCTGGAATCAGCTCAAGAACGTGCCTTGCGTACTTGAAAAAATGCTGCCCTTGAAGGCCGAGTGTTCGGTCATTGTGGCGCGTGGGGCCGATGGGCAGATGGTGAATTTTCCGGTGCAACTGAACTTGCACCGCGACGGCATTTTGGCCGTGACCAGTGTGTACGATGGTGCGGTGCCCACCGATTTGGCGGCGCAAGCCGTGGCGGCCACCCGCGCCATTGCCGAAGGTCTGAACTACGTGGGCGTGCTCTGCGTGGAGTTCTTCATGCTTGAAGGCGGTCAGTTGGTGGTCAACGAAATGGCACCGCGCCCTCACAACAGCGGCCACTACACCATGAATGCCTGCGACCAGTCGCAGTTTGAGCTGCAAGTGCGCACGCTGGCGGGCTTGTCGCTCACGCAGCCGCGCCAACACTCTGCGGCCATCATGCTCAACCTGCTGGGCGACTTGTGGCCCGAAGTCACGCCCACCGGCAAAGGCCCAACCAGCCCTGCCTGGAGCCAAGTGCTGGCGCTGCCCGGCACGCACCTGCACTTGTACGGCAAATTGTCTGCGCGCCCCGGTCGCAAGATGGGCCACTTGAACATCACCGGGGCAACACCAGAGGCTGTGCGTGCCACCGCCTTGCAGGCGGCTGCTTTGCTCGGCATTGAAGCGTTTTAAAGACTGCCATGATTCTGAGTGCCTCCCATGCTGCCATCGCGCAGGCTGCACAAGCTTTGCTTGACGGCCATTTGGTCGGCCTTCCCACCGAGACCGTGTACGGACTGGCGGCCAACGCCACCGATGACGCTGCCGTGGCGAAAATTTTTGTAGCCAAGGGCCGCCCGGCCGATCACCCCTTGATCGTGCATGTGGCCAGTGTGGACCAAGTGCCCTTGTTTGCTTCGGAAATGCCCGAATTTGCAAATCGTTTGATGCGGGCGTTCTGGCCTGGACCACTGACCTTGATCCTGCCGCGCCAAAGTGGCGTGGCGACGGCCTCGGCCGGCGGGCAAGATTCCATCGGTTTGCGTTGCCCTTCGCACCCCTTGGCGCAGGCTTTGTTGCGGGCCGGCCTGCCCTTGGGTGTGATGGGCCTCTCGGCCCCCAGCGCCAACCGATTCGGCCGCGTGAGCCCCACCAGCGCCGAGCATGTGCAATCCGAGTTGGGTCCTGACTTGTTGATTCTGGATGGCGGTGACTGCGAGGTGGGCATCGAGTCCACCATCATCGACTGCACCCGTGGCAAGCCTGTGCTGCTGCGCCCTGGGCAGATCACGCGGGCGCAGATTGAAGCAGCATGCGGCCGCGCCGTGCTGGACAAAGATGCCCCGCAAGAGGTCATGGGCCAAGCCGCGCCGCGGGCCTCGGGCACGCTTGAATCGCATTACGCGCCCCGCGCCAAAGTGCGCCTGATGTCAGCGCAAGACATCACGGTCAAATTGCAGGCCTTGGGTCCTCACGCCAACAACTTGGGCTTGTGGTGCACCGAACGACCTGCGAGCGAGCAGGGCATGGGGGCGGGTGTGCTGTGGCGAGCTCAACCTCATAGCGCCGAGCAGGCTGCGCACGATTTGTTTGGCGTGTTGCGAGATTTGGACGCCCGAGGCGTGTCGCAAATCTGGGTCCAGCAGCCGCCCGACACGCCCGAATGGGAAGGCGTGCGGGACAGGCTGCAGAGGGCTGCGGCTTAAGTATTTCGTTGGTTTGAAAAACAAGGCCCGCATGACGCGGGCCTTGTGCAATTTTTGATCGCTTATTTCACAGCGTCAAACAGCGATTTGGCCGCTGCGTGGCAAAACGGAGGGGCGTATGTACCATGGTAATTGGCGATGTTGGCCATGGTGATGGGCCCATAGGTTTGAACAATCAGCGGGTGAACATCGACCGAAGTCACGTTCGTCAGCCCTTTGGCGTCAAACGCTGCTTTCATGACCGTTTGGTGAACGGCCTGAGGCACAGTGGGGTCACCACTGCCGCTGCAGAGCATGGTTTGAGACTTTGGAGACCAATCCAACAGGTCGTTCTTTTTGGCCGCCAGGAAGGTGGGGTTGTTGGGGTTGGTCAGGATGTCGCTGCTGAATGCGGTCTGAAACAAGGCGTCACGCGCCTGATTGGGTGTTTCACCATTGATGCCTGGCAATTTGCCAGTAGTGACCAATGTCGTGTAATTCAGTGTGGGGTTAGGCAACAGACTTTCAATTCCTGCGGCATAAGGTGCTTTAAAAGCATCATTGACATTGCTGTAAAGGTTGCCGTAAATTTTTTGCCAAGCTGTGACCAGGTAGGGCACAAAAAACTGGTAACCCGCAATGGCATCCGGAAGTTTCATGGAGCCAGACAGGTTGTAGGGGCCTGCAAGGTGCGCGCCCGCCACCACGTTGATCTCTGAAGACAAGCTCTTTTCGATCGCACGGTGTGCTGCCATGGAGGCATGCCCGCCTTGCGAGTACCCCGTCAGCATGACTTTGCCATTCAGGCTGCCACCTTGGGACGACGCAGCGTTTCGTGCAGCACGGATGGAATCGATGACTGAGGTTGCTTGGGAGTCAGCGTGCAAATAAGGATGGTAGCTGTAGTTGGATTTGGCAAACCCCAGGTAGTCCGTTGCCACTACGGCATAACCTTGGCCTGCGTACATGGCGGCCAATAGGCCTGTTTCAGAGTCGAGCGGGTTGGCCAGTGTGCGTGGCTTTTGTACATCAGTCCCTTTCGCGTAGGCAACGAGTGGGGCTGCTGCCGTGCAGCCTGCGCCAGTGGGCAATAGCAAAACACCGGATGCGTTGGACGATTCGCCTTTGGCGCCTGGCGTCACATAGTTGAGACTGACAAGCTTGACATCGCATTTTGCGGGTCCACTCAGGGCGATCAATCCACTGGCATCGAGTTGAGCTTTGGTCAAGGTTGCCAAAGTTGACGGCGCGTCAATCAGTGAACCGTTGACCGGGTCGGAGCCACCGCAAGCGGCAAGAAGTGCAGCTGCGCTGATGAGGGAAAGACGGAGTTTGATAGATGCCATGTTGGAGTCCCCTTGTGATTTATAAAACCGAACGACCGTGCGATTTTGTGAAATCCTAAAGCTTGTATTCCTTGTGGACCATGGGGTTAATACCCATTTACCGGTATCCCTTTGGGCTCAGCGGTACCGCAACTTCATCACCAAAATCATCAGCGCCAAGCTGGTGGTGATGGCGTTGGCGATGATGATGGGCCAGGCCACCATCAAGATGCCGTACACCAGCCACAGCGCCACGCCCACGGTGAACAGGCTGTACATGCCCAGCGAGATGCCACTCACGTCGCGGGTGCGGAAAGTTTGCCAGGCTTGCGGGATGAAGCTGGCGGTGGTGAGGAAGGCGGCTACTGAGCCTACCCAGTCGATCAAGTTCATGGTGTAAGTGACGGCGAAGGTTTTCGTTGGGGCGTGGTGTCGCGCACTGTCCATTCCAGCAGCTGGTCCAGCGCGGCTCTCGCTGCGTGGGCGTTGGGGTGGTGTAGAACCGCGACCAAGGTGTAACGCTGGCCACTTTGTCCTTGCACATAGCCTGCCACCGAGGCCACGTCGCGCAGAGAGCCGGTTTTGAGCCAGGCGTTGCCGATCACAGGCGAGTGGGGGTGGCGGTCTTTCAAGCGGGCGGCCGTGCCGTCTACGCCAGCCACGGCCAGCGAGTCGGTGAACGCTTGGGCATGCGGACCCGCCTGTGCCGCCTGCAGCAAAGCGGTCAAGGCCTGCGCCGTGCTGCGTTCGGTGCGCGATAGGCCAGAACCGTTGTCCAGCAGCGGCTCGCTCTGACCGGGAAAGGCATGCCGCCACCACTGCGACAAGCGCAAGCGCGAGGCCTCAAAGCGCCCGGGCGCCCCCAGCTCGCTCGACAGTGTCAGATACAGCTGCTGGGCCATCACGTTGTTTGAAAACTTGTTGATGTCTTTGATCACTTCCGACAGGGGCAATGACGGTGCATCCACCAGCAAGCGGGCCTGGGCAGGGCGTGCCCCGTAGCGCACCTGCCCACTCAGTTGTCCACCTGAGCCTGCCCACATGGCCTGCAGCACCCGTGGAGCGTATTGAGCGGGGTCTTGAAAGGCCACGGGCCACTCCCGCTCGCCACAGTTGGCGGGGTAACCGCCGGCAAACCGAACCTGGAGCGTTTGGCTGAAGTCGGCCTGCAGCTGGCGTCGCCAGTCGGTGCAAGGGCTTGAGGTCAAAGGCAATTTGGGGGTGACCGACAAACCGGCCAATGGCGGCTCATAGCGAACCTGCACCTGGCCGTTGGCTGGGTCGGGTGTGAAGGTGTAAATGACGGCTTTGAAATTGAGCAGCAAGCCATCAGGCCCCACGTTGTAGGGTCGCAAGGGCTCGTCATCAAAGGGTTCGCTGCGCTCGCGCACATCAAACACGCTGCGATCCAGCACGATGTCACCCCGTACCTCACGCACGCCCGCAGTTTGTACTTGTGTTAGCAGGTCTTGCAGACGTTCGACCACCAATTTGGGGTCTCCGCTGCCGCGTACAATCAGGTTGCCGTGGAGCACGCCTTCGCGCACGGGGCCATCGGTGTACACGCGGTTGCGCCAAGTGTGCTCAGGCCCGAGCAGGCTCAGGCCGGCGTAAGTGGTGAACAGCTTCATGACCGAAGCTGGGTTGACGCTGGTCTGGGCTTGGTGCGACAAACGTGGTCTGCTGGCTTGGGCGGCTGAGTTGTTGGCCGGCAAGGGCGCTATCAAGACGCTCAAGGCCGAGGGCGGTACTTGGGCCTGACGCAAGATTTTCTGAATGCTTGGGGGCAGCTCGTGCTGAGTCGGTGTCGCAGGAGTGGCTTGTGAGGCGGCGCAAGCGGCTGTCAGTAAAACCCCCATGCCACGCTGCTTGAGCGCTTTCCAAGTTGGGCATGAGCGGGTCAACTTCATCGGGCAAGTCTAACCCGCCCCCACCCTTTGCCTGGGCCTTTCCCTTGGGGTCGTATGATTCGGGCCATGCGATTTTCTTCAAAAACCGTGGGCCTGGTTTCGGCGGTTATCACGGTGCTCATCTGGACTGGTTTCATTGTCATTGCACGCGCGTCTGCATCGCGGGGCTTGTTGCCCCTCGACATCGCCTTTGCCCGTATTTTGGGGGCCAGTGCCGTGTTGTTGCCTTGGGCCTGGTGGCTGATGCGTCCAGCCCGTCAGGCGGGACAGCCCGTGGGTTCACTGTGGGGCCTGTCGCCCCTGCCTCTGCGTCAAACGGTGCAAACAGGGTTTTTGGGTGGGTTCCTGTACGCCATCTTGGCTTACACCGGTTTTTTCTATGCCCCGGCTTCGCATGCCTCTGTGCTCATGCCCGGCAGTTTGCCTTTGTGGACCACTTTGTTGGCCTGGCTTTTTTTGCGTGAAAAGGTGGCCACCAGTCGTGCCGTTGGTTTGAGTTTCATCGTGCTGGGCGATGTGCTGGTGGGTGGGGCGAGTTTACTGATGGCTTTTGACGGTGGCGAGGTGTGGAAAGGCGACTTGTTGTTCATGACAGCGGCCATGTGTTGGGCCAGTTACAGCGTGTTGGTGCGCCGCCATGGTTTTGATGCGGTGCGGGCCACCATGGCCATCACCGCCTTTGCCTTTGTTTGTTTTGTGCCCTTG
>JBIKKE010000087.1:0-9821 GCA_044360575.1 Limnohabitans sp. | reverse complement strand
GATCTGGAGCACCCTTTTTACTTTGTGCGCCATCAGTGGCTGGCTGGCTTGGCAGGCGGCTGACACGCTCGCGCTGCGCCGCCTCGTGTTGTGTTTGTTTGGGGTGAACGCGGTGCTCAACATCGCCTGGAGTGCGCTGTACTTTCAATTGCAGCGGCCCGATTGGGCGCTCTTTGAGGTGGTGTTTTTGTGGCTGTCGGTCTTGGCCTTGGTCATGGGCTTGTGGCGCCTGTCGCGTTGGGCCAGTTTGTTGCTCGTCACCTACTGGATTTGGGTCAGCATTGCGGCGGTGCTCAACGTGCAGACGGTGATGCTGAACGGCCCGTTTCGTGCGCAGTCCTGACATGAGCTATTGGATGCGCTTGTCCTGCGCCAGATGAAAAGCTTGGCCGCTGTGATGGTCCTGACTGCTTTGACCCTCTTGTCCTTGTGGCTGTGGACACCCGATGTGCCGCGCGCGCGCTTGGAGGCGCGCTACATGGACAGCCCTGCCGACTTGCGCAGCGTGGGGCCCTGGCAGCTGCATGTGCGCCAAAGCGGCCCACCGGACGCCCCCGCTGTGGTTTTGTTGCACGGCTTTGGTTCGAGCTTGCACACCTGGGATGCCTGGGCCCAGGGTTTGGCGACAACACACCGTGTGGTTCGCATCGATCTGCCGGGCAGTGGCCTCAGCCCGCCCGACCCAGCGCACGATTACCGAGATGAGCGCAGTTTGGACATGCTGATCGCCTTGATGGACAGTTTGGGCTTACAACGCGCCAGTTTGGTGGGGCATTCGATGGGTGGGCGCATCGCTTGGACGTTTGCGGCGAAATTCCCCGAGCGCGTTGACAAATTGGTGCTGGTGGCACCCGATGGTTTTGCCAGTTTCGGTTTCGAGTATGGCAAGCCGATGGTCGTGCCTGCCACACTGGGTCTCATGCGGCATGTTTTGCCCAAGCCTTTGCTGCGCATGAATCTCAAGTCGGCCTATGCCAGGCCTGAGGCCTTGAGCGATGCCGTGACCACCCGTTACCACGATTTGATTTTGGCGCCTGGTGCGCGCCAGGCCATGCTCGATCGCCTTCGGCAAACGGTGCTGCAAGAGCCCTTGCCCTTGCTGCGCCAAATCAAGGCACCGACGCTGCTAGTGTGGGGCGAGGCCGATGTCATGATTCCCTTGAGCAATGCCCAAGATTACTTGCAAGCCTTGCAAAGCAGTCGTTTGGTGTCTTGGCCCCAAGTGGGGCATTTGCCACAAGAAGAAGCGGCCGAGTTGTCGCTGAAAGCTGTGGCTGACTTTTTGCGTTGATGTGCTTCAGGTCATGCGCTTCAGGTGATGCGGATGCCCACTTGGGTGATGAGGTTGCCCTCGGTGGCGCGCACGCTGACCTCTGCTTTGCCCAAGTGCGCTGTATCGCCTTCAACGGGGGGGCGGTGCAAGCTCTCAGCCAGCCATTGGCCAATGGTTTTTTCCGATTCGCAGGGTAATTCCAGGCCATAAAACAAGCACAGATCGCCCATGGAGGTGCCGGCGGCCAGCACAAAGTCACCGAACACCAATCGGGCGTGCTCGGTGTCGTCCAGGTCAGGCAACACCACATTCAGGCGACGTGCGCTCCAAGCGATGGTGGAGCCCTGCAGCACCAGCGAGGTCAGCACCACGATGAAGGCCACGTTGAAGTAGATGCTGGCCCCCTCAACGCCGGCCATGACCGGGAACACCGCCAAGACAATCGGCACTGCTCCGCGCAGGCCCACCCAGGAGACAAAGGCAATTTCGCGCCCACTGAAGTGAAGTGGTTTCAAGCACAACCAAACCGACAGAGGGCGCGCCACAAACATGAGCACCAGGGACACGCCGATGGCGGGCCAAAGCGACTTCATCATTTCTGTGGGCGTGACCAGCAAACCCAACAACAAGAACATGCCCGCCTGGGACAACCAAGCGTAACCATCCATGGCCGATAAAGAAGCACGGACCTGCCTGCGGGCCCGGTTGCCAATGACCACGCCCATCAGGTAAACCGCCAAAAATCCTGAGCCTCCCAACCAAGTGGTCAGGGCGAACACCGTGAGTCCCCCTGAGACCACCAACAGCGCGCGAACCCCGCCGCCGCCGTCTTCACCACGGCCCAAGCGTTTGACCAACTCCGCCATGGCCCAACCGCAGCCCAAGCCCAAGATGCAGCCCCAGCCCAAGTGTTCAAGCATAGACAGCAAGACTTCGGAGACGCTCAGCGGCAAACCCTCTGCATTGGCCGAGGACAGTGCGAAAGCAATGAAAGTCAGCGTCAGGTAAACCGCCATGGGATCGTTCAAACCCGACTCGATCTCTAAGGTGGCTGAGACCCGCTCATTGAGGTGAACACCCGAAGACTTGAGCAAGGAAAAAACCGCCGCTGCATCTGTAGAGCCGACGATGGCGCCCACCAGAAGTGCCAATGGCCAGGGCAAATCGAGCAGCCAATACGCCGCAGCGCCCGTGATGCCTGTGCACAACACCACACCCAGTGTGGCCAACATCAGCGAAGGCTTCAGACCGGTGCGAAAAGTGCGCATTTGGGTGCGCAGGCCACCGTCCAGCAAGATCACTGCCAGTGCCACGTTACCCACCCAAAAGCTCAACCGGAAGTCGTCAAACACCAGCCCACCCGGTCCGTCCACGCCGGCCAAAATGCCCACCAACAGGAAAATCAACAGGAATGAGAAACCGATGCGCGCAGAAAATACCCCGGCCAAGACGCTGACGAATACCAGCGCAGCACCCGCCAACAAAGGCAATGAGAGGAAATCAAGCGACACAACCATGGCTTGAAATTACCACAAGACGGGCGCCGCCCGGCGAGCATGGGATTGTCAGCGCTGGCAGCAACGCAAGATGTAGTCGGCGGTGCCTTGGGGGTCTTGTTCGTGGGCCAGATGGCCCAGACCTGATTGCACATGCTGCTTTGCTTGTGGCAGCAGGCGACAGGCTTGGTCTGCCAAGGCAGGGGGAACGGTTTGGTCTTGTGCGCCGATGTGCATGAACACCGGGTTGCGTAGCTCGTGCAGGCGCGTGGCCAGGGGCTTGAGACGCCAGGCCGCCATCATCGACAACACGCCGTGTACATGGCCCGAGTCGCTGAGCACGCGGGTGTACAAATCCAGTCCTTGGCGGTCCAACGTGGAGCCGGTGCGCGCCAGCCATTCGGCCACGGCACCGGGTTTGGCCGCTAGTTTGGCGGTGGCCCAAGCCGACAAGGGGTTGAGCGCGGCCAGCTTGGCCGCCGGGCCGAACAGCCAAGAGGCCACGCCCGGTAGCGGCAACCAGGCTGGGTTCAGGCCGATCAGGGTACTGCGCGAAGCGCTCTCAAAGTGCAGCGCCATGTGCGCGGAAATGGCCGCGCCCGCCGAGTGGCCCACGATGACCTGAGGCGTGAGCTTGAGTTGCAGCAATAAAGCGCGCAGGCCTTCGGCCATGCCGGGCAGCGACAGCGCCCCTTCAGGCCCCCGGCTGGTGAACGCGTGGCCGGGCAGGTCGGGCGCAACCACGGTGAAGTGCTCGGCCAGCGCAGGCAGCAAGCCCCGCCAACTGAAATGCCCCGAGCCGGTGCCGTGCAAGAGCAGCATGCAGGGGCCTTGGCCCATTTGCTGCACATGCCACTGGATGCCGCCCGCTTGCACCAAACGGCTGTGCTGCGCGTGCGGCCAAATGTCTGGCTGGGCCTGGTGATCGGCCCAGGCCATGCCGGGGTAGAAGCGGTCAAACATGGCCGATCAGACCTGCGGACTGCGCACGCGCTCGATGGCGCTGGCCATGCGCTGCGATTGCACCTGCGGCATGGGCAGGTAGCTCGCGCCCATGGTGCTGGCCAGTTGCTGCGCTTGCGCGTCGGGCTGCATCGAGGTGTCGATCCACAAGGCGCGGTGGCCGCTGGCGCGCCATTGCTGGCCCCAGTTGTTCGCATCGGTTTGGGCTTGGGCGCGACCGCCAAGGCCCTGCAGCGTCACGTTGGCACGGCCGTCGCTCAGCACCACCAGGATGGGCGTGACGCCTTGGCGCTGCAGCTGCGCTGCTTGTTCGTGCGCCATTTTGAGGGCCAGGGCCAGCGGCGTGCCGCCACCGCCGGGCAGGCCAGTCATGGCGCGTTTGGCGCGCAACAGCGAGCGTGTTGCGGGTAGCAGCAACTGCGCCTGCGCACCTCGAAAGGCCACGATGCACACGCTGTCGCGACGCGCATACGACTGCTGCAGCAGCAACTCGACTGCGCCTTTGGCTTCGGCCAGGCGTTGCAGCGCAGCCGAGCCGGAAGCATCGAGCGCCAGGATCAGGCAGCTGGAAGCCCGCTGCTGGTAGCGCTGGATGTGAAAGTCCTCCGCGCGAATCGCCACGCGGCCGGTGCTGTGCGCTTGCCGCAAGCGCTGCTTGGGCGCGGCGGCGCGCAAGGTGGCCAGCACATGCAGGCGCGCCTGACCGCCGGGGCGGCCTGGACGCGGGGGCAGGGGCCGGCCGCGCTGCGAGCCCGCACGGGTCTGGCCGCTGCGCCCGGAGCTTTGTGAGCTGGACGCGCCCTGGCGCGTCATGAGCGCATCCAGCATGTGCGGCGGCAAGCTTGCCAAGGCAGCAGAGACCATCATTTCTTGCAGGTCTTCGGCACTGGGCTCGGCGTTCTGTTCGGGCGGTGGGGCGGAGTCCTTGTCTTTTTCAGCGTCGTCGTCAGGTGCTTCGTCGGCGTTTTCTGGAGGTTCTGGTGGCGGCTCTTGTGGCTGTGTCTTGTCTTCCTGTGGCGCAGGCTCTGCCTCTTGCGCAGAAGGATCAGCAGGCCACTGCGTGGCGCGCGGCGCAAGCACGCAGCGCGCCGCAAAGCCCAGATCGTCCGCTTCTAGTGCTTGGCGTCCGTTCAGCGCCGCATGCGCACAGGCCAGGCGCAGCGCCAGGCTGGGCACGCGCAAAGAGCCGATGCCAAGGCCCAGTGCTGCGGCGCACAGCGCTTGCATCTGGTCGTCGCTGGCTTGTACTTGAGACAACTGCGCGCGGGCGCGGGCCAAAGCACCCGGGCTCAGCCGAAGGTGTAAGCCGTCATTATTGGCATCGGTCCAGTCCGCGTGGATGTCGCTGGGCGACAGGTCGTGCAAGTCCAGCCACACGCCCAAGCGTTCGGACAGGGCCGCGCCCACGCCCGGCTCGTCGGGCAAAGATTCATCCAGCGCCACCACGCCAAAGCGGGTGACCGTGGGTTCGGCGCTGTGGCGGTTGGGCGGCACCTGGCCTTGCTCCAAGGCTTGCACCAAAGGCGCGAGCAGGGCGGGTGACAGGCGCTCTGCCATGGGCAAGCACACCAGGCCTTGGTCGGCTTGTTGCAGCAAGCCCGCTTGCATGTGCAGCTGGCCGGTTTGCAGGGTGTGGGCCAGGTCGATGCCGCCCAGCAGCCGCTCGCTGTCCACCGAGCCGGGCACTTTGACCAAACCCAGGCCCATCCCGGTCAGCGCTTGCAGCCAGCGTTCACGCACCGGGCCGTGCGGCGCACGCAGGCACACCCCGCCAAAACCGTGCGGGTCGATTTGCAGCAGCTGCAGCGCCGTCAGCGCATCGTTCCAGCGCTCCAGCGGGTCAGTGGATACTTGGGGTAGCGCGGGGTCGCGGGTCATGCGCGCAGGCCCTGTCAGGCGGCCAGCACTTCTTGCACGCTGCGCTGCACGCGCGCGCCCGAATCGGTGTCGTCCAGCGGGTTGCGGCGCAGGCGGTGGCGCAGGGCCAGCGGGGCCATGCTTTGCAGGTGTTCGGGCAGCACGGCCTTGTGGCCTTGCAGCGCGGCGTACGCGCGGGTGGCGCGCAGCAGCGTGAGCTCGGCACGCAGGCCGTCGGTGCCCAGCTGCTGGCACAGGCGAGCGCACAGCATCAGCATGTCGTCGCTCACCTCAACTTGGTCCAGCAGCTCACGCGCTTTGAGGATGCGTTTTTGCAGCTTCTGGTTGTCTTTGTGCCATAGCGCCTTGAAGGCGGCAGGGTCTTTGTCGAAGGCATCGCGGCGCTTGATGATGCTCACGCGCAGCGCCAGGTCTTGGGGCGTGCGCACCTGCACCGACAGGCCAAAACGGTCCAGCAATTGCGGGCGCAACTCGCCTTCTTCGGGGTTGCCACTGCCCACCAGCACAAAGCGGGCGGGGTGGCGAACGCTCAGGCCTTCGCGCTCGACCAAGTTCTCACCGGAGGCGGCCACGTCGATCAGCAGGTCCACCAAATGGTCGTCTAGGAGGTTGACTTCGTCAATGTACAAAAAGCCACGGTGCGCTTGCGCCAGCAGGCCGGGGGCGAAGGATTTGACGCCTTGCGACAAGGCTTTTTCCAGATCGAGCGCGCCAACCACCCGGTCTTCGGTCGCGCCCAAAGGGAGGTCCACCACAGCCACGCTCTGGCGCTCGGTCGCGATTTTGCTTTTGGGGTCGCGGGCTTGGCAGACCGGGCAGCTGCCTGCCGGTTTGGCCGGGTCGCAGCGGTAAGGGCAGCCCTTGACCACCTGAATAGGCGGCAGCAGGTCGGCCAGCGCCCGCACGGCCGTCGATTTGCCAGTGCCCCGGTCACCGAGCACCAATACGCCGCCAATGGAGGGGTCCACCGCCACCACTTGGATGGCAAGGGTCATTTCATCTTGACCAACAATGGCCGCAAAAGGGAAGGTCAATGCCATGGGGCGTTCCGCAAAACTGTTCTCAGCCCATCATCCAAAAGACGCAGCAGAGTGTCAAGTTAAATTTACACTTGAGCCTGAATTTTTTGCGTGGAGGCTTCGCGGGGCAGGCCCCTTTCGCAAGACCCGTTAGCCACCAGCCCGGGTGAAGGGCATCACACCGACCAGCCAAACGTGCAGGCCACCCATTAGGAAAACCGCCCATACGCCGGTGCCCACCACCACCGCCAGCACAGTGGCCAGCAACTTGCCTTCGGGCGCAGTGTGCAGGCTTTGGCGATCACGCTTGCGGGCGGCACGGAACACCAGCACCGACCAAGCGAGAAAGCCCCCGAACAGCAAGACATCGGCCAAGTTGCCGTTTGACAACAGATGCCCTAGGGCCCAGACCTTGACCGACAAGGTCATGGGATGGCGCAGTTTGGCTTTGATCTGGTTGCCCGGCACATAGGTGGCCACCAGCAAAACCATGGCCAGCCACATCAGCAAAATGGTGGCGTGCTGCATGCCGCGTGGCGGCGTCCAAAGCACCACCGGGTCCAGCCGTGCTTGGCTGTAGCCTTGAACCAACAAATAAAGACCCAGCAAAGAGATGGCGGCATAAACCGCCTTGAAACCCAAGGCACCCCAGCGGGCCATGCCATCTTGGCGCACTTGAGGCGCCAAGCTTTGAAGTGAGTGGATGCCCAAAAAAAGGACCAAACCGAGCAACAGTTGCAGCATGTCAAAACCTTTTATCAGGAGGCGTGTTGAGAACGCTGCATTTTGGCACGCCCATCCCCATTTGGGTTGACATTACAAATCCCGGGCTTTCCTGTGTGATTTGCTCGGGTATCCAGGTAAAAATGACAAGGTTACTGATCTGGCGCACAATGAACTGTCCAGTATTTTCTGGCTACCTTTTCCAGGAGCAGTACATGTCCCGTTTTACCTCATCCTCTACAACCCGCCGCGTTTTCATGATGCAAGTGGCCACGGCCGCCGCAGCCACTTTGGCTGTGAGCCAGGCTTCTGCCCAAGCCATGCTTGACGAGAAAGATCCTCAAGCCGTCGGTTTGGCTTACAAAGCCGATGCGACCAAAGTCGATAAAGCCAAGAACCCCAAGTACGCTGCAGGTAACAACTGCGCCAACTGCGCCTTGTTCCAGGCCAAGGCCGGTGCGGCTGCAGGTGGTTGCCCTCTGTTTGGCGCCAAACAAGTGTCTGCCAAAGGCTGGTGCTCCGCTTGGGCCAAGAAGGCTTGATGCCATAGGTTCTCCGGCTGGGTTCTGCCCGACGGGTTCCTCAAAACCGCCTTTGGGCGGTTTTTTTACGCCCCATAGCGGCTTCAGGCTCAGTGTTTGCCCTGATTTGCCCATGTCATTCAAGGCTTTGGACAGACAAAGTGTCAATCTGTCGTTACACTTGGCGCTGTTTCAACCGACCAGAAAGCCCTTTCATGGCGTCTTGGGTGCTCTCAGCGATGGACCTGGCCTGCCAAAAGGCCCAGCGGACTTTGTTCGAGGGCGTGAGCTTGGTGGTGCCCGCGGGCAGCTGGCTGCACATCGAAGGCGGCAATGGGTGTGGCAAAACCAGTTTGCTCCGTATCTTGTGCGGCTTGTCACCTGCGGCGCGCGGCCATGTGCGCTGGGCAGAACCAGACCTTGAGGGCACGGCTGGATCGCCAGAAGCCAAGTTGGCACGCCCCGACCGCTCGGTACTTCATTACATCGGTCACGCTTTGGGCCTCAAGTCCGATTTGAGCGCGACCGAAAACCTCTGCCTAGACGCACAGGTCAGTGGCTTGGCCCTCAGCCGCGAACAGGCGGTGCAAGCCCTTGCTGCGCAGGGTCTCAAAAGCCGGGCGCATTTGCCTGTGCGGGTGCTCTCGCAAGGCCAGCGGCAAGGCGTGGCCTTGGCGCGTTTGCGCACCAGCCCCGCGCGCTTGTGGGTGCTGGACGAGCCCTTGGTGGGTTTGGACACCCAAGCCACCGCCATCGCCCGAAATTTGCTGCAATCGCATGTGGACGCTGGCGGCGCCATTGTCATGACCAGCCACCACGATGTGGGTTTGCAAGGCCCGGGTGAGCGCTTTCAACTGGGCGCTGTGGCGCGGGTGGCATGAGCACACAGATTCAACCCAGCCCTTGGAAAGCCATGGCCGGTGTGATGCGCCGTGACCTTCGCATGGCTTTGCGGCGCAAGTCCGAATGGTTGGGCGCAGTTTTTTTCTTTGTGGTGGTGGCTGCACTGTTTCCATTGGCCATCGGCCCCGAGCCGGACACGCTGCGCTTGATCGGGCCCGGTGTTCTGTGGGTTGCGGCCTTGTTGGCCAGCATGTTGAGTCTGGGTCGTTTGTTTGAGGCCGACCACCAAGACGGCAGTCTGGAGCAGTTGGCCTTGTCGGCCGCGCCTTTGTCTTGGTTGGTCAGCGCCAAGTTACTGGCGCATTGGCTGATCTCTGGCTTGCCTTTGGTGGTGTTGTCACCGATCTTGGGTCTGCAATTTGGCCTGGGTCCAGAGGCTTTGGGCATGCTGGTTTTGACGCTCTTGATTGGCACGCCCGTGTTGTCATTGCTCGGCGCGATAGGTGCAGCCCTGACTTTGGGGGTGCGGGGTGGTGGCGTTTTGCAGTCGCTCTTGCTCTTGCCCTTGTATGTGCCGGTCTTGGTGTTTGGCACGGGCGCTGTCGATGCCCAGATGCGTGGCCTTGGGGCGCAAGCCCATGTTTCGGTTTTGTTGGCCTTGTTGCTGGCTGCAGCGGCACTCAGCCCTTGGGCCTGTGCAGCTGCGGTGCGCCTGGCGCTGGAATGAAAAGGACCGACCCTTGAAACTCTTTCATTACGCAGCCCCACAACACTTCTACCCCCTGGCTGGACGTTTGTGGCCTTGGCTGGCGCTGTTGGCCAGTGCCTTGGCGGTTGCGGGCCTGTGGGTGGGCTTCATGGTGGCGCCGTCCGATGCACAGCAGGGGCAGGCCTACCGCATCATTTACATCCATGTGCCGGTCTCGTGGATGGCCATGATCATTTACCTGGCCATGGCTTTTTGGAGCGTGTTGGGGCTGGTGTTCAACACACGCTTGTCGGGCTTGATGACGCGGGCGCTGGCACCCACGGGCGCATTGCTGGCGTTTTTGTCGCTCTGGACCGGTGCCTTATGGGGTAAGCCGATGTGGGGCACCTATTGGGT
>JBIKKE010000313.1:0-2624 GCA_044360575.1 Limnohabitans sp. | reverse complement strand
GACCGCAGCCTCTTTGACTGTGGCCGACTCGAGCAAGACGTCATAAACGCTGAGTTCGACCTCTCTTTTGTCGATACCGGAGCCCATGGTGGCATTGCCCTGCGGGTCCAAGTCCACCAACAAAACCCTTTGCCCCTGCTTGGCCAGGCCTGCAGCCAAGTTAACCGTGGTGGTGGTTTTACCGACGCCGCCTTTTTGGTTGGCAATGCAGATGATTTTGGCCATGGTGAGTTGTCCAATTTATTTGGAAATGGCCAACTTGACGCCAAAACCAATGAGAAAAATACCGGCCAGCTTTTCCAGCCAACGACCAATACGGGGATTTGCGCGCATGCGCGATGCCAAATGGTATGTCAGCAAAGTCATGCCCAAACCATACAAAAACGTCAGAACAGCAATGGTTGCGGCCATCACGGCAAAGCTGATCCAACCCCGATGAACACTGGGATCAACAAACAAAGGAAAAAACGCCATGTAAAAAACAATCGCCTTCGGATTGAGCAAGGTGATGGCCAAGGCTTGCTGAAAATACTGCCGAGGGCGAATGTTCAACACAGGGGCATCGCCCGGCTTGGCCATCAACATCGCCCAACCCAACCAAGCCAAATACAAAGCCCCCATCCACTGCACGGCCACAAATGCCGCCGGATAAGTGGCCAGCACCGTGGCCACACCCGCCACAGCCATCCACATCAACACCTGGTCACCGGCAATCACGCCCAATGTGGCGCCCAAACCGCCGGCAATCCCGCCCTTGCTTGTGGAGGTGATCAAAGCCAGATTGCCAGGGCCAGGAATGGCCAAGAACAAGACTATCGCAGCGACAAAAGATCCGTAATCTGAAATGCCAAAAAACATGGGCTTTCTTTCTGGGGTGATTCTTGCGAGTGTAAGTGATGGGCCATCCGCTGACGCGGCCTCTTTCAGGGTGTTTCACGTGAAACACACGAAACCACGGACTCAATCTGACAGTAGAAGCCCGATTTAAGGCGGCAAAAAGGCTTGCGAGAACAACCGCTCAGATTGGCTCGGGGCGCATCCACACCATGCACCGCTCCACATCCAACCCTGGCACGGTCAATGGTTCCACGTGAAACACTTTCACGTCGGCAGGCAAGGCGGTGATTTCGTCTTGCGGGCGTTTGCCTTTCATGGCCATCCAAACGCCGCCTTCGGCCAAAACCGAACGCGACCAAGTCACAAAGTCGGGCAAAGATGCGAATGCGCGGGAGCAAATGACCTGATAGGGGTCGGTCAAGGACTCGACCCGTGCGTGCAAGCCGCGCAGGTTGGGCAGCTTCAGGCTCACCGCCACCTGTTGTACAAAGGCGGCTTTCTTGGCCACGGTGTCCACACAGCTCACGCTCAATTCGGGCATGCAAATGGCCAGCACGACGCCGGGCAAGCCACCGCCCGAACCCACATCCAGCACCTTGGTGGGTTGGCCCTGGGTATGGCGAGACAAGGGCGCAATGGCCGTCAGGCTGTCCAGCAAATGGTGGGTCAGCATGTCTGCCGGGTCGCGCAAGGCGGTCAGGTTGTAAACCCTGTTCCATTTTTGAATGAGCGCCACATAACCCAGCAGCCACTGGAACTGCTCATCCGACAAACTCAGGCCAAGTGCGTTGGCGCCTGAACGCAGGCCCTCCTCCAAATTCACACTCATGCCTGCACGTCCATCTCTGCGCGATCATCGGCAGTTTGCATGAAACCCTTGAAGCCACCCTTCTTCAGGTGAATCAACAACAGCGACACGCTGGCGGGCGTGATGCCCGATATGCGCGAGGCTTGGCCCAAGGTTTCGGGGCGGTGTTTGGCCAACTTCTGTCGCGCCTCGATCGACAAGGCCGAGACCTGCATGTAGTCCAAGCTTTCGGGGAGGCGCAGGTGTTCATAGAAAGCAGCCCGCTCCACCTCGCCTTTTTGGCGGTCAATATAGCCAGAATACTTGGCCGCAATCTCTACCTGCTCGACCACCGAAGCGCTTAAGTCACCCAGCGTTTCACGTGAAACATCGGTACTGGCCATGCGGCCACCGTCCAAAGTCATGAGCGCCGGGTACGTCACATTGGGTCTTCGCAACAAATCAAACAGATTGTGCTCGTGCTCAATGGCTTTGCCCAATACCCGCTCAGACTCAGCCGATGGCAAGTTGCGCGGGTTCACCCAGACCGACTTGAGGCGCTCTGTTTCACGTGAAACAGCATCGCGCTTGCGGCTGAATGCGTCCCAACGGGCGTCGTCCACCAGGCCCATTTGTCGCCCCACTTCAGTCAGGCGCGCATCGGCATTGTCTTCACGCAACTGCAGGCGAAACTCGGCCCGACTGGTGAACATGCGGTAAGGCTCGGTCACGCCTTGCGTCACCAGGTCGTCCACCAGCACACCCAAATAAGCTTGGTCGCGCGCCGGCAACCAGGCGGCGTCGCCCCGGCATTGCAGGGCGGCGTTGATGCCGGCAAACAAACCCTGCGCAGCGGCCTCTTCGTAACCGGTGGTGCCGTTGATCTGGCCCGCAAAGAACAGGCCATTGATCTGCCGAGTCTCAAAGCTGTTCTTCAGCGCCCGTGGGTCAAAGTAGTCGTATTCGATGGCGTAGCCGGGCCTGAGGATGTGGCAGTTCT
>JBIKKE010000085.1:0-9926 GCA_044360575.1 Limnohabitans sp. | reverse complement strand
AATGGGTGTGAAGTCGGCGCGGAAATGGTTGGAGCTTTTGACCACCAGCAGCTTCATCTGCTCGGGGTGGATACCCACGGCGCGGAACAGTTCGCGGTCAAGCATTTGGCATTTGCCGCTGGACACCGCGATCAGCACGCCATCAATTTCGATGCACGCACAAGGGCCGATGTGGGCTTTCATGCCGGTCATCATCGGACCTTTGAGCTCACAGTAATCTGGCCCCAATGCCCGCACGGTGAAGCGCCCTTGCAAAGGCGGGTCACTCGCCTCACCCGTGAAGGTGGGCACGGCCTTGCCCAAAGCCAATTGCAGGCTGGCACCGACCCCTGCAGCATGCGCCATGCGGGCGACTTCGGGGTCGTACAACAAACCCAGCGCCACCTGGCCAGGCCAGCGTTGGCCCGCACCTTGTTGCAGCAAAGCATGCAGCATGCCGGTGGTGTTGCTGTCGCCCCCTGCGCCGGGGTTGTCTTGGGTGTCGGCGATCACCACGGGCGCGGCAGACACCTCGGCTGTAGCCAAGGCTTGTGTCACGGCCTCGCGGGCGGGCAACACATCGGGGCGCCACTGGCCGGGTTCGGCCACGCGCTCAAACAAGCGCTGCACCGCCGCTTCAGCCTGAGGGCCATGGCCCCAGACCACGGGGCCGCATTCGGCAAAGTCAGACGCCGGAAAGCCCATGCAAAAACTGAGCATGCAACCGGTTTGAGACTCCAGCGCGATCATCTCGTCATAGAGGTCTTTGGCCGGGGCCATCCAGGTGCTTTGCGCGTTGAGGGGGATCAAAAACGGCAGGCGACGCGCCTGCATGGGCCGCTTGCCTCCCGCACGCAAATGCTCTCGCAGCAGCACAGCGGCCCGCTCCCCTGTATCGGCCATGTCGATGTGCGGGTAGGTGCGGTAAGCCACCAAGCCGTCGGACAGTTGCAGCATCCGTTCGGTCACGTTGGCGTGCAGGTCCAGGCTGGCCACGATGGGCAGCTTGGGGCCGACCACCGCGCGAATGCGGGCGATCAACTCGCCCTCGCTGTCGTCGGCGTTTTCGGCCACGGCCGCGCCGTGCAGATCGAGGTACACGCCGTCCAAACCTTGCACCAAGGCCGCACGAACGACTTCGACAATGGCCGCGCAGATTCGATCGAACGCGTCCCGGGTCACATACGACGAGGGTGTGGCCCCTGCCCAAGCCGAAGGCACCAACTGCCAGCCTTCGCGCCGCGCCGCGTCGATGAAGCCGCCTGCAGGGATGTTCACGCCCGTCATCTGGTCCAGCATGGCCTGACCGCGCACGTAGGCTGGAAAGGCCTCGCCACTTTGGAAGGCGGCCCAATCGGCCAAGCTGGGGGCAAAGGTGTTGGTCTCGTGCTGGTAACCAGCGATCAGGATGCGGGTCATGAAGGGCCGTGTTCAGGGTTCAAATACAACCGACTCAAAGAGCGGTATCAGGGGGCGACATCCAGGGGCGGCAAAGCAGCGGGTGCGGCCTGCAGCAGGCGACGCGTGTAGTCTTGTTGGGGGTTGGCGTAGAGCTCGGCGGTCGGGCCTTCTTCGACGATGTGGCCCTGGTGCATCACGATCACGCGGTCGCACAGTTGCGCGGCCACACGCAGGTCGTGCGTGATGAAGAGCACACCCAGGCCCAAACGGCCCTGAATCTCGCGCAGCAAGTTCAGGATCTGTGCCTGCACGCTCACATCCAGGGCGCTCACCGCCTCGTCGGCCACCAGCACTTGGGGCCGACAGGCCAGCGCACGCGCGATGGCCAGGCGTTGCCTTTGTCCACCGCTGAATTGGCTGGGGTAGCGCTGCAGCGCTTCGACCGGCAGGCGCACCTGCTTCATCAGCTCGGCCGCCAAGGCTTCAGCCTCGGCACGAGATTGGCCAAAGTTCATGGCCCCTTCGACCATGGACTGGCCCACCGTGCGACGCGGGTTGAGGGAGCGGTTGGGGTCTTGAAACACCACCTGCACCCGGTTGCGCAAAGGCCTCAAGCGGCTCTCGGGCAAAGTCGCCACCTCGTCGGTGCCCCACAAGATGCGGCCCTCGGTCGGATCGATCAAACGGATCAGGCAGCGCGCAAACGTGGACTTGCCCGAACCGGACTCGCCCACAATGCCCACGGTCTCGCCCGCGTGCACCGCCACATGCGCGTTTTGCAAAGCGGCAGTGGCGCGGTTGCGGCCCATCCAGTCGCGACTGGAATAGGTTTTGCCCACACCCTGACCCGACAGCAAAGCCGGGCCGCTGAAGGCGGGTTTGGCCACCGGCGGGGTCATGCCCGGCACGGCCGCCAACAACTGGCGTGTGTACTCAGCCTTGGGGCGGCGCAAGACTTGCTCGCAGGGGCCACCCTCGACCATTTCGCCCTGGTTCATGACCAGCACCTCGTCGGCGATCTCGGCGACCACGCCCATGTCGTGGGTGATGAACAGCACCGCACTGCCCTGCTCGCGTTGCAGGTCTGCAATCAGGCGCAAAATTTCTTTTTGCGTGGTCACATCAAGGGCCGTGGTCGGCTCGTCGCAAATGATCAGGGCAGGCTTGAGCACCACGGCCATGGCGATCACGATGCGCTGACGCTGCCCTCCGCTGAGTTGGTGCGGGTAGCTGCGCAGCATGCGTTCGGGGTCGGGCAGGCGCACCCGCTCGAAGATGCGCAAAATTTCGGCGCGGCGCTGGTCCTTTGGCCAATCGGTGTGGGTCGAGAGCAATTCATCAACTTGGTCACCACAGGTCATGACCGGGTTGAGCGCGGTCATGGGTTCTTGGAACACCATGCCCATGCTGCGCCCGCGCAAGGCCCGCAAACGGGTAGCCGAAGCGCCCAGCAAGGACTCGCCTTGCAGCACAACCTCGCCGCCGCTGGGGCGCAATTCCTTGGCCAGCAAGCCCATCACGGTGGTGGCCATGACCGATTTGCCCGAGCCCGACTCGCCCACCACACACAAGGTCTGGCCAGGGAGGATGCTGAGCGACACCTGATGCACCGCGTGCGCCCGGTCACCGCCTGCAGGCAAGGCCACCGAAAGTTGGCGAATGGACAGGACCGGTTGAGGGGATGCTGTGCTCATCGCGCGCCCCTTTTCGCAAACTTGGGATCGAGCACGTCGCGCAAACCATCCCCCAACAAATTCACGGCCAAGACCGTGGGCACCAAAAACAAAGCGGGGTACAGCACGTTGCCAGGGTATTGGCTGAACTGCACACGGCCCTCGGCCATGATGTTGCCCCAGGTGGGAATGTCGGGCGGCAGGCCCAAGCCCAGAAAACTCAAGATCGCCTCGGTCAGCACCGCAGACGCCGCCACAAAAGTGCCCTGCACAATCAAGGGGGCCAAGGCGTTGGGCAAGATGTGTCGCCACAAAATCACCGGCGTGGGGGTAGCCAGCGCACGAGCCGCTTCCACAAAAGGCTCTTCACGCAAGCTCAGCACCAAAGAGCGCACCAAGCGTGCGACACGCGGCACCTCAGGGATGGCAATGGCCACCACCACCGTCCACACTTGCGCGCCCAAAGCTGCCACCAATGCAATGGCGAGCAAGATGGCGGGGATGGCCATCAGGCCGTCCATGAAGCGCATGAGCACCGCATCAACTTGCCGGAAGTAACCTGCCAGCATGCCCAGGAATCCGCCCAGCGCCAGCGCCAGCACAGCGGTGAAACCGCCCACCAGCAAGGAAACTTGTGCGCCATAGACCACGCGGCTGTACAGGTCACGGCCAAAGCTGTCGGTGCCCAGCCAGAAAGTGTGGGCCACCGTGCTGCCATCGACCAGGGCAAAGTCGCCCTTGAGGCCAGCAGGCTTGTTGATGAAATTGGAGTCCATGGCGGCAGGGTCCACCGTGCCCAACCAAGGTGCCAGCAAAGACAGCAGCACCATGAACCCGAGCACCATGGCACCAAACCGGATCGAGCCGTTGGCCCACAAACGATGAGAGACAGACATCAGTATCGAATCCTCGGATCAAGAAAGAGGTAGCTCAAATCGACCATGAGGTTGATGAACACGTAGGCACATGAGAACAGCAGGACCAGCCCCTGGATCACCGGAAAGTCGCGGTTGAGCACCGCATCCACGGTGAGCATGCCCAGGCCGGGAATGGCGTAGACCGTCTCGGTCACCACCACGCCACCAATCAACAAAGCCACGCCAATGCCGATCACTGTGACGATGGGCACGGCGGCATTGCTCAAGGCGTGGCGCAGCAGCACCACACGCTCATTCAAACCTTTAGCCCTTGCCGTGCGGATGTAGTCTTCGGTCAAAGCCTCGGACACACTCGCCCGCGTCACCCGCGCGATCAAGGCCACATAGATCATGGCCAGCGTCATCCAGGGCAAGATCAACTGCCGCATCCAATCCCACACCCCAACACTGCGCGGCCCAAACAAGGCCTTGTAACCCTGCACCGGCAACCATTCCAGACGAATGGCAAACAGGTAAATCAGCAAATAACCGATCACAAAAACCGGCACCGAAAAACCGGCCACAGAAAAACCGGACAGAATTTTGTCGAGCCAGCCGCCCATGCGCCAAGCGGCGATGGTCCCCAAAGGAATGGCCACGGCAATGGCCAGCACCAAGGTGCCGGCTGCCAAGGACAAGGTGGGCTCGATGCGCTGTGCGATCAGCTCGGTGACGGGTTTGTTCAGGTAATACGAGTAACCCAAATCGCCCTGAAACACCCGCCCGATCCAGATGAAGTATTGGGAAACGATGGAGCGATCCAAGCCCAACTGTTCGCGGATGCGGTTGATGTCTTCGTTGGTGGCGCTGTTGCCGGCAATGACCGCCGCCGGGTCACCAGGGGCCAACCTCAAAATGAGGAAGACCACCAGCGACACGACGAGCAGGACCGGCAGCACCGCCAGCAGGCGGCGCAGGACGAATTGAAACATCGCTCAGAACCTGATCAGTTTTTCTTGACGTTCCACATGGCCGGGATGCCGGGGGTTTGCAAAAGTCCACTCACATTGTTGCGCAGCACAGTGGGCTGACGGTACTGGCCCAAAGGTGCGTGGGTGGCGGTTTCAAAGGCCACGGCCTGAATCTGGCTAGCCAGTTTCTTTTTCTCTTCGGTGGTGCCTGCGCGAGCGAAGCTGGCCTTGAGGGTTTCAAGACGCGGCTCGTTTTGCCAGCCGAACCAACCCGTGTCGCCTTTGGCGTTCAGCATGGCCATGGCCAATGGGTTCGAGATGTCACCCGCCGTCCAAGCGGTCAGGAAGGCATTCCAACCACCGGCTGCAGGCGCGTCTTTCTTGGCACGACGTGCGAGCAGCGAAGCCCAGTCCATTTGCTGGAAGTCGACCTTGAAGCCCGCAGCTTCGAGTTGCTGCTTGGCCACCAGAGGGATCTTGGCGATCGAGGCCAAGTCGGTGGGGCGCATCAAGAGCACGGGGGTGTTGTCGTAACCCGCTTCTTTGAGCATTTCGCGGGCTTTGGCCGGGTTGGCGATGCCTGTGAAGTAACCCGTGTTTTCATCGGCATACACCGTGCCGCAAGGGAAGATGCTTCGGCAGAGCTTGCCCAACTCGGGCACGCCAATTTGGGTGTTGATGTAAGCCTGCTGGCCCATGGCCACCATGGCAGCTTGACGGATCTTGGGGTTGTCAAACGGCTTGTGCAGGTGGTTGAAGCGCATGATGAATTGCAAGCCCGCTGGGGAGAAGTCGTCGACCTTCAAGCCCTCGGTTTTCTTCAAAGTCTCGTACTGCTCGAAGCTGGCCTGCTCAATCATGTCCACTTCACCGGCCTTGATGGCGTTGAACTGGGTTTGTGGGTCGCGGATGATGACCCACTCCACACGGTCAAAGTTGACCGGACGGCCACCGGCCATGCCGCTGGGTGCCTCAGCACGGGACTTGTATTTGGTGTTGCGGGTGTACACCGCCAAGGCGCCTGGCTTGAACTCGTCGGCCTTGAAGATGAAGGGGCCCGAACCAATGTGCTCTTTGATTTGCTCGGCGCCGGGTGTGGCCGCAATGCGCGCAGGCATGATGAACGGCACGTTGGACGAAGCCTTGCCCAAAGCGTCGATCACGATACCGCTGGGCTCCTTGAGGACCATGCGGAAGGTGTTGGCATCGGGCGTTTCATAGCGGTCGATGAAGGTGTTCAGGATGCCGCCCATGGCGTCGCGGCTGGCCCAACGCTTGAGCGAGGCCACCACGTCTTCGCTGGTCACAGGCTTGCCGTCATGGAATTCCAGGCCGCTGCGCAGCTTGAAGGTCCAGGTCTTGCGGTCGGTCGAGTTGGTGTAGGTGTCCACCATCTGGGGCTTGATGTTGCCCTGCGCGTCTTCGGAGAACAGCGTGTCATAAATCATGTACGCGTGGTTGCGCGTCACGTAGGCCGTGGTCCAGATGGGGTCGAGGACTGCCAGGTTGGCGTGCGGCACAAAGCGGAACACTTTGTTGTCTTGCGCTTGGGCTTGCGCCACCACAGGCGCCAGCATGCTCAAACCCAACAAACCGGAAGCAGCAAACAGAACACGTCTCTTCATGATCAGATCTCCAAAAAAGGAACAGTTGAAAAATCATGATGACAGCTTTCAAAACAAACAAGCGTCACCTTTGCGCAAATCAGAGTCGGGGTTTTCACCAGTGGCTCATCGCCCTTCGACCGCTTTCATAATACAAATGAAACCGAGAGCAATACCCCATGGTCAACCCTGATACCTCCGCCATTGATTTGTCCCGCGCCATCCACCTCAAGCAGGTGTCGTGCCAGGAAGTCATGCAATCCACACTCGAGCGCATTGCCCGCCTGAACCCGGTCTCCAACGCCATCGTTAACCTGCAAGAACCGGAACTTTTGTTGGCACAAGCGCGCGAGCGCGATGCACAACTGGCCCGGGGCGAGTCAATGGGTTGGATGCACGGCATGCCGCAGGCCATCAAAGACCTGTCCAATGCACAAGGTCTACGCACCACTTTGGGCACCCCACTGATGAAAGACTTCGTGGCCAGCGAAGACGGGCTCATGGCCAGCCGCATGAGGGCGTCGGGGGCCATCGTCATCGGCAAAACCAATACGCCCGAGTTTGGTTTGGGCTCACACACTTTCAACGAGGTGTTTGGCCCCACCCGCAACGCCTGGAACCCCGGCAAATCGGCCGGCGGCAGCAGCGGTGGTGCGGCCGTGGCGGTGGCCCAGCGCTTGTTGCCCGTGGCCGACGGTTCGGACTTCATGGGCAGCTTGCGCAACCCAGCCGGGTGGAACCATGTGTTTGGTCTGCGCCCCTCACAAGGGCGCGTGCCCATGTCGCCCGCACAAGATGTGTTCATTGCCCAACTGGCCACCGAAGGCCCCATGGCACGCCATGTGGCGGATTTGGCCATGCTGCTGTCGGTGCAAGCGGGAGCGCACCCATCCAGCCCTTTAAGTCTGACGGAAGATCCCACCGTATTTGCAGGATCTTTGGCCAGCGATCCCAAAGGGGTGCGCATGGGTTGGCTGGGTAATTTGCAGGGCTACTTGCCCATGGAAGACGGGATTCTCGATGTTTGCCAACCCGCGCTGAACAGTTTTTCGGAGATGGGCTGCACCGTGGATGAAGCCCGACTGGGTATGCCCGCCGAAGAAATTTGGCGAGCTTGGTTGGTCTGGCGGCAAGCTTTGATCGGTCCGCGCATCGCCCCATTCTTGATCAACCCTGCCAACCGAGCACACATCAAAGCCGAAGCACTTTGGGAACACGACCAGTCCATGGGTTTAACCGGCTCTCAACTGTTGGCAGCCAGCGCCAGCCGCACGCGCTTTTACCAAAGCATGTTGGCCCTGTTTGAAAAATTCGATGTGCTGGCGATTCCCGTTGCCCAGGTTTGGCCGTTTGATGTGTCACTGCGCTGGCCAGACAGCGTGGCCGGTCGCGCCATGGACACCTACCACCGCTGGATGGAGGTGGTGATTTACGCCACGTTTGCGGGTTTGCCGTCCATCAGTGTGCCCGCGGGCTTTGGCGAGAACGGCCTGCCCATGGGCCTGGCGTTGATTGGCAAGCCCCAAGGGGATCTGGCGCTGCTGAAGCTGGCGCATGCCTACGAGATGGCCAATCAAGCCCTCATCTCCCGGCGGCCGCCAGGCGTTTGAACACCTGGACCCCGGCTCGGAGGCCGGGGTGACAAGCCATCGTCAACCCGGAAAGTTGCTGTCATCTCAAAAAGTAGCTGTCATCCCGGACTTGATCCGGGATCCATCTGCTCAGTTTTGCTGCCAGGGCAGCCCGCGGTAGCGCCAACCGCCCTTGAGACCCCGGTGGGCCTGGTCGTCCGGGTCGCCCTCAAAACCTTCAAGGATGTTGTAGACCTGCAAACCCAATTCGGTGGCGCGCTGGGCAGCAGCGATCGAGCGCACGCCGCTGCGGCACAACATCAGCAGTTTTTGGCCGCCCTCGCCAAGGGCTTGCACGCCCGCGTCAAAGTCGGGGTTCATCGCCATGCCGGGCCACTGCTTCCAGGCCAAGGCATGGGCGCCAGGCACAAAACCCACCCAAGCCCGTTCGGCATCGGTGCGCACGTCAACCAATTTGGCCTCGCCCGATTGCACCCAGGCCCATGCCTGTTCGGGCGAAATATCGCCTGCATAGCCGGTAGCCGCTTGAATGGACGGAAATGTGGGTGCGGGTGTGGTGGGTGAGGTCATAGGGTGCTCATTCAATTAGTCAAGGCAAAAACGACAAGGACAATTCAGGCACCTGTGGCCTGGGTCTCTTCCTCAAATCATAGCTTTTCGCTGGGCGGCAAAAGTGTCAGTGACAGGACAGGCCGCAGCGGCTAAGATGCGGGTTTTGGTTGACGTTTACGTCAACGTCAAAGCTCAGAAAACTGCCCGATACCGGAGACGCACTCATGACCGACTTGTCCGCCGAATTCAAAGCCCTGGCCGAATACCGCCCCACCCACAAGGTGCGTTTTGTCACCGCCGCCAGCCTTTTTGACGGCCACGACGCCGCCATCAACATCATGCGCCGCATCCTGCAAAGCATGGGCGCCGAAGTCATTCACTTGGGCCACAACCGCTCGGTGGACGAGGTGGTGACGGCTGCCCTGCAAGAAGACGCACAGGGCATCGCCATCAGCTCTTACCAAGGCGGGCACAACGAATACTTCAGCTACATGGTGGACTTGCTCAAGGCCCGCGGCGGCGAGCACATCAAGGTGTTTGGAGGCGGTGGCGGCGTGATCGTGCCGTCTGAAATCCGCGCCCTGGCCGACAAAGGCGTGCGCATTTTCAGCCCCGAAGACGGCCAAAAAATGGGCTTGGCCGGGATGATCGGCGAGATGGTCATGCGCTGCGACCAGGACATCAGCCCCTTGGCCCCCAAAACCGTGGACGCGATTCAGGGCCACGGCGAGATGAACTGGCGTGCGCTGGCACAACTGATCACCGCTTTGGAGAATGACAAAGCCGATGCCAGCGTGGTCAAGGCCGTGCGCGAACAAGCTGCCAGCAAAAAAGTGCCCGTGCTGGGCATCACCGGCACCGGTGGTGCGGGCAAGTCCTCGCTCACCGACGAATTGATCCGACGTCTGCGCCTGGACCAGGGCGACGCGCTGCGCGTGGCTGTGATCTCGATCGACCCTTCGCGCCGCAAGAGTGGTGGCGCCCTGCTGGGCGACCGCATCCGCATGAACGCGATTTCACCTTGGTCACAAGGCCCACGCGTGTTCATGCGTTCGCTGGCCACGCGTGACTTTGGCAGCGAAATTTCAGCCGCCCTGCCGGATGTGGTGGCAGCCTGCAAAGTGGCGGGTTTTGATGTGATCGTGGTGGAAACGTCGGGCATTGGCCAGGGCGACGCCGCCATCGTGCCGCATGTGGACGTGCCCATGTACGTGATGACGCCCGAATTTGGCGCGGCCAGCCAGCTCGAAAAAATCGACATGCTGGACTTTGCCGAGTTTGTGGCCATCAACAAGTT
>JBIKKE010000084.1:0-9927 GCA_044360575.1 Limnohabitans sp. | reverse complement strand
AACCGAGTGAAATCACCCCGCAGGCGACATGGCATTGAAAAATTCATTGCTTTTTAAGAAATGGCATGATTAAAATTAGAAAATGTAAGGGTCAATGACCCTCCTTTAACTATGAGCAGGCAATGCCGAGATTCAAGTCATGAAAGAGAACTCCGGGGACAGCCGTCCCAGCCCGGCCGAACGCCTGGCCATGTATCAGCGAATGCTGCTGATCCGCCGTGTAGAAGAGCGCCTTGGCGCAGACTTCAAGGCTGGTAAGTTGATTGCTGGCGTGCATCTTTACAGCGGACAAGAAGCCGTAGGCGTGGGTGTGTGCCAACATTTGCGCGACACCGACTGGATCGCCAGTAACCACCGAGGGCATGGCCACTTCCTGGCCAAAGGTGGTGACGTGCGGGCCATGATGGCCGAGATTCACGCCAAGGTAACGGGTGTGTGCAAGGGGATGGGGGGCACCATGCACGTTGCAGATTTGAGCAAGGGCATATTGGGCGCCAATGGCATCGTCGGCGGTGGTATCAGTCTGATCTGCGGTGCGGCTTATTCGCAGTCGCTGCAGGGTGATGGCGGTGTTTCTGCCGCTTTCTTTGGTGATGGTGCATCCACCCAAGGTGTTATGAGCGAGGCTCTCAATCTCAGCGCCCTGTGGAAGCTGCCAATGATTTTTATCTGCGAGAACAACCTTTTCTCGGAGTTTTCGCGTTCCAGCACTGTGGTGGCTGGCCGGATCGTGGACCGCGCTGACGCCTACGGCGTTCCAGGTGTGCAGGTCGATGGCAATGACCTGGATGCAGTATGGGCTGCTGCAAGCGATGCCGTGCAGCGAGCACGCAGCGGCGATGGCCCTAGTTTTATTGAAGCCTTCACATACCGCATGGCCGGGCATGTAGAGGCCGAAACCGGCTTCCTGCAGGGTGCAAAGTACCGCAGCGAAGAAGAAGTCCAGTCCTGGGTTGAGCGCGACCCAATCCAGCGACAAAGGGCTCTACTCTTGAGTACTCAGCAAGCCACGTTGGACCAGTTGACCGACATCGAAGCCCGCGTTCTCGCCCAAGTCGAGGACGCTGTTCAATTTGCCATTGACAGCCCACCGCCTCCGCCAGAGCAAGCGCTGCAATTCATGTTCGCCTGAGGGAGCACCAATCTATGGCAAAGAAGAGAATTATCCAGGCGATAAACGAGGCCCTCGTCGAAGAGATGACACGCGACGAACGCGTCATCCTATTCGGAGAAGATGTAGAAATCAGCCTTTTTGGTGACACCCGTGGCCTATCGCAGCGCTTCGGGCCTACCCGCATCCGAAACACACCGATCTCCGAAACACTTATTACCGGTATGGCGCTGGGCGCGGCCGCTGCAGGGAATCGCGTGGTGGCACACATGATGTTCGCCAATTTCACCTACACGGGTTTCGACTCCATTGCCAACCAGGCGGCCAAGTTGCGCTACATGACCGGGGGGCAGGCACGTTTACCTGTGACTTATGTGGCTGCCTACGGTGGTGGGCGCTCGATCGCTGCACATCATTCCGACACGCCCTACCCGCTGCTGATGAACTTGGGTGGTATTCGTGTGGCGGTTCCCGCCACCCCCGAAGACGCCAAGGGGCTCATGAAGTCCTGTATCCGCAGCGACAGCCCATCCTTTTTCCTGGAAGCCGGTGGCCGAGGAGGCGAGATGGGCGATGTGCCCGATGGCGATTACGTCACGCCCTGGGGCCAGGCAGCGGTGCGTTGCATAGGTGGCGACGTGACCGTGGTGGCCATCGGTTCCATGGTCAAGCTGGCCATGGCTGCGGCTGAGGTGCTGCGCAATGAACACAGTATCCACGTCGAGGTGATCGACCCGCGCACGCTGGTTCCGCTGGACGAAACCAGCATCCTGAGCTCAGTAGAGAAAACGGGGCGACTGGTCTTGGTCGATGAGTCGCGCGACAGTTGCAGTGCCGCCAGTCATATCGCAGCCATCGTCGCCGACAAGGCATTCGGATCGCTGCGTGCCCCCATTCGCCGTGTGACGGTGCCAGATGTTGCCATGCCCTATGCCCCCAATTTGGAGCGGCTGGTGATGCCCAGCGTTGAACGCATCGTCGCTACCATCCAGCAACTGAAGGACAGCCGTCCCTGAAACCCATGAAAGTCAATCTCAAACTCTCCCGCGTTGGCATGAACATGGAGTCAGCCACCATCAGCGTCTGGCACAAGAAGCCCGGTGACATCTTTCATAAGGGCGAAACGCTGTACGAAATTGAAAGTGAAAAAGTGACCATGGAGGTGGATGCGCCTTGCGACGGCAAGCTGTTGTCCCACACCGTGGAGGCAGGCAGCGAAGCCACTGTGGGTGGCAATGTGTGCGTCATCGATACGGATCTGTCAGCATGAATACCAGAGATCAAATGAATTTCAAGCTCGGCTTGCGAACGCAGGATTTGGGAGAGCGCGCTGCTCGCGTCATGCCAGGACGGCAGAGCAATCTTCGTGCGTTGCCCGAACCTCCGGTTTTCATCGATAGGGCGGTGGGTCAAAGGCTGTGGGACGTTGATGGCCGTGAGTTGATCGACTTTGCCATCGGTATGGGCCCTGGTATCTGGGGA
Organism: Limnohabitans sp.; assembly: GCA_044360575.1. Lineage (GTDB taxonomy): Bacteria > Pseudomonadota > Gammaproteobacteria > Burkholderiales > Burkholderiaceae_C > Limnohabitans_A. The sequence goes on along the minus strand of JBIKKE010000084.1, from coordinate 7,334 downwards.
CACGGCAATCGTGAATACCAAGACGCTCTTCATGCTCAACTGGAAAAGCTTTTTGTCGTGGCCTCGGGCATGCTACAGACCGAGTCTGAGGTGCAGTTGGCCGAGCGTATCGTCAGCCACGTGCCATGCGCAGACCGCGTGCGATTTGTGACCACCGGTTCAGAGGCTGTGCAGATGGTGGTACGTCTGGCACGAGCCTTCACAGGTCGGCGCCTGTTTGTGCGCTTTGAGGGCCATTACCACGGTTGGCTGGACAACGTTCTGGGTGGCCGGGTCAACGATGAGCAGGGGGTCGATCCATATGCATTGGAGAATCCAGCGGACCCCATGCACACCGAAGGGCGCGCTGAGTTTGCCATGCGCGAATCCTTCAAGATTCCATGGAACGATGTAGACGCCTTGGAAAACCTGCTCAAGACCCACGGCAAAGACATCGCCCTGGTCATGATGGAAGGAGTCATGACCAATGGTGGCTGCTGCATCCCACGCCCGGGTTACCTCGAGCGGGTACGTGAACTTTGCACACAGTACGGTGTGGTCTTTTGCATTGACGAGGTCATCACAGGCTTTAGGATGGGCCTGAGCGGCGCGCAGGGCCATTACGGCGTTACCCCCGATTTGGCCAGCTTTGGCAAGGCCATTGCTGGCGGCATGCCGCTGGCAGCTGTAGCAGGTCGGGCGGACATCTTCGAGCTGCTGCGTTCCAACGCTGTAGTGGGTGCGGGCACCTTCAATGCCGCCCCCATGAGCATGACGGCGGGCCTAACTACCATGCGCATGCTGGAGCGCGATGATGGAGCTGCTTACCGGTACATCGACGAGATACAGTCGCACTTCATGACCGAATTCAAGCGACTTGGCAGTAAGCATGGACACGACCTGCTGGTGCAAGGCGTACGAGGCGTGTTCTGTGCCCACTTTAGTTCGTTGCCGGTGGCGTACTCAGCACGCGATCTTACCGAACATGCGGATCGTGAAAAGGCACGACGACTGCGCTTGGCGCTTATAGAAGAAGGGGTCTATGCTGGGCGTGGCGACCGCTACTTTGTTTCGGCTGGCCTGACGGCTGCTGACCTGGAGGACGGGTTGGCCAGACTGGATCGTGCGCTGGCTCGCGTCTAAACAAGGCAGAGACTGTTCATGAGCAACGCGCAGCCGACGATCCATGTGTTCCGTCAAGAGCCCAGTGTTGTGCCAAATGCGAATCCGGTTGCGCCGATGGCTTTGGTTCTGTCAGTCGACGTGGAAGTGGCCGGAACACTGGAACTTAAGGCGCAATCTGGGGGGGTGTCACAGAGTTACCGCTGGCAAATCGAGTCCGGCGCCAAGTCGCTGCCGATTGTCGGGTTAAAGCCAGCTCGGCCATATTGCATGGAAGTGTCACTGATCGACGCGCAAGGGCAGCGGTTTGCGGCAAAGCCGCTGAATGTGCAGACACCCGCTCTGCCCATCAGCAGCCTTGACTTTCCTCCTTTGCGCGTGAACCGTGCACAGCGTGACCTCATGGAGCCCGGACTGACGCTGTTGAGCGTACGTCGACGTGCACTTGGGCGATCTCATCGAATGACAGCCGAGCAACGTCGATTCACCACCGACTGGAGTCTGATCTTGGCGCTTGACGAGGACGGTGACATCGTATGGTTCTACCGCAGCCCTGCACGGATTTCCGGTGTAGCTGCATTGGACAACGGTCACCTGTTCTTCCACACGACACGAAATAGCCCAATCGAGATCGACTGGCTGGGTCGGAAACTGCGTTGCTGGGGTGCCGCCCTGGGGCCTACCCCTATGCCACCCGACGCAGTTCCGGTACAGGCAGTGACGCTGCACCACCAACCTGATGCGCTGCCTAACGGCAATTTCCTATCGCTCAATGCTGTGCCACGCCGTATCGAAAACTACTATACGAGCGAGACTGACGCCACTGCACCTCGGCGAGCGCAATGGGTGATGGGCGACGAAGTCATCGAGTTCACACCTGAAGGTGAGGTGGTTTGGCGCTGGAACTGTTTCGACCACCTCGACCCGTTCAAAATCGGCTATGACACATTTTGGTCGTATTGGTGGGTACGCGGTTTTCCGGACCACTTGGACTGGACGCATGGCAACGGTGTGCACCACGATCCGCGTGATAACTCGGTACTGCTGTCGCTGCGCAACCTCGACGCAGTGATCAAGATTGACCGATCGACAAGCCAGATCCGTTGGATATTGGCGCGCGACATCGGCTGGTCAGAGCCACTAAGGTCCAAACTGCTGAAGCCAGTCGATCCTGATTTCATCTGGCCTAGCCACCAGCACAACCCGCGCCTGACACCACAAGGGCACATCGTTGTCTTCAACAATAACGTACACCAGGCGATTCCTTTTTCAGGGGAGCGCGTCAAGAGTGCGTCAGAGTCATTGAGTCAGGCGGTTGTCTACGAAATCGACGAGTGTGAACGGACTGCGCGCGTGGTTTTCTCCACACCGACCGATGAATCCGAGGGCGCAGTGTGCTTCGCCATGGGCGATGCCCATGTTCTGCCGCGCACAGGCAACGTGCTTGTTGACTTCTCGTTGTGCTATCCCGGCCTAAGCATTGAAACCTTTGATGCCAACGACTTGACGCGGGTCTACCCCGACGATCTTCCGTCAACGCCACGCATCCGTGAGTACGCCATCGACGACCCGCAGCACCCCGTGTTTGACGTCGAAGTTGTTCCTCTTCACGACTTGGTGCAGATGGAGGTGTTCGGGGTGGCTCGTGTTGCAATCCCAGATGAAGTACTTCAGGAGGAGCGGTTATGAGAATAAAGAGCGAAGTCGACTTTTGGTCGGGTGTAGTTTTCATCGTGGTGGGCTTGGCGTTTGCAATCGGTGCCACTGAGTATCGATTTGGCACATCGGCAAGGCCCGGGCCCGGCTATTTTCCGCTCGGCCTTGGACTGGTGCTAGCCATTGTGGGCGTTATCGAGTTGATCGGTGCGTTGGGCCGTGAACGCAATGACGATGACCGCATTACTTCACCCATTTGGCGGCCCATGTTGGTCATCGTGGCTGCAGTGCTTGGAGCGGGTTTCCTCTTGCCACGTGTCGGCATGCTGATCACTCTGCCATTTGTCATCGTGCTCACTTGCTTTGCCACCAGCGACTTCAAATTTCGCGAGTCGGTTGGCTTGGCGGCAGTCCTCACCTTTGGAAGTTGGCTGCTCTTTGTCGTTGCACTGGAGCTGCGTATTCCAACCATGCCGAGCAAAATATAAAGAGACAAAACGATGGACCTGTTTTCGAACTTGTCAACCGGATTCGGAGTTGCGCTGAGCTTGCAGAATCTGGCCTTTGCGCTAGGCGGTGTGTTTATCGGAACCCTCATAGGCGTTCTGCCTGGATTAGGGCCTGTGCCTGCGATCGCGATGCTTTTGCCGTCGATCTACACGCTAGAGCCGACTTCCGCGCTGATCATGTTGGCTGGCGTCTATTACGGCGCACAGTATGGCGGCTCTACCACGGCCATCCTCATCAACCTACCCGGAGAGTCCAGCTCGATCGTTACGGCCATCGATGGGTATCAGATGGCTCGCAAAGGTCGGGCTGGCACTGCACTGGCGGCGGCTGGACTTGGCTCATTCTTTGCAGGTTGCGTGGGCACCTTGGTGCTTGCAGCTTTTGCACCAGCACTGGCAGGGATTGCTTTTGCCTTTGGTCCTGCGGAATATGCTGCGTTGATGTTACTTGGGTTGATCGGTGCCGTTGTGCTGGCTTCTGGCTCAGTGATCAAGGCAGTGGGAATGGTTTTACTAGGGCTGTTGCTTGGCCAGATCAATACCGACCCATTGTCGGGTGTCGAGCGCTATAGCTTCGGCATTCCCGAGTTGACCGATGGCCTTGGGTTCGTCGCAGTCGCCATGGGTCTGTTCGGCTTTGGCGAAATCATCGGCAATCTGAACCGTCCTCCTCAATCGCGTGAAGTCTTTACGCGCGACGTTAAGAACCTTTGGCCAACAGGTGAGGACTTCCGGCTGGCGATGCCGGCTGTATTGCGGGGTACGGCACTCGGCTCCTTGCTGGGTGTCCTGCCTGGTGGTGGTGCCATCCTTGCGTCTTTTGCTTCTTATACGTTGGAAAAGCGGGTCTCCAAGACGCCCGAGCGCTTCGGGCACGGTGCGATCGAGGGCGTGGCTGGGCCCGAAAGTGCAAACAATGCGGCTGCACAAACCTCCTTCATCCCGATGTTGACGCTGGGCATCCCACCCAACCCCGTGATGGCATTGATGATTGGGGCTATGGTGGTCATGGGTATCGCACCAGGCCCCAAGGTCATGGTTGAAAACCCCGACTTGTTCTGGGGCCTCATTGCTTCGATGTGGATCGGCAACTTGATGTTGATCATTCTCAACCTGCCGTTCATCGGCATTTGGGTGAAGCTCCTGACTGTGCCGTACCGGTTCTTGTTTCCATCGATCGTTTGTTTTTGCGTGATTGGTCTTTACACGCTGTCAAACAACAACTTCGATATCTACCTCGCTGGCGTTTTTGCCGTCATTGGCTTTGCATTCATCAAACTCCGATGCGAAGCAGGCCCCTTGTTGCTAGGCATGGTGCTTGGGCCAATGCTGGAGGAAAACCTGCGCCGAACGCTTCTTGTCGCACGTGGTGACTGGAGCGTGCTGCTCACCCGTCCGATTTCTGGCACCTTGATCGCGTTTTCTGCCGTGATGTTGGTGGCCGCATTGTTGCCTGCTATAAGAAAAAGGCGAGACAAAGCCTTCCGTGATTAACCTCTCCCACAAACATTAAAGGAGTACAACTTATGAAGAGTTTTTTCGCATCGATCGCTATCGTGGTGACTGGGGCATTGACCGCGATTCCAAATATGGCCTCTGCACAAAACCGTATCTTCGTCGGTACCGTTGCAGGATCTGATCTGGACGGCCTTGCGCGTCGCGTGGCCGAAGTGCTGGCTGCATCCGATGGATCACGCTGGATCGTTGAGAACCGACCCGGATCTGGCGGCGCCCTCGGATTCGAAGCGCTCAAGAGCGCTCCCGCAGACGGTACGACACTGCTGATGGCCCCATCGGGTGCAATGACCTTGACACCCCATACACGAGGCAACCTCAAGTACTCCTTGGCTGACGTGGCGCCAGTTTCCCGCGTTGCCGGATTCGATGTGGCTTACATCGTGAGCGCCAAGGTTCCAGCAACAACGCTGAAGGCCTACATCGACTGGGTTAAGCAAGACAACGCTCGCGCAGTGTTTGCCACCCCCCAGTTTGGAGGCATTCCACACATGTTCGGCATCAAGCTTGGGCGTGCAGCCGGTATTCCGCTTGACAATGTGGCCTACCGCGGTGGCGGAGCGCAGTTGATCACCGATGTGGTTGGTGGGCACTTGTTGGCTGCATCGTCGGGCGTCGCTGAATGGTTGCGGGAGCATCAAGCAGGAACGGTGCGCATATTGGCGACCAGCGGTACAAAAAGAGCTCCCCAACTCCCCAATGTGCCGACCTTTCAAGAGCTCGGCTACAAAGACTTGGTTGCCTCAATTTCCTACATCTTGATGGCCCCTGCGCAAACACCCAAGGCAACGATCGATGGTATAGCTGCTCGTGTGAACAAGGGACTTAATGATGTCAAATTGCGCGAGGCTTTGACAGCGCAAGGGTTTATGGTCGACGGAACAGCAAATCCAGCAACGGTGGCAGCCGACTTAAGAGCCGAACACAAATATTGGGGTGACTTAGTCAAGGATACCGGGTTCAAGATGCCGAACTGACAAGTTTGACCGCGCGCCTCTGAGACCGCTGATGGAGTTGTTATCTGCCATAGTTTTTGGGGGCTGCGCAGGTGCTCTGATGTACTTATCCGGCGTGGGGGGTGGCGTTGTCGTCGTCCCCATGCTGGTTGGAATTTTTGGCATGACCTTGCCAGTTGCGGTGGGCACGGCCAGTGCCTTCTCGTTCGTTTACAAAATAGGTGCTGGATTTAGCCACAAACGAGCCGGTAACGTGGTTTGGCCATTGCTTCGGACTTTCCTGAAAGCGGCGGCGGGCGTCTGCCTCCTTTGCTCTTTATTGGTGGTTTGGGTCATGGGCCAGTCTGGACCTTTGGCCTCAGTGGTGAATGGCTCGCTCAAGCTGGCGATATTTGTCGCAGGCGTATTGGCCCTGGTGTCTCTGCACTCACAGAATTTGAGTCGCGTCCTGCAGAGACTTGGACTTACCCCATTGGCGTGCGCGACAGGTGCGCTTGTCGGTGCGACAGGGACAGGTGGCGGTATCTTGGTCACACCCGCTTTGTTGGCCACCAGCGGCGAGTCGGCGCAACGCGTCGTGGGCACTTCTCTGGTCATCGGTCTAGCTCTTTCGGCCTGCACGGGCATGGTTTTCGGCATGACCGGCAGCATCGATATTTCCATTCTGGGCGCCATGCTCCTGGGTGCTTTGGTGTCCATGCCGATCGCGCGGATTGGATTTGAGCGATTGAGCGCGCAAGCCATTCGCCAGTTGACCTCTGCGGCGATCGTGTTAGCCCTCGCGATGATGATGGCGTCGGTTTGGCGCACTACTTTTTCCTGAAGAAAGATTTCGATCCCATGAAGTCCACTCCTTTGACTCAACCAGCCTTCACAGAACGGTCGATACCTGAGTACCGCACCCCCGAGCTTCTGATCAACGGCCGATGGCGTCCTGGACGGAGCGCACTTCGCATCGAGGTTTGCAATCCGGCGACAGAAGAGCTTTTGGGCGATTTTTCTTCTGCCAGTACCGAGGATTTGGCAGAAACTTTGGCTGCATCTGAGGTCGGCTTCGCAGCCTGGAGCCAACGGTCAGCTCGCGAACGCGCCGAAATCCTGGAGCGCGGTGTGTCGCGCATGTTGGAGCGCCTGGAGACTATCGCCACCTGGCTCACTCTGGAACAGGGCAAGACCTTGGCTGAATCGCGACAGGAAGTGCAAGTCGCCGCAGAGATGATCAAGTGGTACGCCGAAGAGTCACGCCGCGTGTACGGTCGATTGGCATCTTCGCGCTTGGTCGGCGCCACCATGGAGGTGCGCAAGTACCCGGTTGGGCCGGTCCTTGCCCTCTCCCCCTGGAACTACCCGGTGATATTGACGGCCCGAAAGATCGGCGGTGCGTTGGCAGCTGGATGCTCGGTGATCGTCAAGGCTGCCGAGGAGACTCCTGCGGCAGTGGCTGCCATGGTGGATTGTCTACAAGCCGAGCTGCCGCCCGGCGCCCTTCAGCTTGTTTACGGAAACCCAGTTGAAATATCGGAAACGTTGATCGCCAGCCCAGTTATTCGCAAAGTGTCGTTCACGGGCTCTGTGGGTGTGGGACGAACACTGGCTC
>JBIKKE010000083.1:0-9937 GCA_044360575.1 Limnohabitans sp. | reverse complement strand
GCCCAAGATGTGCATCGCGAAAATCGCCGCATCCATCGATGGACCCATTTGCAGGGTCAAAGGTGCATACAAGGTCCAACCAGCGGCAGGCGCACCACCGGGCATGAAGAACGAACCCACCAGCATCAATGACGCAGGGATCATCAGCCAGAAGCTGAAGTTGTTCATGCGGGCAAAGGCCATGTCAGACGCGCCGATTTGCAAAGGGATCATCCAGTTCGCAAAACCCACAAAAGCGGGCATGATCGCACCGAACACCATGATGATGCCGTGCATGGTGGTGAACTGGTTGAACAACTCAGGGTTCACTATTTGCAAACCGGGCTGGAACAACTCCGCACGGATACCCAGCGCCAGCACACCGCCCACCATCAACATGGCAAAGCTGAACAGCAGGTACAAAGTACCGATGTCTTTGTGGTTGGTGGCGTACACCCAACGGCGCCAGCCAGCTGGTGCGTGACCGTGGTCGTCATGGACGTGATCGTGATGGTCTAGAACGGCACTCATCTTGATTTCCTTTGATTTGAATACGGTTGGGTTTACTTGCGAGCGGCCAAGACGTCGGCGGGCTGCACAATTTGCCCGGTCTTGTTGGACCAGTTATTCTTGGTGTAGGTGACCACTGCGGCAATGTCGGTGTCAGACAACTGCTTCCAGGCCGGCATGGCACCGTTGCCAGCACCGTTGAGCAGGATGGCGATTTGCTTGGACTTGTCGGCATCCAGAACAATGGATGAGCCGTCCAGCGCCTTGATCGAGCCAGCCACTTTGCCAGCGGCTTGGTGGCAAGCAATGCAGTTGGATGCGTAAACTTTTTCACCACGCTTGGTCAAGTCGTCCAAAGCCCAAACCTTGCTTGGATCATCGGCTTTGGCAAGTTGTTTTTTCTTCTCGGTGGCCACCCAGGCTGAGTAATCTTCGGCAGACAAGACCTTCACATGGATCGGCATGTAGGCGTGCTCTTTGCCGCACAGCTCTTGGCATTGGCCGTAAAAATCACCGGTTTTTTCAGCACGGAACCAGGTGTCGCGCACAAAACCGGGAATGGCATCTTGTTTGATACCAAAGGCAGGCACCGCAAAAGCGTGGATCACATCGTTGGCCGTGGTGATCACGCGTACCTTTTGGCCCACAGGCACCACCAGGGGGTAATCCACTTTGAGGAGGTAATTGTCACCTGCAGGCTTGCCGGCATCGGACATGGCGCGGTGAGATGAATCGAGCGTAGAGATGTAGCTCAGTCCTTCGCCTTGTCCGTTGATGTAGTCGTAGCCCCATTTCCACTGGTAACCCGTGACTTTGACGGTCAAGTCAGCATTGGTGGTGTCTTTTTGCGCCACCAAAACCTTGGTGGCCGGCAAGGCCATCAAGATCACGATGATGAAGGGAACGGCGGTCCATACCACCTCGACCGTGATGGATTCGGTAAAAGTGGCTGGTTTATGACCCACCGATTTGCGGTGCTTCCAAATGGAATAAAACATCACCGCAAAAACGGCAATGAAGATGACCGTGCAAAGGATCAGCATGAACCAATGCAACCACTGCTGCTCTTCGGCGATTTTGGTGACGGCGGGATGCAAATTGAGCTGATTGACCGCAGGGCCACCCGGCAAGTCATTGACAGCGTGGGCTGCTGTTGCAACCCATGCACCTGCAAAAACGCCCGCGCGCGATAGCAGCGTAGCCAATTGGTTGGAGATATTCTTCATGGTTCTCACTAACTTCCAAGACACTGTTGAATTCACACTCTAGACAAACTGAAACAGATCCAAATTGCCACCAGACATCACGCAGAACGTAACGCCTTTCTAATTTCTCGCGCCAGCACTTGCCGGAGCTCCGGGCGAACAAAACGCCCCACCTCAATCGATCGCCCCTGACCTGATAACTCGATCAAACTGAGGTCGCCGGATTTGGGTTCAACCCTGACCCATTGACGCTCAAATTCAGTCCTCTCCAATTTGCCGGCCGTTTCAAGCTCCACCACCAAATTGGAGCCCTGCAAGGAAATCATTTCCCCATCGGCTGCATGGCGGGCATAGACCAAAAAAGCCAAGCCCATAACAGCCACCTCCAGTCCGGCAAAAGCCAAAACCAGCGTGGCACCTTGCAGCCAAAAAAAGACACCTATGGCCAATGAAACGGTGCACAAGAAAATGTACATCCAGCCCAACTGAACAGGTGTTAAAGAGCAATTGCGCTTTAACCGCCAGTGAATGGAAGGCCCAGAGACTTGTGCAAACTGATAAGCCTGATTTGACATCCGTCAACTTTCAATAAACTAACACGCCGTCAAGCAAACGCTGAGTTCAATTTCGGCCGGATTTTACCTGAGATCAACCCCTCTTTTGACAAAACTCAAAGTTTGTCCGGCATACCCCCAGACGAACGCAGCATATGGCGCATCTGTTCCAGTCCGATTTCCGTTTTTGATGCCAATTTGGCTCTGGGTTGAGGCTTGAGCGCATGTCCGTAAACAATCTCAAAGCTCAAGGAAAGTCGGCCATCATTTTCTGGGCGTGCCAGAGACTTCAAGGCGCTTAGCAAAGATCTGTGCCAGTCGCGACCCCGCAGGCCAGCAAAACGGTTGACATGCAAATTGCGGCCCAATTCGCGTAATTCAGCCAACAATGCCTCTGGCGAAGCATAGGTCAAGGTGATCCGCTCCATGTCCATCACAGGCTCAGCAAAACCCGCTTGCACCAACATGTCGCCCCAATCGTGCATGTCGGTGAACTCGTGCGCCGGTTGCGGCCAACCAGCAAGCTCATAAATTGGGCGCAACTCCCGCAGCGTATCGGGCCCCAGACACGAAAACATCAAAAACCCGTTCACAGACAAAGCTTGATGCCAAGACTGGAGCAAAGCCTGTGGTTCTGGGTGTCCATGCAATTGCATATTGGCCCACAGCATGTCGGCCGTGTGTTCAGTGGGCAAGCCCATCTGCTGCTTTTGGCCCTTTAAAGCCAGCACTTGCCACCAGTCACGGGCGATGAGTGGTTGAGCAGCCTTGGCATTTTCAGCTTGTCTGCAGACCAGCCATGCCCGGGCCTGAGGGTAACGCTGGACCAGGGACTTGTGCGCTGCCGCGCCCCCGCTCAGCGGCTCCCAATGGACCCATTGCTGAGGTTGCAATGTGATGAAGTCCAATCGCTCTTGCATGCGCGAGGCCACTTCTTCGTGCAACCAAGGCGATTTCTCCGCAGACAAGGTCCTGCTCAGCCACCTGGTTGCAGCTACAGGGTCCAATGACGGGGGTCTAGATGAGGGCATGGGTCATTCATATGAATACAAGCAAAGGACAGGCCTGATGCGGGTCACACAGACGAGGGTTACGCCGCCTTGCTCATGGGCAATCGCCTGAGTATATTGACACGATGTGGCCCCTCTCTTTCAAGGCAAAGCCTTTTGCGTCGAATGCCAGTGCCCCTCAAGGTCTTTGGCATTGGTTGCCCAGTCGATGCGCCATCTGCCAAGACTGGCCCCATCCGCCGGTCTGCGAGGTTTGCATCAGCCATTTCGCCCAGCCCCAAAACCGTTGCCTGCAATGCGCATTGCCATGGGCACATGCTGGGCGGCCTTGTCCAGCCTGCCAAAACCAAACGCCGCCTTTGGACCTGTGCCTTGCCGCTGTGGCCTACGCCTGGCCATGGGTGGACCTGATTGCAAGATTCAAATTCCAACAACAAGCTGGTTGGTCTCATGCCTTGGCCACTTTGATGATGAGCACACCTTGGGTCGAAGACATATTGGACAAAGCGGATCTGGTTCTACCCATTCCGCTTTCTGCCCAGCGACTGGCCCTTCGAGGCTACAACCAATCCTGGGAGCTGGCCAAACAATTAAGTCCCCACAAAGCAGACTTTCAAATGCTGCTGCGAACACGCGATACGCCCTCCCAAAGGCAATTGCCCCGCCATGAGCGGCTCGCCAATTTGGTGGGTGCGTTCGCCGTGGAGCCTCTTAGGGCAGCGCAGCTGAGAGGGAAACGCGTGGTACTGGTGGACGATGTGATGACCACTGGCGCCTCTTTGCATTCGGCAGCCCAGGTGCTGCGCCAAGCTGGTGCGGCCCACATCAGCGCACTGGTTCTGGCCAGAACCGAATAACGCCTGTCCACATGAGCGCTCTTAAGCGGTTTGATACCACCAAGGCACAATAGACAATATGTTTCATATTGTCTTGGTTGAACCCGAAATCCCGCCGAACACTGGCAACGTCATCCGCTTGGCCGCCAACACCGGTTGCACTTTGCACTTGGTGGAGCCCTTGGGGTTTTCAATGGATGACAAACACATGCGACGCGCTGGACTGGATTACCACGAGTACGCCGACTTGCGTCGCCACGCCGACTGGAATGCATTTTTAAAAAGTGAACAACCTGCAGCCGACCGCATGTTTGCATTGACCACCAAGGGAAGCCGATCCGCTTTCGGCATCCGCTTTGAACCCGGCGACTGGCTGATCTTTGGGTCGGAAACACGCGGTCTGTCGCCCGAACTGCGCGAGCAATTTCCGCCAAGCCAGCGCATCAAGTTGCCCATGCGCGAAGGTCAACGCAGCCTGAACCTCTCAAACGCGGTGGCAGTCACCGTATTCGAGGCATGGCGGCAAAACGAATGGGGTGGCGCGTCCGCCAAAGACGGATTGCCCGCTCAGGCGTAAATTCGCACCAACGACTCAGCTGCACAAACGGGCTTGTCGCTGCCCTCACGCTCTACTGTCACGTTCCATTGCAGCTGAAGGCCATTGCCATCAATGGGCGTGGCCGAATGCAGATGCAAATGCGCACGCAATCGGCTGCCCACGGGCACCGGCGCCATGAAACGCACCTTGTTCAAGCCGTAATTGACGCCCATCCTCTTGCTGCGGACATCAATGGTCTTGTCAAAAAACTGAGACAACAAAGACAAAGTCAGAAAACCATGTGCAATGGGCGCCCCAAAAGGGCCCTGTTTGGCCCGCTCCACATCAATGTGAATCCACTGATGGTCTCCCGTGGCCTCGGCAAATTGGTTGATCTGTTGTTGGGTGATCTCCACCCATTCAGTCGCAGCCACATCTTGGCCGACACAGGCGGCCAATTCGGCCAAATTTTCAAATGTTCTCATGAGCATCACTTTATGAGGGTTCGGGCTACTGGAGTGTCGGTGACGCGACAGACCCCATTGACTGTTTTGACAAGCCCTTTTCAATCTTTGATTTTCTCTGATTGCTTTTGGAGGGCTTTCAACTCGGCCCTTAGGCGTGACAACTCCGAACGGTAATGTTCCGCATCGCCGTAATCGGCAAACCCATGGTAATAGGGATGGGCCTGAAGGATGCGCTGAGAGTGCTTGATGGGACACCAATACTGCTCGGTCAATCCAAACACTTCACGGCAATAAGCGATCAAGCCATTGCCATAGGCACAGTATGCACAGTTGATTTTTTCAAGCCAATTCAAATAAGCCAGGTGCGATCGGTCAAAAACCCAAAACTCTGAACGTCGAACCCTCGGGATATGGAGCAGAGGAAAGCACACCCACTGGTAAACAGAAACAAAGAAATCCAGCAACAGCATCGGCACCAGCACGGGATAAATAAAAGGCACACACAAGACATGGCGCCACTCGGCGGTCAACACATAAATCAGCAAGCCTTGCTTGAAGCGCTTTTGCTGGGCCAACACCTCTTTTTCAAAACGTACTTTGCGCGCTTCAAAGTCGGCTTGCCAGTGCTGGCGGCGCGCCTTGGCCTCTTGTTCAATGGCCAACTCGATCCATTGAATCCGGTCCAAAAATTCTTGGATTTGGGGTGACATGCGGACTTTCTTAAAAGGCTGACCTATGAAGCCACCGTGGTAGCCCCCTAAAATGGACGTCAACCCATTCACCACCTTGAAATTGACTGCTTCCAAACCACTTGCTTTGCCTCAGCACATTGCCATCATCATGGATGGCAATCGGCGTTGGGCCAAGAACCGCTTCATGCCGGCGGGGCTGGGCCATGCCGCGGGCGCGCAAAGAGTTCGTGAAATCGTCAAAGCATGTGCCGAATTTGGTATTCCACATTTGAGCCTTTTTGCATTCAGCACCGAAAATTGGAAACGACCACCCGACGAGGTCAGTGCACTCATGGGATTGTTCATGACCTATCTCAAAAAAGAGATTCGAGACATGAACGCCAACGGCGTCAGACTGAAAGTTTTGGGCGACAAGCACCGATTTTCGGATTCTTTGCAGGAATTGATTGCAGATGCAGAGCAGCAAACCGCCGGGAACACCGGCATCACCCTTCATGTCTGTGCCAACTATGGTGGCCGCTGGGACATGTTGCAAGCGGTCAAAGCTTGGCTGGACCAACATCCGTCTTTAGGGCTTGAATCTTTGACTGAAGCCTCGTTGACGCCCTATCTGAGCACTGCCGATGCACCTGAAGTAGATTTACTCATTCGAACCGGCGGCGAATCTCGCGTCAGTAATTTTTTGTTATGGCAAGCTGCTTACGCAGAATTATTTTTTTGCGATGAGTTATGGCCTGACTTCAACCGTGAGACATTGAACACAGCCTTGGTCTGGTTTGCTGGGAGGGACCGCCGTTTTGGTTCATCTGCACCCATTTGATGCTCTCAACTCGGTCATTCAATTGATCCACATCAATTGAACTGTATTCAAAAGAAAACCCCGCGTTGACGGGGTTTTTGAGAGAAACTGGGCGAGCCAGTTCTAAAGCAAAGCTTGTTTGATTGACTTCAGGCAATCACAAAAGGTGTGCGATCACGGCCTTCAATCCATTTTGGCGCTTTGCCACGGCCAGTCCAGGTTTGGCCTGTAGCCGGGTCACGGTACTTGGCAGCCACTTTGCTGATGGCTTTTGCGGCGCCACCTTTGCTGGCGCGACCTGGGAAAACGTCTTGAACAGTGAGTCCAAATTCGGCCACCAATTCACGCACCTTAGCGACTGCGGCAGAAATTTCATTTTGGCGAGCCTGTGAAATGGCCAGCTCAAGTGCTTCACGCTGTTGTAAAAGTTCTTTGTACGACTGTGTCATGTTAATTTCCCTGAACAAATAAAAACCATAATATAACGCAAAATCAATATGCTTTCCTCATTCAAGCATTGAATCTTATTTGGGTGTTATTTTAAAAATGATTATGGTTCAATGTTTTCGAATCTTCACAGCGCCATGACTGAGGGGCTTGATCAGGTCAGGAATTGGTCTTGACAGTTTAAACCGCCAAAACCAATTGAATCCTATGGATTAAAAGGCGCATATGACATGTTATTGGATGGGTGATATTCAAGGCTGTAATCAGCCTTTCGAACATTTGCTCGAGAAAATTGATTTTTCTCCGAGCCGCGATCAACTGGTGGTGTTGGGTGATCTGATCAACCGAGGACCGGCCTCACTGACAGTGATCAGACGCCTAATGGCATTAAATGGCAGCGTGCACTGCGTCTTGGGCAACCATGACTTGCACGGTTTGGCCGTGGCCAGTGGGCTTAGAAAAGCCGGACGCACGGACACCTTGAATGCTTTACTGGAAGCACCCGACAAGAACGAATTGCTGGAATGGCTTAGGCACCAACCGCTGGCCAGATGGTCTCACGGTGTGCTGTCGGTCCATGCTGGCGTCTTGCCCTCGTGGACAGTCCATCAAACACTGGCATTGGCGGGTGAAGTCGAGGCGGTTTTGCGTGGACCAGATTGGCTGACGTTTTTAGAACAAATGTACGGAAACAGCCCATCGGCCTGGCATGACGACCTGAAAGGCTTTGACCGTTTGCGTGTGGTGGTCAACGCCCTGACCCGCCTACGCTTTTGCACGCCAGCCGGTGAGATGGAGTTCAACACCAAAGAGGCAGCTGGCTTAGCCCCAACAGGCTACCTGCCATGGTTTGACGTTGTAGGCCGCCGCACCGAGGGCACCACAGTGGCTTTCGGTCATTGGTCGACCCTGAAGCAACCCCCGCGCGCCGATGTTTGGGCTTTGGACACAGGGTGCGTATGGGGTGGCGACCTGAGTGCCATGCGGCTGAACAAAGACGGCAGCCATGAAAGGATACAGGTGCCCTGCCCACAAGCTCAGGCACCCGGCTAATTCACTGGCCGCGCAAATCCACCACGCGCTTGGCTTTGCCCTGACTGCGCTCTACGCCACCTTCGGCCTTGAGCTCAATGGACACGCTTGTCCCGATGAATACCTTGATGTCATGTTGCAGCTGCTTGGCTGCAGCGCGAGCCTCTGAGCTGTCGGTTGACACGCCGGGTTTGGTCTCCACCCGAACGCTCAAATCGTCCATTGGACCCGTACGGGTCAGCACACACTGGTAATGCGGTGCCAACTCGCTGCGTTTCAAAATCAATTCTTCGATTTGGCTGGGAAACACGTTCACGCCGCGAATGATCATCATGTCGTCGCTTCGGCCCGTGATCTTTTCCATGCGGCGCATGCTCCGAGCTGTGCCCGGCAGCAGACGCGTCAAATCGCGCGTGCGGTATCGGATGATGGGCAATGCTTCTTTGGTGAGGCTGGTGAAAACCAGTTCACCCATTTCGCCATCGGCCACAGGCTCACCAGTTTCGGGGTGGATGATTTCGGGATAAAAATGGTCTTCCCAAATCGTGGGACCGTCTTTGGTTTCAATGCACTCGCTGGCCACACCCGGGCCCATGACTTCTGACAAACCGTAGATGTCTACCGCGTCAATTTGCATGCGCATTTCAATGGCGGCGCGCATGTCATTGGTCCAAGGCTCTGCGCCGAAGATGCCGATGCGCAGTGAAGAGGTTTTCGGGTCAATGTCTTGGCGCTCAAACTCATCGGCAATGGCCAGCATGTAGCTGGGCGTGACCATGATGATGCTGGGTTTGAAGTCTTGGATCAACTGAACCTGACGCTCAGTCTGACCGCCACCAAAGGGCACCACCGTGAGACCCAGTTTTTCAGCCCCGTAATGGGCACCCATTCCGCCCGTGAACAGACCGTAGCCATAGCTCACATGCACCATGTCGCCGGGCTTGGCGCCACCTGCGCGGATACTGCGGGCCACCACGGTAGACCAGGTGTCGATGTCTTTGAGGGTGTAGCCCACCACCGTGGGTTTACCCGTGGTGCCACTCGACGCATGAATGCGTGCGCAGTTTTCACGCGGCACAGCAAACATGCCAAACGGGTAGCTGTCACGCAGATCGGCCTTGGTGGTGAAAGGAAACTTGGCGATGTCCGCCAAGCTCTTGCAGTCGTCCGGATGCACACCAGCGGCGTCGAACTTGGCCCGATAAACAGGGGAGTTGGCGTAGGCGTGCTGCAGCGTTTGCTGCAAACGCTTGAGCTGCAAACTGCGCAGCTCGTCGATGCTGGCCTTTTCGATGGGCTCTAGAGGGAAGGCTTTTTGGCTCATTCAAAACTCCACTTGATCAACTGACGACAGGGCCATGCCTGTACGGCGTTATTTATTCCGGCACCACCGTGCCCTGTATTTGCGCGCTCTTGCCACGGAACATGGCAATTACCTCGCCATTTTGATTGGTGACTTTCATGTCATAGATGCCATGCCGCCCGCTCAGAGACTGCTCCAGGCCCTCACAAGTGAGCACATCGCCCAACTTGGCGGGCTTTAAGAACTCGATGCTGCAACCCGCAGCCACCGCGTTTTTGTTGTAACTGTTGCAAGCAAATGCAAATGTCGAATCGGCCAGCGTAAAGATAAAGCCACCGTGGCAAATTTGGTGACCGTTCAGGTGCAAGCCTTGCACGGTCATGCGCATCAAGGCACGACCGGGTTCGCAAGCCAACAACACCATGCCCATGGTGTCTTTGGACGCCACGTCGACAGCGAACATGGTTTCACCCACCAATTGGGCCAATGCTTTGGGATCGTTCATCATTCGTCTTGTGTCTTGTGTCTTATGTTGTTGTTCATTCGCCCGTGAATTGCGGGGCAC
>JBIKKE010000082.1:0-10002 GCA_044360575.1 Limnohabitans sp. | reverse complement strand
CCGCCATGCCCGAGGCACTGGCCACCCCGGCGCGCCCGCCTTCGAGTGCGGCCACGCGTTCTTCGAGCACCGCCACCGTGGGGTTGCTCAGGCGCGAATACACATTGCCAAAGGTCTGCAGGTTGAACAGCGAAGCGGCGTGCTCGGCGCTGTCAAACACAAAGCTGCTGGTCTGGTAAATCGGCAAGGCGCGAGCGCCGGTGGCCGCATCGGGAATCTGCCCGGCGTGGATGGCCAGGGTCTCGGGATGGAATTGGCGGTCTGTCATGGTGTTCGGTGTGAAAAGTTGGCTTGAATTTGTAGGAGCCCACCCCGTGGGCGATGGCTTGTTCTAGACCAGCCGCCGCGCCGAGATGATGCCGGTGTTCACGCCCACCCAGTTCAGGCCGCCAAACAGCCGGGCGTGTTCGATCTTCACGCAGCGGTTGGTCACCGAATCCAGCCCGGCTTGCCGGGCCAAGGTATCTGCCTCGGGGTTGGCCACGCCCAGTTGTTGCCACAGGCACTTGGCGCCGATCTGCACCGCTTGCTCGGCAATCGGCAGCACGTCTTCGGCGCGGCGAAAGATATCGATCATGTCTACCTTGAAAGGGATGTCGCCCAAGCTGGCGTAACAGGTTTCACCGAGGATCTCGCCGGCCGCATAGCGCGGGTTGACCGGCACGATCTTGAAGCCATGCGATTGCATGTACTTGGCCGCGAAATAGCTGGGCCGGTGCCACTCAGCCGACAGGCCCACCACGGCGATGGTGTGGCAAGTTTTGAGGATGCGCCGCAGCGCTTGCAAATCGTTGTGCATGCCAGTCTTTCTTTTCGTTCAATACTGCGCCAAGCCGCTGCGCTTCATCTGGTGCGAGGCCCAGGTGGCGCACAGCGACAGTACGCCACACACCGCCATCACGCCCAAATAATGGCCGTTCCAATCGAATGCGGCGCCCGCCAGCACCGGACCCAGCAAGTTGCCCAAGGCCGCGCCGCTGTACAAAGTGCCCACTACGCTGGCCACCGATTTGCCGCCAAAGTAATCCATGCAAATGGCGGGCAGCAGGGACACGATGCTGCCGTAACTCAGGCCAAACCATAGGGCAAACAAGGCCAGCAGCGCATGGCCACCAGCCAAAGCCCACAGCACATAAGAAGCGCCCATTGACAGCTGCATCAGCACCAGCGTCTGCGCGCGGCCTAGCCGGTCGGCCACCACCCCAATGGCAAAGCGCCCGACCAAGCTGCCTACACCAATCAAGCCCACCAGGCCCACCGCCAGCGCTTCGCTCAGACCCAAATCGCGGGCCGAAGCCGACACATGCGCGAACGGGATGAACATGACCGGCGATGCCAACACCGTGGCCAGGTAGAGCCAACGAAACGTGGGGCTGCGCAAGGTCTCGCGCAAGCTCAGGCCTGTGGCCGATCCGCCTGCGCCCGGGCCACCTGAAGCCGTTGTCGGTGCTGCAGGTGCGCGCCGCAACAAAGCCGCCGCTAGCAGGCCCAGCACCAACACGCCCAGCGCCAGTACCTGCATCGCCTCGCGCCAAGGCATGGGGCCAATGGCCATGGCCACCAGCACCGGCACCAACAATGTGCCCGCGCCCACGCCCGAGCTGGCAATGCCCCCGGCCAAGCCGCGCCGCGTGGTGAACCAGGGCTGTACGCTGGCAATGGATGGCGTGTACACCAGTGCGATGCCCAGGCCCACCAACAAGCCGTAACTCACATATACCGCCAGCAAAGACGTGGCCCAGCTGGTGGCCAGCAGGCCCAGCGCAATGAGTGCCATGCCCGCCGAACACACGATGCGCGGGCCAAAGCGGTCGGCCAGCATGCCACCGCCTGCACCCAGCACAAAATAAACAAAGCCCGAGAGGCCAAAAATCCAGGACACATCGGCCCGCTGCGCCGAGAACTCGACGGCGAACGACTCAAAAAACGCCGCGAACGAATACGACACCCCAAAGATCACGGCCAGGCATACGAATGTGGCCCAAACCACCACCCAAGCGTAGGGGGTTTCTTTCATGGTGTCTCCGGTGTTCGCATGTTGCAAAGCATTGTGCCTCGACCCGGTAGAGGGCTCTCGGTGGATACGCCCGCCTGTGTCACACTGGCGCGCATGGACTCCTCACTCGAACAAGCCCGCCAGGCATTTCTGGATGGCGTTGAACAGTTTGAACGCCACCAATTTGAGGCGGCGGCATCATTTTTTGAACGGGCTTTACAGCTGGCACCGGGCAGGCCGTCGGTGTTGATGAACCTGGGCGCCAGCTGCGTGCAGTTGGGCCGCTTTGAGCGGGCTGACGAGTGCCTGCGCCAAGCTCTGGCGGCCGATGACCAGCAGTGCGATGCCTGGGTGGCTTGGGGGGTCACGCAGATGGCCTTGGGTGACTGGCCCCAAGCGCTGCATTGTCACGAGCGGGCCCGTGCTTTGGGTGCCGACGGCGCCGATTTTTGTTTGCGCTGGGGCCAATGTCTGGCCCATGCAGGACGCTTGCCCCAAGCCGTGCAGGTGTTTAACCAAGCGCTGGCGCACGACCCCAAATTGGCCGAGGCTTTTAGCCAACGTGCCCATGCCCAGCGTGACATGGGACAAACCGCTGCAGCAATCGCGGACTACCAACGTGCGCTGACGCTGGGGGCCGACCCCGAGCTCCACCGCTACTACCTGGCCGCCATGAGCCCAGATCAGCCTGCGGTGAACGCGCCAGCGGCCTACGTCGAAAAACTCTTTGACCAATATGCGGACGACTTCGAGGCGCACCTGGTGGGGCAACTGGGTTACCAAGGGCACAGCGTGCTTTTGCAGCACCTGCCTGCCGAACCCACCACCCGTTTTGAACGGGTCTGGGACTTGGGCTGCGGCACAGGTTTGTGCGGCACGCTGATCCGTCCCCGTGCCGACCATTTGATCGGCGTGGATTTGTCATCGGCCATGGTGGCCAAGTCCCGTGCGCTGGGGGTTTACGACAGCCTGCATGCGCAAGAGTTGGTGGCCTTCATGCAGCAAACCACCGAGCCAGCCGACTTGGTGATCGCGGCTGATGTGTTCATTTATGTGGGCTGGCTGGAGGCGGTTTTTGAGGCGCTGAGCCCCAGCGTGCGTTCGGGCGCTTGGCTGGCCCTGACCGTGGAAGAGGCCGATCCGGGTTTCGAAGTGCAACTGCACAGTTCACTGCGCTATGCACACGCCCTGACCTATTTGCAAAAGCTGGCCGCTGAGCACGGTTGGCAATGGGCCAAGGTGCACCGCGCGCCCTTGCGACTGGATCAAGCCCAGCCCCTCATGGGTGCTTATGTTTATCTGCAAAAAACCTGACAATGCTGAATCTCTAGTCATGGCCCAGCCAGGAGAACCTCGCTCATGAACGCACAGGAACGCGACCAACTTCAGCAATTCTTGACCAGCTTGCGGCAGCAGCGTGTTCAGGCCAAAGACCCGGTGGCCGATGGCCTCATTCGGGATGCTCTGGCCTCGCAAGCCGATGCCACCTACCTGTTGGTGCAACGGGCCATGGCCCTGAGCTTGGCACTGCAAGCCACACAAAACCGATTGCAGCAGTTGCAAGCCTCATCGGCTGCGGCACTTCAAGCCTCCAACCCAGGCCAAGCCTCTGAAGCAGCCAACGCTGTCGCCAGTGACGTGCCTCCTCAAGCGCCATCGCCCGTGCCGCTTGCTGGTGTCAATGCGGCGCAACCCAGTTTGTGGATGCGCGGCTTGGTGGGGCAAGTGGGCGGCACAGCGCTTGGCGTGGCTGCGGGCGTGGTGGCGGGTGGTGCTGTGTTGCAAGGCCTTCAAGCCTTGTGGGGATCGGACGCGACTTCGCCCAATTTGGCCCAAGGCCCCGCAGGGGGCATGTCTACCGCTGAACCGGATGCGGGCGACGGCCTGTGGGACTTGGGCGACGACTGGACCTGAGTTCAAGCGCCTCCTTCAGCGGCAGATTCGGCGGCAGTTTTAGCAGCAGATTCAGCGGCTGTAGGCCAAGCCCAGCGCCACGCCGCCAAACAAATCGCCTTCCACCACAGGCACACCCGCAAAGGCGGCCTGCAGGGTCTGCTGGAACGTGCTCAAAGCCGACGATCCACCCGTGAGGTAAATCGCATCCAGCGATGCATCGCTCAGGCCTGCGCTTTGCACGCATTCGCGCGCGCAGGCCACTGTGCGGCTCAGCAAATCTTGCAATTGCGCTTGCATGTCGTTCAAGCTGAGTTGAGCTTGTAAACCCTGCTCAATCACCGACAGGTCGATGTCCGTTTTGGTACCGTTCACCGAGCAACGAATTTTTGCCTGCTCCACCTCGTGTGCCATCAGGTGGCCATGCCGCTCGGTCAGCACGCGCATCAGACGCTCATGCAGGCAGGGGTCGCTGTAATTGCTGCGCAGTGTTTTGGCGTGGGCAATGGCTCTGGGTTGGTATTGCCAGTGGATCAGGTGCCAGGTGGCCAAGTCAAAAAACACGCGGCTGGGCACTTCGCGCTGTTCGGGGCCGATGTGTTTGTAGCCTAGCAGAGGCATCACCTGCGCTAAATTCAGTTGTCGGTCGTAATCGGTGCCGCCGATGTGCACGCCGGTGGTGGCCAAAATGTCACGGCTGCGGTCGGTGTGCCGCATGCGCTCGGGCCCCAAGCGCACCACCGTGAAGTCTGAGGTGCCGCCCCCCAAGTCCACCACTAAAACAGTTCTTTCTTGGGTCAGGCGCTGCTCGTAATCCAGCGCGGCGGCGATGGGCTCCAGTTGAAACGACACGTCGTCAAAGCCCACCGACAACACCGCCTGGCGCAAAGAGGCTTCAGCCTGTGCATCTCGCTCGGGGTCGTCGTCCACAAAATGCACCGGGCGGCCCATCACCACGCGGCGCGGCGCTGAGCCCAAACTTTGGGTGGCGCGCTCCCGCAGGGTGGCCAAATAGGTGGCAATGATGTCCTGAAAGCTGATTTGCTGATGGCCGATCTGTGTGGTCTCCAGCAGCAGTGGGCTGCCCAGCAAGCTTTTGAGCGAGCGCATCAAGCGGCCTTCGGTGCCTTCCAAATAATGCCGTAAGGCGTCGCGACCGAAGTGGGTGCTGTTGTCCTCAGCGTTGTAAAACACCGCTGTTGGCATGGCCAAGGCGTCGCCCTCCAGTGCCATCAGGTGTGCGCTGCCTTGGGGTCCTCGCCAAGCCATGGCCGAATTGGAAGTGCCGAAATCAATGCCAAGCGTGCCGGCGGGAGAAGAGTTCATGTGTAAGGGGGAGGGCTGAGGCGGAGGTGGCAGGCCAAAGCGCTGACCGTTGAAGGACTCGGGATTCTGCCACTGTCGGCCTTGTCAAATCGGGGAGAATCGACGTAGTTTTATTTTTTGCCCGCAAACACCCCATGACCGATACCTCTACTGACGCCGCTGCTCGTCCAGCACTCCCCGACCGCCTGGCCATTGACACCCGCAGCCCGCACCATGTGCGCGCCGTGTTTGAGCACGACATTGGCATCCGCTTCAATGGCAAGGACCGCAACGACGTCGAGGAATACTGCATCAGCGAAGGCTGGGTACGCGTGCCCGCAGGCAAGACGTTGGACCGCAAAGGCCAGCCTTTGCTGATCAAGCTCAAGGGCAAGGTTGAAGCGTTTTACCGCTGAGACCTCAATCGGCGCTTAGCCGCTGATGCGCCGCTGCAAGGCTTCAAACGAGATCAACTCCCCGGCCAGCGCACTGGCCATCACCGTGGGCGGGCTGGCCAGCCAGACTTGGCCCGGGCCTGAGCGGCCCGGAAAATTGCGGTTGATGGCGCTTACCGTGACCTGCGCCGAGTCTGTGGACGAACCCGGCCCGCAGTTGGCACAAGCCCCGCAAGAGGGCTGCAAGATGCGCACGCCCAAAGCGTTGAAGGTCTTGTCGTAACCCTTCGCCACACAGTAGTCACGCACTGCGGTCGTGCCGTATTGCAAAAACACCTGCACCCCATCGGGCAGCTTGAGACTGTTTTTCAGGCCCCACGCCAGCACCGCGTGGTAATGGTCAAAGTCTTCCCGCTTGCCTGCTGTACATGAGCCGCCATAGGCGATGTCGATGTGTATGCGTTCTTGCAGTTCTGACAGCGCCAGCCCCTGACCCGGGTCACCGGGCCGCGCCACCATGGGGCAGAGGGTGTTCAGATCGACCGTCATTTCGTGGGCGTAATGCGCGCCAACGTCGCTGTGCATCCAGTCGTCGATCACCGCTTCTACACCCCGGCGTTCGCGGATAAAGCGCAGGGTTTCGGCATCGGGCGCCACGATGCCGCTGAGCCCACCCAGCTCGGCGCACATGTTGGTCAGCGTTGCGCGTTCGTCGGTGCGCAGGTGGGCGATGCCCTCACCCGCAAATTCGAACACCTTGCCCACCCCGCTGCCACTGCGGATGTAGGGTGTGGCCAGCAGGTGGAGCATCAGGTCCTTGGCAGTCACGCCTGCAGGCAGCCTGCCTTGCAGCTCGACGCGCACACACTCGGGCAGCGTCACGCGCACTGCGCCGGTCACAAAGGCATTGGCCATGTCGGTGGTGCCCACACCAAAAGCCACACAACCCAAAGCGCCACTGTGCGGGGTGTGCGAATCGGTGCCCACCACCACTTGGCCGGGCAGGGCGTAGTGTTCGGCCACCATGGCGTGCGAGATGCCCGCCACGTTGCGCCCGTCGTCTTGAAGCACTTCGGCATCGGTCAGTGTGCGGTGCATGCGCAGGCCGTGTCGTGCTGCAAAGTTGCGCTGTGCTTGGCTCATGGCGTGCATGTTGGCAATCAGGCCGCCCCGCACATGGGCAGGGCTTTCTTCGACGTAGGAGGTGTGGTCTTCAAACACCACAATCCGCTCAGGGCTATTCAGGGTGAAATCTTTGCCTAGAGCGTTGCTCATCAACGTGTCGGCCATGCCGGTGTAGTACTCGTGAATAAAGCGCCAGTCGGCCCTGACGAAAAGTCCGTCGCCGGTTTGCGGCTGATCGGGTGTGTGCGGGGCTGTCAGGCGGTGGCGCTTCAGGATTTTTTCAAACAGCGTTTGAGGGCCGTTTGCTTTGATGGCGACCTTACGCGTGCGGTCTTCCTCGTAGGAGCCCACCCCCGTGGGCGAATCCACGCTCGACAAAAACCGCTGTCCCCAGCGCAGCAAACCGCCCGCCTCCAGAACCGACGCCGCCAACGCCTCGCGCCCTTGAACCAGATCTGCCAGAGTGATGTGCTCACCCCGCTCAATGCGGTCCAACAAACCAAAATCGGTCGAGGTGAACAAGCCAATGTTGTCGGCGTTTTGGCGGTAGATGCGCTCAAAACTTTCGGCAATCACCAGTTGCACGCCTGCCAGCTTTTCGGCTGTGGGGCTGTGCTCGCGGGACGAGCCCTTGCCGTAGCGCCGCCCAGCCACCAGCACGGCAAAGCCCGCTTGCCGGAGCGCCCGGCGTGCAATGGGGTTCTTGCCCTCACAGCACAGCCCGGTGTGGGCAAACTCGCCCAAGGTGTCGTCGTAATGGCTCAGGATATGTACCGGCGTGATCTCGTCGGTCGATACATCGTCGCGCAGGGGCCCGGCCTGTGCGCGGGTGATCGGTTCCCCTGAAAGTTGACGGCTGATCAGGCCAGGGTCTTGGCTGAGGTAAAGAATCTTCCAGTCGGAGCTGTTCATGTCAGGGCGTGTGCGTGAGGAGTGCTTCGCCCCTTTGGCAGAAGTCTGTCTCAATTCTATGAGCGATCCGAGCCATTAAACTCCTTGCACACCCCAGCATAGGACGCCCTGACATGAGCACATTTCATTGGCCCGAGCGCGTGACGATTCGCGAAGTGGGCCTGCGTGACGGGCTGCAAAGCATCGCCCGCACCTTGCCCACTGCGCAAAAATTGCAATGGATTCAGGGCGCTTACGACGCAGGCATCCGTGAGATCGAAGTCGGCTCTTTTGTACCCCCCAAACTTTTGCCCCAACTGGCAGACACCGCCGAGTTGGTGACTTTTGCCAAAAGCCTGCCGGGCCTGATCGTGTCGGTGCTGGTGCCCAACCTCAAGGGGGCCGAGCGCGCCATGGACAGCGGCGCCGACTGGATGCTGCTGCCCTTGTCTGCCAGCCACGCGCACAGCTTGGCTAACCTGCGCAAAGCGCCCGACGACGTGGTGGCCGAAATTGCTGCCATGGTGGAGGCTCGCCAGGCACGCGGTTCAGCCATCCGCATCGAGGTTGGCATGAGCACCGCGTTCGGCTGCACGATTCAGGGTCAGGTGGCCGCAGGTGAAGTGCTGCGCTTGCTCCAGTCGGTTGTCGCTCTGGGTGTGGACCGCGTGGGCTTGGCTGACACGGTGGGCTACGCCGACCCGCGCCAAGTGGGCGAGCTGTTTGCCAAGGCCCGCGAAGTGACGGGTGACAAGCTTGGCTGCGGACACTTTCACGACACCCGTGGTCTTGGCTTGGCCAACGTCATGGCTGCGCTGCAAGCGGGTGAGACCCGTTTTGACGCCTGCTTGGCCGGCATCGGCGGTTGCCCGCATGCGCCCGGGGCCAGTGGCAACGTGGCCACCGAAGACCTGACTTATTTGATGGCCAGCATGGGCATCCACACTGGCATCGATTTCGGTAAGCTCATGGCTTTGCGCACCCAAGTGGCGCAATGGCTCGCAGGCGAATGCCTGCATGGTTCGATCGCGCAAGCGGGCTTGCCTAAAATTTTGCAAATGCCAGAAATGACTGCATGAACACGTCCGACAAGAAACTCCCGCTCGAAGGCCTGCGCGTCGTCGAGTTCACCCACATGGTCATGGGGCCCACTTGCGGCATGGTGCTGGCCGACATGGGGGCCGAAGTCATCAAGGTCGAGCCCATCGAGGGCGACCGCACACGCCATTTACTCGGTTCGGGCGCGGGCTTTTTCCCCATGTTCAACCGCAACAAAAAAAGCATCAAGATCAATCTGCAAAGCCCCGAGGGTGCCGAGATGGCGCGGCGCCTGTGCGCCACGGCCGATGTGGTGGCCGAGAACTTCAAGCCCGGCGCCATGGCCAAGTACGGCCTGGACTACGCCAGCCTGTCGGCCCACAACCCCAAGATCATTTACGCCAGCCTCAAGGGGTTTTTGCCTGGGCCTTATGACCACCGCACCGCGCTCGATGAAGTGGTGCAGATGATGGGCGGCTTGGCCTACATGACGGGCCGCCCTGGCGACCCACTGCGCGCAGGCACCAGCGTGAATGATATCATGGGCGGCATGTTTGGGGCGATTGGCGTGCTGGGCGCGCTCATCCAGCGTGGCATCACCGG
Organism: Limnohabitans sp.; assembly: GCA_044360575.1. Lineage (GTDB taxonomy): Bacteria > Pseudomonadota > Gammaproteobacteria > Burkholderiales > Burkholderiaceae_C > Limnohabitans_A. The sequence goes on along the minus strand of JBIKKE010000082.1, from coordinate 756 downwards.
GCGTGGGCAAGAGATCCAGTCGGCCTTGTTTGAGAACAACGTGTTTCTGGTGGGCCAGCACATGCTGCAGTACGCCATCACCGGCAAGGCCGCCGAGCCCATGCCCAACCGCATCTCGGCCTGGGCGGTGTACGACGTTTTCACGGTCAAACATGGCGAGCAAATCTTTTTGGCTGCGGTGAGCGATGCGCAGTGGGCCACTTTTTGCGATGTGTTGGGTTTTGCCGACCTGAAAGCCGATGCGCGTTACGTCGACAACAACGCCCGCGTATCGCTGCGTGCCGAGCTGATGCCTGAGTTGCGCCGCCGCCTAGAGGCCTTCACCGCCGCCGAGTTGACCGCGATTTTTGAAAAAGCCGGACTGCCCTTTGCGCCCATCGTCAAACCCGAAGAGCTGTTTGATGACCCTCACCTGAATGCCACCGGTGGTTTGGCCGATGTGCGCCTGAGCGATGGCCCCAAGGCGGGGCAGACGGCCCGCGCGGCATTGTTCCCTTTCACCATGGACGGTCAGCGCTTGGGCGTGCGCCACCAGCCGCCCAAGCAAGGTGAGAATACCGATGAATTGCTGCAAGACTTGGGCCTGAGTGCGGCAGAGATCGCCAGTTTGCGAGCCATCAAGGCGGTGGCCTGATTTGGGCCATGGGCCTTTTACATTTTTTCCCTTCAACTCAAAGAAAGAGACAAACCATGAAAACCTCCATCACCCGGCGCAGCGCATTGGTCGCTTTGTCATCTGTCGCCGCAGCAGCTTTG
>JBIKKE010000312.1:0-2679 GCA_044360575.1 Limnohabitans sp. | reverse complement strand
CTTGGCTGGCTCTTGTTCTTTTCGGCAAGCTTTTCGCAAGCACAAGAACAACTGTTGATTGAGAGATTGCAGCAAGGCGGTTTGAATATTTTTTTCAGGCATGCCATCACACCTGGCAAGGACCCTGTCAAGTTCAATCCGCCCACTGAACGTCCCCATGACTGTTCTTCTGGTTCGCGCCAGCTCAATGATGAGGGCAGGGAGCAGAGCAGGCGAATAGGCCAACGGATCAAAGAACTCAATATTCCAATTGGCGAGGTTTACGCCAGCAGTTTTTGTCGTTGTGAAGAAACCGCCAAGCTGGCTTTTGACAGACTCACATCGACCGATGTGTTGGTGGTTCGGCCCGGTGTGTTCAAGCCAGACTTAGACCGTGCTTTGAGATCGATCCCGACCAAGGGGTTTTTCAGCAAAGCCCCTTCAGGCAAAAACAATGTGTACGTTGGGCACGGTGTCACGTTTACCCAAGGCGTGCTCAGCAGTGACTTTGGACTTTCTGAGGCAAGAATTTTCTTGGAGGAAGGGGAGGCAGCGGTCTTCGAACCCGGTGAAAAACCCAGAGTGCTGGGAAAAATTAAATTTTATTGAGACCAAGAACTGCCTGTCCCTTCAACATTGCAGGGGTTCAGTCTGCTTTGGCGCCAGAGGATCTGACAATCGGGCCCCAACGTTGCACTTCGGCCCTGCTCATGTCGGTCATAACCTCAGGGCTTGTACCCATGATGTTGTAACCCAGCTCAGTCATTCGTTTCACGAATTCGGGTGATCTTGTGCCTTTGATGGCTTCAGCGTTCAGTTTCATGATCACGTCGCGTGGTGTGTTGGCGGGCACAGCCAAACCAAACCACACGCCAGACTCATAGCCAGATATACCGGCTTCTGCCAAGGTTGGCAATTCGGGCAGCAAGGGATCACGCTTGGCACCTGTTGTGGCGAGTGCTTTGAGCTTGCCAGATTTGATGTGAGGAATGGCAGAGGGGATGTTGTCAAACATCATCATGACTTGCCCACCCAGAAGGTCGGTCATGGCGGGTGCACTGCCTTTGTAGGGGATGTGCGTGATGTTGACGCCCGTCAGAGATTTGAACATTTCACCAGACATGTGAATGCTGGTGCCGCTACCGCTGGAAGCGTAATTCATGGTTCCGGGCTGCGATCTGGCCATCGCAATGACTTCAGGCACAGAGTTCGCTTTAACGGAGGGGTGCAAAACCAAGACGTTGTTCAACGAAACCAAAGCAGAGACGGGGACCAAGTCTTTGCTGGGGTCGAAGGGCATCTTGGCGTACAGCACCGGATTGATGGCTTGGATGCCACTGGTGGTCATGAAAATGGTGTAACCGTCAGGATTGGCACGGGCCGCTTCGGCGCCACCAATGTTCCCGCCTGCACCAGGCCTGTTTTCGACGGTCACAGGCTGGCCTAAATTTTTGGACAGTTCTTGAGCAATGGCCCGCGAAGCGATATCCACAGCACCGCCAGGGGGGAAGGGGCAAATCAGTCGCAGGGGTTTATTGGGAAAGGCCTGTGCCAAGGCGGCTGGGGATGACAGCAATGCGCCAGCCATGCCCACAGAAACCGCCAAAGATGTGACCCAGGAAAATGAGGGTTTTAATTTGATGAATGCCAAGTGATGTCTCCTAGTTATTGAAATCGAACTCCCAAATGGATTACTTTCGGAGTTAGGGTCTCAGATTATTGGAAATGTTTGTGAAGTGCAAGACCTTCTTTGACTGTTTGATATTCGAGAGCTGACCTCAAGTCACCAGAGTTGCACGGTTTAGGGTTGCAGTGCTTGAATTTTGATCCACATCGCGTAGTCTTAAGCCATTCACATCACTGCTTTGATCTCTTTATGTCTGTTTACCCACTTCAAACCGTTGGCGCGCAAGATGCGGCTGTTCAAGAAATCAAAACGCATTTGGCTGCAGCTTTGCGCATGGCTGTTCTAGATGGCTTTGAAGAAGGCATTGACAACCACTTCACAGCCTGTGTTCCCGGCAGACCCAATCAGTACTTTGTTCTGCCTTTCGGCCTGCATTGGTCAGAAGCCAAGGCCAGCGACATGATGATTTTTAACGAGCAAGGGCAGACCCTTGACGGGCGGGGCGTTGTAGAGCTTTCGGCCCAAAGCATTCACGCGCCCTTGCACCGTTTAACCGGTGCTAAAGTTGTTTTGCATACCCATCAACCCTGGGCCACCGCGTTGAACATGTTGCAAGACAATCGCTTGTTACCCGCGACCCAAACGGCTGCTTTTTTTCATGGGCGCATTGCTTATGACGATACCTATACAGGTCTGGCATCGTCTTTAGAAGAAGGTGAACGTCTGGCTGCGTTGATGGGTGACAAGACCGTTTTGTTCATGAAAAACCATGGCGTTGTAACCATTGGCGATACGGTGGCTCAGGCTTATCGCCGCTTGTATAAACTTGAAAAAGCTTGCCAAACACAAGTCTTGGCCATGAGCACGGGCAAAGCCTTGAACATCCTCAGCGAGGATGTCATTCAACGCGTGCTCACCCCTTCCGGCGCCGATCGTCACCCCAGAGGCGAACGAGAGCGGCTTTACTTTGAAGCCAACATGCGCATCCTAGACCGCACCAACCCCGGCTATGCCGACTAACTGCTTTTCAGCTTGATCAGCCAATCGGGTTGGTCTGGGTAGTTCTGTTTGAC
>JBIKKE010000081.1:0-10028 GCA_044360575.1 Limnohabitans sp. | reverse complement strand
AGCACGCTTGGCCAAACGGCCGTGGCCGATTTCGCGGCGCTTGGTGCTGCCCATGCGACCCACTTCGCCGGTGGCAAAGGGAGGCATGTTGTAGTGGAACATGAAGCGGTCTTCGAACTCGCCAGCCAGCGCGTCGATGCGCTGAGCGTCGCGCTCGGTGCCCAAAGTGGTGATCACCAAAGCTTGGGTTTCGCCACGTGTGAACAAGGCCGAGCCGTGTGTGCGGGGCAACACGCTGTTGCGGATTTCAATAGGGCGCACAGTGCGTGTGTCGCGGCCGTCGATGCGGGGTTCACCGGCCAAAATCTGGCTGCGCACGATGCGCGCTTCGATTTCAAACATCAGGCCATCGAGCTTGACGCCGTCAAAGGCCATACCCTCTTCGGCCAAAGCCACTTTGACCGAAGCGTAGGCTTCGCGGCATGCGTGTGTGCGGGCTTGCTTGTTGCGGATTTGGTAAGCAGCGCGCAGCTTTTCTTCAGCGAGTGATGCCAGCTTGGCTTCAAAAGCCATGTCGCGGGCAGGCGCTTGCCAATCCCACACCGGCTTGCCGGCTTCGCGCACCAACTCGTGGATCGCGTTGATGGCAATGGCCGATTGCTCGTGGCCATACACCACGCCACCCAACATGATTTCTTCGGACAGTTGCAGGGCTTCGGATTCGACCATCAGCACAGCGGCTTCGGTACCAGCCACCACCAAATCCATCACGCTGTCTTTGCGCTGGGTCTGGCCGGGGTTCAGCACGTATTCGCCATTGATATAACCCACGCGAGCGGCGCCAATGGGGCCGTTGAACGGGATGCCCGAGATGGACAAAGCGGCAGACACGGCGATCATCGCAGCGATGTCGGCATCAACCTCAGGGTTCAAAGACACGGTGTGGATGACCACGTGCACATCGTTGTAAAAACCTTCGGGGAACAGAGGACGGATCGGGCGATCGATCAGTCGGCTGGTCAGGGTTTCGTGCTCGCTGGGCTTGGCTTCACGCTTGAAGAAACTGCCGGGGATTTTGCCTGCAGCGTAGGTCTTCTCAATGTAATCGACAGTCAGCGGGAAGAAATCTTGACCCGCTTTGGCGATTTTGGAACCCACGACTGTGGCGAGCACCACGGTACCCTCCATGTCGAGCAGCACGGCGCCGCCGGCTTGGCGGGCGACTTCGCCAGTTTCCATCTTGACCGTGTGCTGGCCCCACTGGAAAGACTTGGTGACTTTGTTAAAAATAGACATGTTCAGAACTCCTGAATACAAAAGCGCATGAGGCTGCACTGTGGGCCCGGAAGTTGACGCTCTGAACTCGATGCCATTCCACAAAACCTTGCCAACATTTGCATGAAAGCCTTGTGGAATGACACAGCGCGGGTTCTTTGAGACAAATTCCGACAGAAAAAAAGAATAAAGCGCCTGAGCTAGTGAACTAACTCAGGCGCTTTTCATCTGGAGAGACGATTACTTACGCAGGCCAAGTTTGGCAATCAGCGCAACGTAACGGTCAGCATCACGGGACTTGAGGTAGTCGAGCAGTTTGCGGCGACGGCTCACCATGCGCAGCAGGCCGCGGCGACCGTGATGGTCTTTGGCGTGTGTTTTGAAGTGGGGTGTCAGCTCATTGATACGGGCTGTCAACAAAGCCACTTGGACTTCTGGGGACCCAGTGTCGTTGGCAGCGCGTGCGTTGGCCTTGACGACCTCGGCCTTGATTGAAGATGCAATCATGGTGTTTCCTTGTTGTTTCGCTGGCCTCCGGTGAAGGATTGAAGCGGGTAAATGACTTGCGCCAACTGCCGGAAAAGCGGATGGCGTGCGTTCTGCAAGTCGCAAAACAGATCAATTATAGCCCGAAACAACCCCTCTGGCCAGCACCGCCAGCCCTCTACAAGGAGGGCGCAGCGCCGAATGTTGCCCTGAACCCATGCTTCACAACAGGATCACCAACCCCTTTATTCAACAAAAGAATATATGCAAAACTAAAAAGTCGTTTGTTTTGGCATAAGCGGGACCTACATTCAGCAGCTCTCGTCTTTTAGCGAACAGCATGAAACCCTTGGCTTGACCAGCTTCTCCAGCTCGTACCAACTGATCCTCCAAAACAACGACCCATGTACCAGTACACCGAATTTGACAAACAGTTCGTGCGCGCCCGGGCGGCGCAGCACCGCGATCAGCTCGAACGCTTTCAAGCAGGACAACTGAGTGCCGATGAGTTCAAACCCCTGCGCCTGCAAAACGGTTGGTACGTGCAGCGCTACGCCCCCATGCTGCGCGTGGCAGTACCTTACGGCGAGATCTCAGCCCGCCAACTCAAAGTACTGGCACAAATTGCCCGCGAGTACGACACACCCGATCCCGCTCTGTTGTCTATGGCCCAGGCCACGCAAGACAAAATTGCGGGGCCCGCCCCTCAACTGACCACCAACGTCGGCCACTTCACCACCCGCCAGAACGTGCAGTTCAACTGGATTCCCCTGTCCCAATCGGCCGATGTGATGGACCTCTTGGCCACGGTAAACCTGCACGGCATCCAGACCAGCGGCAACTGCATCCGCAACACCACCACCGACGAGCTGGCCGGTGTGGCGGTGGACGAAGTGGTCGATCCGCGCCCTTACGCAGAGCTGATCCGCCAATGGAGCACGCTGCACCCCGAGTTCGCATTTTTGCCCCGCAAATTCAAAATTGCCATCACGGGTGCTGCGCAAGACCGCGCCGCCATTGGCTGGCACGACGTGGGACTGCAAATGGTCAAAAACGCTGCGGGCGATGTGGGCTTCAAGGTGCAAGTGGGCGGTGGCATGGGCCGCACCCCGATGGTGGGCTCAGTCATTCGCACGTTCCTGCCCTGGAACCAGATCATGAATTACCTAGAGGCTGTGATCCGCGTTTACAACCGCTGGGGCCGCCGCGACAACATCTACAAAGCACGCATCAAAATTTTGGTCAAAGCCGAAGGCCAGCGTTACTTTGACGAAGTCGAGGCTGAATACCAGGACATTCTGGTGAAAGACGGCGGCCTGCACACCATCCCGCAAGCCGAGTTTGAACGTGTAGCCGCCTGCTTTGCCCCGCCTGCCTTGAACTTGCCATCCAGCAACGCCGAGTGGGCCACCAAGTCCGAGGCCGATGTCGGCATCGAAGCGGCCAAGACGCCAGCCTTTGCCCGCTGGATGGCGCAAAACGTCAAACCGCACCAAAACCCCGCACTGCGTGCCGTGACCCTGTCTTTCAAACGCCCAGGCCAAGCGCCGGGCGACGCCACCGCCGATCAGCTGGATGCAGCAGCCGCCTTGGTGTCCCAGTTTTCTGCAGGCGAAGCCCGCGTGTCGCACAGTCAAAACCTGGTCCTGCCTTGGGTACGCCTAGACCAGCTGCACGCGCTCTGGCTCGAAGCCAAGGCTCTGGGTCTGGCCCAGCCCAACATTGGCCTCTTGACCGACATGATTGCCTGCCCTGGTGGCGACTACTGCGCCTTGGCCAATGCCCGTTCACTGCCTTTGGCCGCCGCCATCACCGAGCGCTACCAAGACTTGGAAGAGCTGAACGACCTGGGCCACATCGACTTTCACATCAGCGGCTGCATCAACTCGTGTGGCCACCACCACTCGGGCCACATCGGCATTTTGGGCGTCGACAAAGACGGTAAAGAGTGGTACCAGGTCACGCTGGGCGGTTCTGACGGCAAAGCGCTGTCCGGGCCGACAGGTCCCGGCAAAGTGGTCGGCCCCGCGTTTTCGTCGGTGGAGGTGCCCGACGCGATCGAAGCAGTTTTGAACACCTACAAAGCGCTTCGGCAGCCAAGGCAAGACCGCCACGAGTACTTCATCGAAACCCTGCGCCGCGTGGGGCAAGACCCATTCAAGGCGGCGGCCAATTCGGCACGCCACCCCTCTGAGGAAACCACCACCTGACCCCCCTGTAGGAGCCCACCCTGTGGGCGATGGCCTGCAAACCACCCACACACGCAATCGCCCACAGGGTGGGCTCCTACAAAACAAAAAACGACCATGAACATCATTTCTGCCCAAGAACACCAAGCCGTTGAATCGCCCACGGTCATCACGCTGGCCAACGACGTGGATCCTCGCACCCTCAACTTGGTTGGCGTGACGCGCATCGACCTGCAGTTCCCCAAGTTCACCGACGGACGCGCCTACAGCCAAGCCTTTTTGCTGCGCCGGCGTTTGGGCTTTGCAGGCGAACTGCGAGCCACAGGCGACGTGCTGATCGACCAATTGGTGCAAATGCAGCGCACCGGTTTTGATGTGGCCGTGCTGCGCGGAGGCGTCGATGCCTCGGCGGCGCAACGCCAGTTCGAACGCTTTGCCGGCTTTTACCAAGGCTCGGCTGTCGAAACGGAACCACCCTTTGCCAAGGCTGCCTAAAACCCTGTAGGAGCCCAACCCTGAGGGCGATTGCCCAGAGGCGCTCCACCCACCATCGCCCACGGGGTGGGCTCCTACAAAAGACACACACCATGACTTCCAGCCTGATTTCTTCCCGCAACGCCCTGACTAAGGCCACCGAACAAAACGCCAAAGCCAGCCCTGACTTTGCCGCCAAGCTGGCCGAGACCCTGGCGCTGCTGAAGCGCGCTGCGGCCGAGTTCACCCCCGTCACCCAAGCCTCCAGCCTGGGCGCTGAAGACGTCGTCATCACACACCTCATCAATGCGCTGCAACTTGACATCCCGGTGTTTGTGCTAGAAACAGGCGCACTGCACACCGAAACCCTGGCGCTGCTAGAACGCACACAGGCCCATTCGCAAACGCCCATCCAGGTTTTCAGACCCGCGCAAGCTTCGGTCATGCAGTTCGTGCGCGACAACGGTCAAGACGCCATGTACCGCAGCATTGACCTGCGCAAAGCGTGCTGCAGCGTTCGCAAGATGGAACCGCTGACCCGTGCATTGGCGGGACATCGCGCCTGGATTACCGGTCTGCGCCAAGAGCAATCGAACGCCCGCGCTGAGGTGCCCATGCAAGACGACAGCGAAGTCGCCTACAGCGCCGCCAACGGCAATGCATCTGCTTCGGCGGGACTGACCAAGTTCAACCCGTTGGCCCGATGGACTTGGGGCGATGTGTGGCACTACATCGCCGAAAACCAAGTGGACTACAACCCCCTGCACGACCAGTTCTTTCCCAGCATCGGTTGCGCTCCCTGCACCCGTGCCATCAGCTTGGGTGAAAAATTTCGTGCAGGTCGCTGGTGGTGGGAGAGCGATGCGGCCAAAGAGTGTGGCTTGCACGCCAAGTCCTGATTGAGATAAGAGAAAAACACATGAACGCCATGACACAAACCGAGTTGCACACCCTGAGCAACAGCCACCTCGATGCGCTGGAAGAAGAAACCATCTTCATCCTGCGTGAAGTCGCTGCCGCCTTTGAGCGCCCCACCTTGCTGTTTTCGGGTGGCAAAGATTCGCTGGTCATGCTCAGGTGCGCCGAAAAAGCTTTTGGCGCTGGGCGAATTCCTTACCCGCTGCTGATGATCGACACCGGGCACAACTTCAAGGAAGTGACCGACTTCCGCGATTCGCGTGCCAAAGAATTGGGTGCAGAGCTGATCGTGCGCAGTGTCGAAGACTCCATGAAGCGAGGCACCGTGCGCCTGGCCCACCCTGGCGAGAGCCGCAACGTGCACCAATCGGTCACGCTGCTCGAAGCGATTGAAGAGTTCGGCTTTGACGCCCTCATCGGCGGCGCCCGCCGTGACGAAGAAAAAGCCCGCGCCAAAGAGCGCATCTTTTCGCACCGCGACAGCTTTGGTCAGTGGCAACCCAAGGCCCAGCGCCCTGAGTTGTGGACCCTGTTCAACCACCGACTGCAGCCGGGCGAGCACTTCCGCGTTTTCCCGATCAGCAACTGGACCGAGTTGGACGTGTGGCAGTACATCGCCCGCGAGAAAATCGACCTTCCAGCGATTTACTACACCCACAAGCGCGAAGTGGTGGACCGTCGGGGCCTGTTGGTGCCCGTGACCGCGCTGACCCCGCCCAAAGACGGCGAGACAGTAAAAGTCCGCGACGTGCGCTTTCGCACCGTGGGAGACATCACCTGCACCTGCCCGGTGGAAAGCACTGCCGGCACGCCAGAGCAGATCGTGATCGAGACGCTGGCCGCCGATGTGAGCGAGCGCGGCGCGACCCGCATGGACGACAAGACGTCCGAGGCTTCCATGGAAAAACGCAAGAAAGACGGGTACTTTTAATGAACGCACTGAAATTCATCACCTGCGGTTCCGTCGACGATGGCAAGAGCACGTTGATTGGCCGCCTGCTGGTCGACACCAAAGCCGTACTGCAAGACCACCTGGCCGGCGTGCAGCGCTCAGGCGAAACCGACTTGGCCCTGCTGACCGATGGTCTGAGCGCTGAGCGCGAGCAAGGCATCACCATCGACGTGGCCTACCGCTACTTCAACACCGAATCGCGCAAATTCATCATCGGTGACACTCCAGGCCACGAGCAATACACCCGCAACATGGTCACCGCCGCATCGAGCGCCGACGCCGCCGTGGTGCTGGTGGATGCCATCAAACTCGACTGGGACAACCCCGAGCTGCAACTGCTGCCCCAAACCCGCCGCCACTCGCTGCTGGTGAACTTGCTGCGCGTGCCGTCCATTTTGTTCGCCATCAACAAACTCGATGCTGTGACCGACCCCGTTGTGGCCTACAAAAACATCTCAAACGCTCTGGTGAAGTTTGCGCAAGATGCAGGCATCACCGTGACCGCCATGGTCCCCGTGTCGGCCCTCAAAGGCTGGAACGTGGTGACCACGGAAAACAATGACCAAACCGACTGGAGCGGTTACACCGGCCCGAGCCTGCTCAGCATCCTCGAAGACCTGCCGGTCACGCCGGCTGAGACCGATGTGGACTTCAGCTTTCCGGTGCAGTGGGTGGAGAAATTTCACGATTCCGGGGTCACCACCCAAGGCCGCCGTGTGTTCTGGGGACGCGTGGCCACGGGCAGCATCGCGCCGGGCCAAACCGTCCGGGTGTTCCCCAGCGGCCAAACGGCCACGGTTTCGCAGGTGCTGTCTGCCACCCGTCAGCCCCAAAGCCAAGCCGCTGGCCACAGCGCAGGCATCGTGCTGGACCGCGAGGTGGATGTCTCGCGGGGTGACTGGCTCATGGCCTCGGAAGGTGCCCCCGAAAGCCAGCGCCAGCTCAGCACCACGGTGGCATGGATGGACGATGAGCCCTTGGTGGCTGGCCGCATTTACTGGGCACTCCATGGTCACCGCTGGGTCAAGGCCCGGGTGCAGCGCGTGGTGCACCGCCTGAACGTGAACACTCTGGCCGAGGAAGAAGCCACCGAGTTACCCCCCAACGCCATCGGCCACGTCACCCTGGCCCTGCAGGAGCCTCTGGCCACCGTGCCTTTTGCCCGGTCGCGCACCTTGGGGGCGCTGGTGTTGGTGGACACCGCCACGCACAAGACCTCGGGGGCAGCGCTGGTGCGCTGATCTCCTTTAAAATGTTCTTCATGGCGCCGCACGGGCAGCGCCAAACCATTGCCGAGCCCACCATGACCCACGTTGTTTCCGAATCCTGTATCCAGTGCAAGTACACCGACTGTGTGGACGTTTGCCCCGTGGATTGCTTTCGCGAAGGCCCCAACTTCCTGACCATCGACCCCGATGAGTGCATCGACTGCGCCGTGTGCATTCCCGAGTGCCCGGTCAACGCCATCTTTGCCGAAGAAGACCTGCCCGCCGACCAGCAGCACATGACCCAGCTCAACGCCGAGTTGGCCCTGTTACCAGGCTGGAAAAGTATCACCAAGCGCAAAACCCCTATGCCCAACGCCGATGACTGGAAAGACAAGACCGGCAAGCTGTCCGAGTTGATCCGCTGACCTGGCCCATGCGTTCGCCGATCGAAACACAGGCCCTGGTGATCGGCGCAGGCCCGGTGGGCCTTTTCCAGGTTTTCCAGCTGGGCCTTCAAGGCATCCACTGTCACGTGGTTGACGCTCTGCCCCATGTGGGGGGGCAATGCGCCGAGCTTTACGCCAACAAACCCATTTACGACATCCCTGGTATTCCCTTTTGCACAGGCCAAGACTTGGTCGATCGCTTGCAACAACAAGTCTTGCCCTTCAAGCCCACGCTGCACTTGGGTGAACAAATCACCCTCATTGAACGCCAAGCCGACCAGCGCTTGGCCGTGACGACCGATGCGGGCCAAAGCTTCTTGACCCACACCTTGTTCATTGCAGCAGGCGTGGGCGCTTTTTTGCCGCGCCGCATGGCCCTCGAAGACCTGGTGCCTTTCGAAGGCACGCAAGTCTTTGCCGAACACCCTGTGCCCGAGCATTGGGCTGGCCAACACCTGGTTGTGGCCGGCGATGGCGATGCCGCCTTGCAGACTTGCCTGGACGCCAGCACAGGACCGCAAGCCGCAGCCAGCGTCACCCTGCTGCACCGCCGTGACCAATTCAGTGCTGAACCCGATTTGATCAACCGCATGCGCCTTGCCTGCCAAGAGGGCCGCATGCGCTTTATGGCGGGTCAGCCCACCGGCGTTCGGGCCGATGCGGGTCGACTCCATGCTCTGGAGTTGCTCAATCCGCAAGGCGAATCCGAATGGTTGCCCCTGGACGTGCTGCAAACCTGTCTGGGCCTTTCGCCCAAATTGGGACCTGTCGCGCAATGGGGCCTGGCCATGGAACGCAAGCAATTGGTGGTCAACACCGAAAACTTTGGGACGTCTGAGCCCGGTATTTTTGCGGTCGGCGACATCAACACCTACCCCGGCAAAAAGAAGCTCATCCTGTGCGGTTTCCACGAAGCCACCTTGGCAGCTTTCGGAGCAGTCTCGTTGTTGCGGCCCCAAGAAAAGACCTTGCTGCAGTACACCACCACATCCACCTTGCTGCACCAACGATTGGGGCTGACTTAAAATTGGTTTTTCTTTGCAGACGCAAAGACCGCTGGGGGTGTTGGAGGCTTCAAAGCCTTCGACTGAGAAAGTCCCTTTGAACCTGATTGAGGTAATCCTCGCGCAGGGAAGCCCGCTCAAATTGACTGGTCTTGGCACATTGACCCAACCTTCTGACCCAGCGGTTTTCTTGCGCCGAACTTGGCACCCGACTTTGGCGAACGTTTTGATTCCCTGTGATGAGCCCGCTTCGGCCCCACCGAAACAGATGGCTTTATGCCAACCGCTTGGCTTTTGCCGATCAAGCAGCAGGCAAGCGGTGCAGCGGCACTGGCGCAAAGCCGTGGTTCAACGGCCCATGCCCTTGCCCCGTGCCAACCTCTGCGCCTTGGGCAATGGCATTCAAAATGAAGTCACGCGCCAAAGTCACCGACGCTTCCAAATTGTGGCCAAGTGCCAAATGGGCCGCGATGGCCGACGACAGCGTGCAGCCCGTGCCATGAACATTGCGGCTGGGGATGCGAGACGACGCCAAGCGCCGTGTAGGTCCTTTGGCCTGCACCAACAGATCCACCACCTCATCGCCAAGCAAATGCCCGCCCTTGAGCAGCACCGCTTTGGCACCCATGGCCATGAGGCCTTGCGCAGCTGCGTTCAGGGCCTGGGCATCTGCAATGGGGTGCCCGAGCAGCAGCTGTGCCTCGTCCAAATTAGGGGTGACCACCGTGACCCGCGGAAACAATTCACGCACCAAGACTTGCACCGTTTCTTGGGCGATCAATCGGTCACCACTGGTCGCCACCATCACCGGGTCCAGCACAACATGGCGAATGTTGTAGTGGTCAATGGCCCAAGCCACCACTGCCACAATGGCCGGCTCATGCAACATGCCGATCTTCATGGCATCCACGCCAATGTCGTCCATCACCGACTGGATTTGTGCCTTCAAAAAAGACGCGGGCACCGCATGGATACCCTGCACGCCCACCGTGTTTTGCGCCGTGAGAGCGGTGATCGCGCTCATGCCATAACAGCCCAAAGCGGCAAATGTTTTCAAGTCGGCCTGAATGCCTGCCCCCCCGCCGCTGTCCGATCCAGCAATGGTGAGCACGCGTGCGTAGCGGTATGGGTGGTCG
>JBIKKE010000080.1:0-10039 GCA_044360575.1 Limnohabitans sp. | reverse complement strand
CCGCCAAGTATTGGCGCAAGGCGCTGCCCTGTTGGGCGCCACCTCTTCGGGCCTGCTGGTGCCGCAAAGTGCGCTGGCGCAGTCTGGCAAGATCCGCGTGGGCCTGATGTTGCCTTACACCGGCACCTTTGCACAGCTGGGTGTGGCCATTGAAAACGGCTTGCGCATGGCCATCAACGAACAAGGCGGCAAGCTGGGTGGCCGTGAGATCGAGTGGTTCAAGGTGGACGACGAGTCTGAGCCTTCCAAAGCCATCGAAAACGCCAACAAATTGGTACAGCGCGACAAGGTCGATGTTCTGGTGGGCACCGTTCACTCGGGCGTACAAATGGGCATCCACCGCGTGGCGCGCGAAAGCGGCGTGATCAACCTGATCCCCAATGCGGGCGTGCACATGGCCACCCGCGCCCAATGCGCCCCCAACGTGTTTCGCACCAGTTTCTCCAACAGCCAGCCCACCATGGCGTTGGGCGAAACCATGGTCAAGCGTGGTCACAAAAAGGCCGTCTGGATCACCTGGAAGTACGCCGCTGGCGACGAGGCCTTTGAAGGCTTCCGCGACAGCTACACCAAAGCAGGTGGCACGATTGTCAAAGAGCTGGGCTTGCCCTTCCCCAACGTCGAATTCCAGGCGCTGCTCACCGAAATCGCCGCACTCAAACCCGACGCTGTGGCCTGCTTCTTTGCAGGCGGCGGTGCGGCCAAGTTCTTGCGCGACTACGCAGCTGCTGGCCTCAAGGGCAAGATTCCTTTGTATGGCTCGGGCTTTTTGACCGAAGGCGTGTTGGACGCTGCAGGCCCTGCGGCCGACGGCGTGCTCACCACCCTGCACTACGGTGACGGCATCGAGACCAAGCGCAACAAAGAGTTCCGCCTGAACTACGCCAAGACCTTCAAATTGCAGCCCGATGTGTACGCCGTTCAGGGCTACGACACTGGCTTGCTGCTGGTGCAAGGCGCCAATGCGGTCAAGGGCGACGTGAGCCAAAAGGCCACCATGATCAAGGCCATGGAAGCGGCCGTGGTCGACAGCCCGCGTGGCAAGTGGACCATGAGCAAGTCGCACAACCCGGTGCAAGACATCTACCTGCGCGAAGTCTCGAACAAAGAGAACAAAGTGATCGGCGTTGCCGCCAAGGCGCTGGCCGACTCTGGCGCTGGTTGCCGCATGTAAACTGCGCGGGCCCTCCGTGCCACGGCGGATTTCGGTCCGCCGTTTTCATTGGCGCGTGGCTCTTGGCGCTTGGGGCTTGCGCCCTGCCCTGCCGTTCTCATCCATTCATAGCGAAATTCCCGATGGACTTTGTGAATTTTTTGATCCAGCTGCTCAACAGCGTCCAGTACGGGTTGCTGCTGTTCATGCTGGCTGCAGGCCTGACGCTGATCTTCGGCATCATGGGGGTAGTCAATCTGGCGCACGGCAGTTTTTACATGCTGGGCGCTTACCTGGCCTGGTCTTTGGCGGCGCAGTTGGGCAGCTTCACACTGGCCATCATTGTGGGCACGGCTTTGTCGGTGGCTTTTGGTTTGCTGATCGAGCGATTGCTGTTTCGCCACTTCTACCACCGCGACCACCTAGACCAAGTGCTGCTGACCTTCGGCTTGATCTATGTCTTTGAAGAACTGCGCTCCATCATCTGGGGCGACGATGTGCACGGCTTGCCTGTGCCCCAGTTGCTGGCCGCATCCATCCCCCTGACCGAGAACCTGTCGTACCCGGTGTACCGCCTTTTCATGTCGGGCGTGTGCTTGGTGTTGGCGCTGGGCTTGTATTTGCTGATCTCCAAAACCCGTTTGGGCATGAAGATCCGTGCGGGCGCCTTCAACCGCGAGATGACCGAGTCGCTGGGCGTCAACATCAAACTCATCCACTCGGTGGTGTTTGCTTTGGGCATTGGGCTGGCGTCGATCGCAGGGATGATCGCCGCGCCGGTCTCCAGCGTTTACCCCAACATGGGCAGTCAGGTGCTGATCATGTGCTTTGTGGTGGTGGTGATCGGCGGCATTGGCTCGGTGCGCGGTGCTTTGATCGCTGCCTTGCTGGTCGGCCTGGTCGACACCTTTGGCAAGGTGCTGCTGCCCCAAGCCTCGGGCATGCTGGTCTATGTGCTGATGGCCTTGGTGCTGCTGTACAAACCCGAAGGCCTGTTCAAGCAATGACCACGAGAAGAACAACATGAGCTCGCCCCAAATTCACCTCGAAACCCTGCCGCGCAGCATCCAGCTGGTGATGGTGCTGGGCTTTTTGGCGCTCGCCGCCTTCCCCTTTGTGGGGTCTGACTTTTACACGGCCATGGTCGTGCGCATGATGATCCTGGCCATCTTGGCCATGAGCCTTGATTTGCTGCAAGGCGTGACCGGGCTCGTTTCTTTGGGCCATGCCGCCTACTTTGGTCTGGCTGGTTATGTGCTGGCTTTCATCACGCCCCAGAACGAAGCCATCAGCCTGTACACCAGCTTGCCGCTGGCGGTGGGCGGCTCGGCCTTGGCGGCGCTGGTGATTGGTTTTTTGGTGGTTCGCACGCATGGCATTTACTTCATCATGGTCACCATGGCTTTTGCGCAGATGATTTTCTTCATCTTCTTTGACAACAAGGCGCTGGGCGGCTCGGACGGTTTGTTCCTCAACTTCCGGCCCGATGCGGGCATCATCGACCTGGAAAACAAGCGCGTGTTTTATTACTTCACGCTGGCCTGTTTAGTGGCGGTTTATGTGTTTTTGCGCCGCCTGCTCTGGAGCCCGTTTGGCCGTGCGCTGTCGGGCATTAGGGTGAACGAGCACCGCATGCGGGCGCTGGGTTTCAACACCTTCAACCACAAGCTGGCGGCCTTCACGCTGGCCGGGGCTTTGGCGGGTTTGGCGGGTTATTTGTTTGCCGCCCAAACCGGGTTTGTGAACCCCGAACTGATGGGCTTTCACCTCAGTGCGCACGCCATCATGATGGTCATTTTGGGCGGCATGGGCAATTTTGCAGGAGCCATTGTGGGAGCCTTCAGCTTTGAGTATTTGCTGCACGTCTTCAAAGACTTGCCCGACATCGGCGGCTTCAAAACCGGCAAACACTGGCAGATGTGGATGGGCCTGTTCATCGTGGCGTTGATCATTTTTGCGCCGAAAGGTATTTTGGGGCTGGTCAACCGTTTCATTGGCGACAAATCCTCAGGCCATGCAACTGCTGGCAAAGGAGCGGGCCATGACTGAGCGCAACACCTTGATGTCGGCCAACGGCCTGACCAAACGCTTTGGTGGTTTGGCGGCGGTGAACGATGTGTCGCTGGAGCTGTGGCGTGGGCACATCCATGCCGTGATTGGCCCCAATGGCGCGGGTAAGTCCACGCTGGCCAACTTGCTCTCGGGTGATCTGCCCCCCACCAGTGGGCGCATGACGCTGTCGGGCACCGACATCACCGGCTGGACACCCGAAAAAATCTCTCGCCGTGGGCTGGGCCGCAGCTACCAAAAGACCAACATCTTCGGCACCTTCAGTGTCTGGGACAACGTGCGTTTGTCCGCGCAATCGCGTGCACAGCCCTCGCCTTTCAACCCTTTGGGTTGGCTACAAGCCGCGGCCAGCATGCAATCCGTTAACCAGCGCGCCGAACGCGCCATCGAACTGGCCGGGCTGCAAGACCGCCGCCACGCCCAAGCGGGCGCCACCAGCCACGGCGAACAACGTCAGCTGGAGATCGCGATGACCTTGGCCACCGAACCTCAAGTCTTGTTGCTGGACGAACCTCTGGCGGGCATGGGCCAGGCCGAGGCCGAACGCATGGTGCAGCTTTTGTTACGTCTTAAAAATGAACATGCCATCTTGCTGGTAGAACACGACATGGACGCCGTATTCACCTTGGCTGACCACCTGACGGTGATGGTCAACGGGCAAGTAATCGCCAGCGACACGCCTGTGAATGTGCGGGCCGATGCAGGCGTGCAGGCGGCTTACTTGGGTGAGGAGCATTGACATGAGCGAACTGTTGATTCAGGCCCAAGACCTGAACACCTACTACGGCGCCAGCCACATCTTGCGCGGCGTCAACTTCACGGTGGGGCGAGGCGAGACCATTGGCCTGATGGGCCGCAACGGCATGGGCAAAAGCACCTTGCTCAAAAGCCTGATGGGCATCGTGCCGCCACGCACCGGCACGGTGGACATCAAAGGCCAACGCATGAACGGCCGCCCCACTTTTGAAGTCGCGCAGCAGGGCATCGCCTATGTGCCCGAAGGCCGCGGCATCTTTGGCAACCTGAGCGTGGTCGAGAACCTGAAAATGGCCGCACGACCTGGCACACAAGGCCAGCGCGATTGGACTTACGAGCGGGTGCTCGACACATTCCCCCGCCTGAAAGAACGACTAGGCCATGGCGGTCAGCAGCTCTCAGGTGGCGAGCAACAAATGCTGACCATCGGCCGGGCGCTCATGACCAACCCCGATGTGCTGATCCTCGACGAAGCCACTGAAGGCCTGGCCCCGCTGATCGCCCGCGACATCTGGCGCATCTGCAGCCTGATCAAGGAGAGCGACATCAGCTCGATCATTGTGGACAAGAACTGGAAACACGTCACCCAGATCACCGACCGCAACATCATTCTGGTCAAAGGCCAAGTGGTGTTCGAAGGCTCTTCGCCCGTTTTGCTGGCAGACCCAAGCGTTCTGGAACAACACCTGGGGGTCTGAGTCCCTTCACAGCAACGGCCGAAGCTCCCGCGCTGCCTCCAGCAGCAAGGGCAGCCATTTGCGCTGCACGGCCCCATCGCTCAATTGGTCTGCGGTGCCCACCACATTCAGCGCCGCCAAGGTTTGGCCTTGCATGTTGCGCAGCGGCACGGCCAGAGCGTGGATGCCCAGCTCATGCCCATCGCGGGCCAAGCAGTGGTCGTCCTGCCGCGCCCGATCCACCAGGGCCTTGAACTTGGCTGCACCCACCTCGGTTTGCGGGGTGATGCGGGCCAGCTCACGGCCCTTGAGCCAAGCTGTGAAATTGGCCTTAGGCAAATTGGCTAACAACACCCTTCCCGTTGAAGTGGCATGCGCCGGCAAGCGTGCGCCCAAGTGCAGGCCATAGGCCAGGTGGCGCACCGGCTCAGCCACCCCAGCACTGCGGGCCACGATGACACATTCGTCACCATCCAGCACCACCGCACTGAAGGCCGCCTGCGTTTGCGCGGCCAAGCGGTTGAGCGTGGGTTGCAAGGTGCGCGGCAGGCGCGATGTGGCCATGTAACTGCCGGCCAAGCGCAGCACCCGCGCCGACAACCAGTAATGGCTGCCGTCGGTCTCCAGATAGCCCAATTCGGCCAACGTGAGCAAATGCCGTCTGGCAGCCGCCCGCGTGATGCCTGTGCGCTGTGCGGCCAGTGTGGCGTTCAGGCGTTGGCGCTCGGTGTCAAAAGCCTCGAGCACGGCCAAGCCCTTGGCCAGGCCTTCGATGTAGTCTGCTTTGGCAATGGTCATGCGTGAACGTCATAAAGAAGGTTGGGGCCCAAGCCGCCGATTTAAAACATCATGTTGACTTGGGTCATTTTGCGCGATCATCGCACAAATAAACCCATCACCGCGCAAACATCACCGTGCGTACAAACTTTCCATCCAGCAGCCACCTAAGCTTACGGTTTACCTTTTGCACCTCTACACGCCATGAGCACCACACGCACCCAAGTCGCCATCGTCGGCGCAGGTCCATCGGGTCTGCTGCTGGGCCAACTGCTTTTCAAGGCAGGTATTGACGCCATCCTGGTCGAGCGCCAAAGCGGCGACTATGTGCTGTCGCGCATCCGCGCGGGCGTGCTGGAACAAGTGACCATGGACTTGCTGGACGAAGCCGGCGTGGGCCAGCGCATGCACAAAGAAGGTTTGGTACACACCGGTTTTGACCTGCTGTTCAAAGGGGCGCGCCACCGGGTGGACATGGACAAGCTCACAGGCGGCAAGAAAGTCATCGTGTACGGCCAAACCGAAGTCACCCGCGACCTGATGCACACCCGCCAAGCTGAGGGCTTGCCCACGGTGTACGAAGCGAACAACGTGCAAGTGCACGACTTCGACAGTCAAAAGCCGCGCGTGACCTATGAAAAGGATGGCCAAACCCACACCATCGAATGCGACTTCATCGCCGGCTGCGACGGCTTTCACGGCGTGTGCCGCGCCAGCGCCCCCAAAGACAAAATCCGCGAATACGAAAAGGTCTACCCCTTTGGCTGGCTGGGCGTGCTGTCGGACACCCCGCCTGTGCACCACGAACTGATTTACGCCAACAGCACCCGCGGATTTGCCCTTTGCTCGCAGCGCAGCGCCACACGCAGCCGCTATTATTTGCAGGTGCCCACCACCGACAAAGTTGAGCAATGGTCGGACGACGCCTTTTGGGCCGAGCTGCGCAATCGCCTGGACCCCGCAGCCCGCGAGCATCTGGTCACGGGCCCTAGCATCGAAAAAAGCATCGCGCCGCTGCGCAGTTTTGTGACCGAACCCATGCGCTTTGGCCGCATGTTCTTGGCGGGCGACGCCGCGCACATCGTGCCGCCCACGGGCGCCAAGGGCCTGAACCTGGCGGCCACCGACGTGAAGTATTTGTCCACCGCCATCATTGAGTTTTATGCCGACAAGACCGATACCGGTATCGACGCGTATTCCGAGCGCTGCTTGCGCCGCGTTTGGCGTGCCGAGCGCTTCAGCTGGTGGTTCACCAGCTTGATGCACCACTTTCCAGAGAACGGCGACATGGGTCAAAAGTTCCAAGACGCGGAGTTGGACTATTTAATCCACAGCGAAGCAGGCTCGCGCACCATGGCCGAAAACTATGTGGGTTTGCCGCTGAACTTTGGCGAATAAAGGCGTGCAGGGGCGACAGCTCCGAGCCTACGGCCATCCGATAATGCGGGCACACTGAAGCCGAACTGTGCGGCTTCCAGTTCACACCAAGGTGCTCGCATGTCTTCTGTCAAACCTCTGCGCGGTCTGCGCGTTTTGAGCCTGGCCCTCAACTTGCCCGGCCCCGCCGCCCTGATGCGTCTGGCCCAAATGGGCGCTCACTGCACCAAGGTCAACCCGCCCGCAGGCGACCCGATGCAGCTCTACACCACCAGCGGCTACGATTTGCTCCACGCCGGCGTCAAGCACAAGACGCTGGACCTCAAAACTGAAGCCGGCCAAGCCGCGCTGCACAAACTGTTGCCCAATACCGATGTACTGCTGACTTCGTTTCGCCCCTCTGCACTGGCCAAACTGAGCTTGGGCTGGAAGGCATTGCACAAGCAGTACCCCGCGCTGAGCTTGATTGAGGTGGTGGGCGCACCCGGCCCCTTGGCAGAAATTCCAGGCCACGACTTGACTTACCAAGCCGAAGTCGGTTTGGTCAACGGCATGGACTTGCCGCCCAGTTTGTTTGCCGACATGGGCGGCGCCGTCATGGCCAGCGAAGCCACGCTCAAAGCCGTCATCACCCTCAAAACCACCGGCAAAGGCACGCACCATGAGGTGGCACTGTCTGAAGCTGCTGCTTGGCTGGCCCTGCCCCGCCAACTGGGCCTGACCACACCCGATGGGGCGGTAGGTGGCGCACATGCGGGCTACCGGGTGTATGCCTGCAAAAACGGCCGTGTGGCCGTGGCGGCACTCGAGCCGCACTTTGCCACTCGCCTTTGCGAAGCCGCAGGCTTCACAGTGGCGCATCCGGTCAAAGACCTCTTCAAGCCCGCTACACGCCAAGCGATCGAAGCCTTCTTTGCAAGCCAGACACGCGCACAACTGGACAAACTGGCCACGGCCAAAGACATCCCGCTGCTCACCTTGCCGCGTTAAACGCCCGGCAAAGACTTGGGCCTGTTACCCTTGAACCCCCATGACTGGAGGTCAACGTGTCCATCAAAACCCAAGCCCATGTGACGCACTCGCCCCATGAAATGCAGCAGCTGGAGCTGCTGCGTCAACACCGCCGCGCACAACGTGGCCAAGCACTGGCCTCGTTGGCGCACACAGAACCCCTGGACAGTCACCCCTTGCGACGGGGGCAGCGCATGGCCGACCAAGTGGCCAGCACCATCGGCTCTTGGCGTTTCATCCTCATCCAAAGCTCGGCCATCGCCATTTGGATCACCGGTAACGTGCTGGTGGGCGAAAACGCATGGGACCCCTACCCCTCATTTTGCTGAACCTGCTGCTCTCCTTCCAAGCGGCTTACACCGCGCCGGCGATCATGATGAGTCAAAACCGCCAATCGGAACTGGACCGCAAACACGCTCAAACCGACTACGAAATCAACGTCAAAGCCGAGCTGGAGATTGAACTGCTGCACGAAAAGATCGATCTCATCAAAGAACAAGAACTGCTGGCCTTGACCGATGCGGTGCGAGAACTTTCGGCACAAGTGCGGTTGTTGACGGCCAGCTCATGACGCTGCCGCGGTCAGGCGCACGGGTACCCTCGAATTGGCGCCATCTGAGTTTGAAACTGCGGACTTGGTACGGTGAGGCACTGAAACCCAAGGACGCTTCGTGCGTCAATGAGTTCTCTTTATCTCCCTTGGGAACCTTTCATGCCAAAAATCAAACTCTTCGCTGCGGCCGTTATGTGCGCCAGCTTGATCCCCTTGTCTGCGGTCTATGCCCAAGGCATGAGCAAAGGCGAGATCAAGACCCACAAAGCACGCATCAGCGAAGAATACAAAGCCGACAAAGAGGCTTGCCATGCACACGCCGGCAACGCCAAAGACATTTGTGAGCAAGAAGCCAAGGGCAAGGAAAAAGTGGCTCGCGCCGAAATGGCCCATCAATACAGCGGTAAAGCGGCTGACCGCAACCATGTCATGGTGACCCAAGCCAAGGCGGCCTACTTGGTCGCCAAAGAGCGCAGCGACGACTTGGCAGGCAACGCCAAGGATGTGTGCGTGAAAGAAGCGAAAGCGGTCGAGAAAAAAGCCTTGGCCGACATCGGGATGGGCCAACACATGGGCCAAGCCAAAAACAAGGCCGCTTCAGAAAAGCTGGAGGCCGATTACAAGGTCGCCCTTGAAAAATGCAACGCCTTGGCCGGCGACTCAAAGACCAGTTGCGTAGCCGCGGCCAAAGTGACGTTCGGTCAAAAATGATCTTTTAACGAGAACAAAAACGGCGCTGAAAAGAGCCGTTTTTGATGGGGAAGCTCTTGGCGGATTTAAACCCGTGCCTGGTTGGCCGCCACACGCGCCCGCGCCGCATGCAGTTTTTTGTAGCTGTCGAGCAAGCGCTGGTGCCGGTCCAGCGTTTCGAGCTGCAAGCTGGTCGGCGTGAGGCCATGAAAGCGCACGCTGCCGTCCACCGAGCCGATGGCCACGTTCATGCGCTCATCGCCGAACATGCGCCTGAAGTTCAGCACATAGTTTTCCAAGGCCAGTTCCTCGTCCAGCGTCACCTCCAGCACCACGTTCAGGGCTTGGTAAAACAAGCGGCGCTCCACCGTGTTGTCGTTGTATTGCAAGAAAGCACCTACCAATTCGTGAGCATCTTCCAGCTGCTGCAAAGCCAGGTGAATCAAGAGCTTGAGCTCCATCACCGTCAACTGGCCCCACACCGTATTTTCATCAAACTCGATACCGATCAGCGTGGCGATGTCGAGGTAATCGTCCAGCTCGTTGTTCTCCAAACGGTCCAGCAAAGCCTCCAGCGCCTCGTCGTCTAAGCGGTGCAGGTTGAGCACATCGGCGCGGAACAAGAGTGCTTTGTTGGTGTTGTCCCAAATCAGGTCGTCGACCGGGTACACCTCGGAATAGCCCGGCACCAGGATGCGGCAAGCTGTGGCACCCAGTTGGTCGTGCACCGCCACATAGGCTTCTTTGCCCATGGCCTGCAAGATGCCAAACAGCGTGGCGGCCTCTTGGGCGGTGGCGTCCTCGCCCTCCCCGGCAAAGTCCCAATCTACAAATTCGTGATCGGCCCGTGCGCTGAAAAATCGCCAAGACACCACGCCGCTGGAGTCAATAAAGTGCTCCACAAAGTTGTTGGGCTCGGTCACCGCGTTGCTGATGAAGGTGGGCGCGGGCAGGTCGTTCAGGCCCTCAAAACTG
>JBIKKE010000311.1:0-2690 GCA_044360575.1 Limnohabitans sp. | reverse complement strand
TGGCCACCACCCTGCATGCCGATATCCTGAGCGATCTGGCGGCAGCGCTTGCGGGCAGCCTGGGCATTGCGCCCACCGGCAACATCGACCCCGAGCGCCGCTACCCCAGCATGTTCGAACCCATCCACGGCTCAGCCTTTGACATCATGGGCAAAGGCTTGGCCAACCCGGTGGGCACCTTCTGGTCGGTGGTCATGCTGCTCGAGCACATTGGCGAGCCTGCCGCGGCGCAGCGCTTGATGGCTGTCATCGAGAGCGTCACGGCCAATCCTGCCTTGCACACCGGCGATTTGGGTGGCAAAGCACGCACCGCCGAAGTGACAGCAGCAGTTTGCAAGGCATTGGTCTGATTTCTGCGCTCAAATTTTTGTGGCGCATATCATTGTCAAGGCTGATCGATTTTTTTACCGTCTCTCCATCACGAAAGGTTTAAACATGAAATCCAAGTTTCTCTCCGTAGCCCTGGCCTGTGCGGCCATGGCCTCTGCCAACGTGATGGCGCAGGATTACCCTGTCGCCAACAAATCCATCACCTTCGTCTTGCCTTATGCGGCGGGCGGCCCAACCGACAAGGCGGCGCGTGACCTGGCGCAGTCCATGAGCAAGTTCATGGGTGGTCACAGCATCGTGATCGATAACTCTGCGGGTGCATCGGGCTCGATCGGCGCCAACAAAGTGGCCAAAGCCCCAGCCGACGGATACACGCTGCTGTTCACCCACATTGCGCAGGCCACCTTGCCTACGTTTTTCCGCAATTTGCCCTACAACGTGGAAAGAGACTTTGAGTACATCGGCTTGGTCAGCGAAAACCCGATGAACCTGATTGGTCGTCCCAGCTTGCCTGCCAACAACATGGCTGAGTTGATGGGCTGGATCCAAAGCAACAAAGGCAAGATCAACATCGCCAATGCCGGCCCGGGCTCAGCTTCTCATTTGTGCGGCATGTTGTTCCAATCCACCATCAAAGTCGACATGACTTCGGTGCCCTACAAAGGCACAGCGCCTGCCATGACCGATTTGATTGGCGGCCAGGTGGACTTGATGTGCGACCAGACCACGACGACCATCCCTCAAATTGAAGGCAAGCGTGTCAAGTCATTTGCAGTGACCACGCCAGCGCGTTTGACGGCCCCTGTCCTCAAAGACAACCCCACCATGCAGGAAGCAGGGCTGAAGGATTTCTCGGTCACCATCTGGCAAGGTCTGTATGCCCCCAAAGGCACACCAGCACCGATTTTGAAGAAGCTCAACGATGCGCTCAAGGCTGCTGTCAAAGACCAAGACTTCATTCGCAAGCAAGAGGCGGGTGGCGCTACAGTGATCACGGATTCGCGCACCGACCCAGTTGGGCACAAGGCTTTTGTCATGTCCGAAGTGGCCAAGTGGGCGCCGGTCATCCGGGCTGCGGGCGTTTACGCGGATTGAGAGCTTCACCAAGGCTGATTTTTTGGGTGTCTGGTCAGACACTGTTGATATCTGCTTATTGGACGGATCTCAGGTCAAAATGCGTCGATTTGCATCGTCCTGAGGCTCCGTCATGGCATCACCCGTTTACAACTTGGCCCGATTCGACTTTGTGTCGATCCGCTTGACCGTGCTGTGTGCCCAGACGGGCAGTCTGACCACAGCCGCCCGTCAATGCAACCTGGTCTTGCCCGCAGCCAGTCGTCGCCTCAAGGAACTGGAGGCCGCCATCGGATGCCAGTTGTTTGACCGGCATTCTCGCGGCTTGACCATGACGGCAGCCGGGCGCATTTTCATGCGGCGGGGCCTCGCCCTGCTGCAGGAAATGGACGGTCTGGTGAGCGAATTGGCCGATTTGCAAATGGGCGTTGTACGGCATTTGAGGTTGTTTGCCGGAACAGCGGCCATCAACCAGTTTTTACCCCCTCTGATCGCCGAGTACAGCGGCTTGCATCCAGAAGTGCAAATTGATTTGGAAGAGCAAGTTTCAGAACAAGTGGTGCTGGCCTTGCGGGAAGGACGCGCCGATGTGGGTGTTTTTGTGGAGGGCCCGCACACCGATGGCTTGGATGTTCGTGACTTTCGCAAGGATGAGTTGGTGTTGATCCTGCCGCGCGACCATGCCCTGATGGCCCATTCAGCGGTTTCTTTTGTGGATGCCCTGGACGAGTCCTGGATCAGCCTGAACCCCGGTGCTGCCCTTTTACAACAACAGCAAAGTGCGGCCATGGCTGCGGGCAGGACCTTGAAATTGCGCATGCAGGTGCGCAGCTTTGACGCGGTGGGCCATATGGTCGTGTCGGGTTTGGGGATTGCCTTGTTGCCCAAACGGGCGGCGATGCCGATTGTGCGGGCCATGAAGCTGGGTTGGCGCCCTCTGACTGACGCCTGGGCGCATCGGCGGCTGAAAGTGGCGATCCCGAAGGAGGCCGATTCAGCGGTCAAAGTTTTCAGGGATTTCCTGCATACGCCTTCGCAAAATGCGAAGGCTGACTGATCAAGGAACAAATAGACCTGTTCTTTGCTGCGCGTCACACTGCGCGGCATGAACACGCAAAAGCCATCTTCCCAAGCATCTGTGCCGCCCAGCGCCTTGGCCGGTTTGAAGGTGCTGGAGTTGGGGCAACTGATTGCCGGCCCCTTTGCCGCCAAGACCCTGGCCGACTTCGGCGCTGAAGTCATCAAGATCGAGCAGCCTGGCAGCGGTGACCCGCTGCGCAAATGGC
>JBIKKE010000309.1:0-2701 GCA_044360575.1 Limnohabitans sp. | reverse complement strand
GGACACGCTCAATGAATCGGGTTATGTGGAAAACACCATCGAGGCGGCGCGGGGGCGCGGGCTGTGCGCCTTTCACACCGAAGGCGCAGGCGGCGGCCACGCGCCCGACATCTTGAAGGTGGTGGGCCAGGCCAACTTTTTGCCCAGCTCGACCAACCCGACCATGCCCTTCACCCACAACACGCTCGATGAGCATGTGGACATGCTGATGGTCTGCCACCACCTGGATGCCAGCATCGCCGAAGACCTGGCCTTTGCCGAAAGCCGCATCCGCAAAGAAACCATTGCGGCCGAAGACATCCTGCACGACCTGGGCGCCATCAGCATGATGAGCAGCGACAGCCAGGCCATGGGGCGGGTGGGTGAAGTCATCATCCGCACTTGGCAAACCGCGCACAAAATGAAGCAGCAGCGCGGCAGCCTGCCCGGCGACACCGCGCGCCACGACAACGCCCGCGTCAAGCGCTACATCGCCAAATACACCATCAACCCCGCCATTGCGCATGGCATCAGCCACGATGTGGGCAGCATCGAAGTGGGAAAGTGGGCCGACCTGGTGATCTGGAAACCGGCCTTCTTTGGCGTCAAGCCATCACTGGTGCTCAAGGGCGGATTCATCGCGCTGGCGGCCATGGGCGACCCCAATGCGTCCATCCCCACGCCGCAGCCGGTGCACTACCGCCCCATGTTTGGCAGCTTTGGCGGGGCGCTCACGCGCAACGCGCTGACCTTTGTGTCGCAGGCAGGTTGGCAAGCAGGCATTGATAAGCGTTTTGGCCTGCAAAAACCGCTGTCCGTGGCGCACAACATCCGGGGCGTGCGTAAGCAACACATGGTCCACAATGCCTACCTGCCCCACATGGAGGTGGATCCCCAAACCTATGCGGTGCGTGCCGACGGGCAGTTGCTGGTGTGCGAGCCCGCCACCAGCCTGCCCATGACCCAACGCTACTTTTTGTTCTGATGATCACTTGCTCCAAACTCATGCCCCAAGGCCGTGGCCTGGCCCGCGTGCTGGTTCAACGCGCCAGCAGCATCACCCTCGACTGGGACACCCGTCAAAAAAGCCGCTTTGACGCTACCGACAGCCAAGGCCGCATCTTGGGCGTATTCTTGCCACGCGGCACCGTGGTGCGCGGCGGCGATGTGCTGGTGGCCGAAGACGGCTCGCTGGTGCGGGTACAAGCCGCGCCGCAAGATGTGTTGCGCATCACCGCTTGCACTGAGCACGGCTCGCCGTTTGACCTGACACGCGCTGCTTACCACCTGGGCAACCGCCATGTGCCGATCGAGCTGCAACCCGACCACCTGAAGATCGAGCCCGACCATGTTCTGGCCGACATGCTACGGGCCATGCACATGACGGTGGTGGCAGTGTCTGAACCTTTCGAGCCAGAAAACGGTGCCTATGGTGACCACGGCGCTTCTTCTCATGGGCATGGGCACAGTCACGAACATGGACACAGCCATGAACATGCGGCACCGGCAGCCAAGTCACCAGCAGGCAAACGCATCGCCATCCCTGTCCGTGCGGCCCCTGCTGAGCCACACGTGCACGGCCCCGGTTGCGGACATGATCACTGAGACCGCGCCGTCGGCCCTGCTGCAACTGATCTGGCTCGCATCGCCTGCGTTGCCGATTGGCGGCTTCTCGTATTCCGAAGGCCTCGAAGCGGCCATTGAACAAGGCCTGGTGCACAACGAAGCCAGCGCCACCGATTGGGTGGTGGACCAGCTGCAACTGACGCAGTCGCGCGGCGACATGGCCGTCATGGCACAAGCCATACCCGCTTGGCAGTGCATGGACACACAGCGCCTTCAAGCCCTGAACGATTGGGTGATGAGCACCCGCGAAACCGCCGAGATGCGTTTGCAAGCCGAGCAAATGGGCCGATCCTTGCTCGACTGGCTACGCAACCTGCAGCAAGCCAGCGACGCACAGCTGCAATGCTGCGCCCAATTGCCCCCCACTTACCCGCTGGCCATGGCGCTGGCTTTGTCTTTGGCGCAAGCTCCGCTGGACCAGGCCCTGCAAGCGAGTGCCTTTGGTTGGGCAGAAAACATGACCCAAGCCGCGCTCAAGTCCGTGCCCCTGGGTCAAAGCGCCGGGCAGCGCATGCTGGCGCGGCTGGCCCGCGAGATTCCGCAGGCGGTGCAAACCGCCTTGCACCTGAACGATGAAGACCGTCAGGCCTTCAGCCCCATGCTGGCCATTTTGTCGTCGCGCCACGAAACCCAATACTCACGCATCTTCCGATCATGAACACTTCGTCTGCACTGCACCACATCCCGAATCGCACCCAAAAGCTGCCGCCCCTGCGGGTAGGCATTGGTGGGCCTGTGGGTTCCGGCAAAACCACCTTGCTTGAGATGCTGTGCAAAAACATGCGCGAGCGCTGGGACCTGATCGCCATCACCAACGACATTTACACCAAGGAAGACCAGCGCTTGCTCACGGTGAGCGGCGCGCTGGCGGCCGAACGCATCATGGGCGTAGAAACCGGGGGCTGCCCGCACACGGCCATCCGCGAAGACGCGTCTATCAACCTCGAAGCGATTGACCGCATGCTGGAAAAATTTCCGAATGCCGACGTGGTCTTCATCGAGAGCGGCGGCGACAACCTGGCCGCCACCTTCAGCCCCGAACTCTCCGACCTGACGATCTACGTGATCGACGTGGCCGCAGGCGAAAAGATCCCGC
>JBIKKE010000182.1:0-5946 GCA_044360575.1 Limnohabitans sp. | reverse complement strand
ACCAATGCGCCAAACCACTGGCGCGCACACTGGGGCGGTGGATGGCGGCTTCAAGCAAACCGGCCTCGGTCTCGACCAAGGTGAAATGCTCGCGTGCCCGGGTGATGCCGGTGTAGACCAACTCGCGACTGAGCACCTCGGCGCCGCCCGGGGGCAACACCAGCGCGTTGTGCTCGAACTCCGAACCCTGGCTTTTGTGCACCGTCATGACAAACGCGGTTTCGACCTGGGCCAAGCGCATGACGCTCACTGAACGCAAGGCTTCACCGTCCAAAAACCAGACCTTGGGCTTGCCTTCGGTCGTGGGCAACACCACGCCCACATCGCCATTGAAGACACCCAATTGCGCGTCGTTGCGCGTGACCATGACGGGCCGCCCCTCGTACCACTCGCCCTGGATGCGCAGCAAGCCTGCATCGGCCAAGGCTTTTTGCACCGCCGCATTCAGCGCTAGCGTGCCCCAGTCACCCTGGTGCACCGCGCACAAAATGCGAAACCGCTCGAAAGCCTTGAGCACGCTGCGCACCCATTGGGCGTGGCTTTCGCTGGACACCTCAATGCCCTGCACCGCCGGGCCAGTTTGCAAAAGGCGCAGGTAATCGGCATACGAAGGCTTGCCCGCTGCGCCCAGCGCCAAGGCGCAGACCGCTTGGGGGCTGCTCGGCTGGAGTGCCAACACCTGCGAGGCCACCACGTTGTCTAGGCCACCCAAGTAGGCGCGCGCCGCCGCCACATCGCCCCGGTTCACCGCCAAGGCCAGCTGACCAATCGCGCCCTTGAAGCGGCGGCTTTGGCGCAGCATCACGGTTTGCTGGGCCAGCACGGGGGCCGGGTCGGGCACCACAAATTCAGATGCCAGGGTCTGACCGGCTGCGCGCTGCACAAACTGCGCCGTGGCCGCGCTGTAGCGGCCCGCTGCCGCGTCTTGGCACAAGTCGCCCAGCACAGCGCCCGCTTCAACCGAAGCCAACTGGTCTTTGTCGCCCAAAAGCACCAAGCGCGCCGTGGAAGGCAATGCTTGCAGCAATGCGTCCATCATCTCCAGATGGACCATCGAGGCTTCGTCCACGATCAGCACATCCACATCGAGCGGGTTGGCCGCGTGGTGGCGAAACTGACGTGTGTCGGGACGCGCGCCCAGCAGCGAATGCAGCGTGCGTGCCGGGCCCATGCGGGCGATCAACGCACTCAGATCCAGCCCTGCATCGGCAGGCACGGGCAAGCGGGTCAGGGCGTCGTCGATCGACTGCTTCAGGCGCGCTGCCGCCTTGCCGGTGGGCGCAGCCAGCGCCACGCGCAGCGGGCTGCCCTCGGGGTGCAGCGCCAACAGCAGCGCCAACAAACGGGCAGCGGTGTAGGTTTTGCCGGTGCCGGGCCCACCCGTGATGACCGACAGCCGAGCGCGCAGCGCCACAGCGCAGGCCACCTTTTGCCAGTCGATCGTGCCGGGCGCTTCAGGGTTGGGCACAAAGAACCGGTCCAGCCATTCGCGTGCCTCTGCTTCGGACACGGCCAGTGGCTCACTGGCGCGCTGCAGCAGGCTCTGGCCCACGCGCTGCTCATAACCCGCATAACGGCGCAGGTACAAGAGCGGTGCATCGGCAGATCCACCCAACACCAGCGGCTGGCCATGGTCGGGGGCATCGGCCAGGCGAACACCCACACTGGGCGAGTGGCCTTGCAAAGCGGCTTGCCAGTCGGCCAGCGTGGCGGGCAGGTGCGCCCACAAAGCCTTCAGGCCCTGCGCACCGTCCACCGCCGCCGCAGGCCAGCCCAGCAAGGCCACGGGCAGCTGGCACAGCTCGGCCACCGAAAGGCAGGTGTGGCCGCGCCCCTCCATGTGGGCGAGCAAGGCTGCAGCCACCAGCAAAGGCGCAGTGGCACCAGCATCGAGGCGCAGCACTTGCGCGGCGAAAGCACTGTCGATGTGGCGCAGCAGGCCTTGGCCAGTCCACAGGTTCAACCATTGCAAAGTTTGTACAGCGCTCAAGCCTTGGGCGGGCAGGTCGCTCAGCCAGTCCATTTGCGCGGCGGACACGGGCGCGATGCGTGAGGGCTTTTTCAAACTCATGCCACCACCTCGGTATTCAACATGGAATCCAGACCATCGAGCAGCGCCAAAGGCGCAGGCAAGGTGCAGCAGCCGCCCACAGGCCCGTCGATGCCGCGCAAAAACAAATACACCGCGCCGCCCAGTTGCTGCAACGGGTCGTAGGCGCTGCCTAAGCGGGCGCGCAACAAGCGGTGCAGCGCCAGCATGTAAAGCGCGGCCTGCACCTCATAGCGGTGCTGGGCCATGGCCGCATCCAGGGCCTGTGCGGTGTAGGCCGCGTCATCGCCCCCCAGGTAATTCGATTTGTAGTCGAGCACCCAGTAGCGGCCTTCGTGCTCGAACACCAGATCGGCAAAGCCCATCAGCATGCCGTGCAGCTGCGCGTCGGGCAGCTGAGGGCGGCTCACGCCGGGCAACAGGTGCTGCTGGCACAGGGCATCGACCTCACGGGCATGCAGGCGCTCGGCAGGCAGCCAGAACTCCATCTCGGGCAGCAAGGCACCCAGTGCATTCAGCGGCGCATTCGGCCCGCGCAAAGGCTGGGCTAGCACACGGCTGAGCCACTGAACCACGTCGTCGGCTTGGGCCTTGTAGCCTGCGTTTTCGCAGCGGTACTTCAGGCGCTCGGCCTTGGCTGCATCGATGGCAAAGCCATCTGCCGCCAACCATTCAAGTTGGTCGTGCAAAAAATTGCCCGCTGTGGGTCCTTTGGCAAAGCCGTGCCATGCAGCCAAAGCACCGGGGTTAGCCGTAAAGGCCCTGGGCAAGGCCGCATCTTCTGGCGGCTCGTCGTCTGCGGGGCGCGGCGGGTTCAGGTGCAACACCAAGGGTGTCAAGGCCTGCGAAGACAGGTCACGCGTCAAGCGCGAAAAACTCGCGATCGTCCACGACTTGTCGATGCGGGCGGTGCAGCTCAGCGCCTCGCGCAATTCGGTGGTTTGCGCGGGCTTGTGCCAGATGGTGAGAGGCACTTCAGCAGATACTTGCTGCAGATGGACAGACATTTTTTGACCCGCCTTATTGGTCTGCAAGGCTTGCAGCTTCCCCAGCCAATCGGCAGCTTCGAGTGACTGACCTCCTCCAAGCAAATGACCGGGCGCACTGAAGTGGTTGCGGCACTTGTCGCTGTTGCCCGTCTTGACCGCACTCCAGCCCACCCACAGCGCGTGGCGCGCCCGGGTGAGTGCTACGTACCACAGGCGCAGGTCTTCACGCAGGCGGTCGTTGTCCGCGAGCTTGGAGTCCTCTTTGTTAAAGTCCAGCGTCCAGCGGCGGTTGCCCTCGCCCTTGCCCTCGCCATCACGACCCTCCAACTGCAGCACGGCGGCTTTGTCGGCCGTGATCACGCGGTGGCTGTGCGCAAAAGGCAGGCACACCACCGGGTACTCCAGGCCCTTGCTGGCGTGGATGGTGATCAGCTTGACCAAGTCCTCGTCACTTTCAAGCCGCACTGTTTGCTCTTCGCCACCGCTGGTGTTGCCCGACTGCGCTTCGTCCATCTGCTGTGCCAGCCAGCGGATCAGCGCCTGCTCGCCATCGATCTGGCCGCTGGCCGCTTGCAGCAATTCAGCCAGGTGCAGCACATTGGTCAGCCGCCGCTCGCCATCGCTATGGCCACGCCAGCGCCCCGCCAGCTGCAACACATGCAGCGACTGGCGCAACATGGCCAGCACGCCTTGGTTTTGCCAGGTCTGGTGCAATTCGCGCATTTGCTCGGCGCGGGTGTCCAGCAGTTCGTCTTGCGTGGCCAAGTCATACAGCTCGGCCATGGACAGGCCCACCGTGCGCGTGCCCAATGCAGCACGCACGCGGCGCATGTCTTGCGGCTCGGCCACGCCGCGCAGCCACAGGCACAGGTCTTGCGCTTCGTCGCTGGCAAACACCGAATCGCGGTCTGACAGATACACCGAGGCCACGCCACGCAGACGCAGCGCTTCGCGCACGGCAGCCGCCTCTTTGCCGGTGCGCACCAACACGGCGATGTCTTTGGGCTGCAAAGGTTTGTCGCCCTTGTCCGGATCGGCAAAACGCGCTTGCGGGTCGCTGAGCCAGGCCACAATTTGCTCTGCACACAGGGCCGACAGGTGCGTCTGCGCATCGCGTTGGCTGCGCAAAGTGGCGTCGTGCACCACGGTCATGGCTTGAACATCGCCAGAGCTTGTTCTGAAAATTTCGTCGCGACCCTTGGCCCCAACCGGCTGGAACGGCAAAGGGTCTTGATCGTCTTGATCGCCTTGCTTATAGCCAAAGGCGTCTAACGGAATCTCGAACCAGCGGTTGACCACCTCGACCACTTGCGAAGTGGATCGGAAGTTGGTGCCCAGCACATGGTGACGGCCTGCGGTGGCGCGGCGTGCGGCCAAGTAGCTGTGGATGTCCGCGCCCCGAAAACCATAGATGGATTGCTTGGGGTCTCCAATCAGCAGCAACGCAATGTCAGGCAGGTTGTCAGCCGTGCGGTAAATGCGGTCAAAGATGCGGAACTGCAGCGGCGAAGTGTCCTGAAACTCGTCGATCATCGCCACCGGAAACTGCTCTCGCAGACGCTGCGCCAAACGTTCGCCCGATTCGGGGTCGGCCAGCGCGACATCCAGGCGCTGCAGCATGTCGGCAAAGCCAAACAAGCCGCTGCGTCGCTTGAGCTCGGCCATGCGTTGCAGCACATGGGTGCGGGCGTGCAAGCGGGCAACTTGGGTGGGATCGGGCAAAGCTTGCAAGGCGGCTTGCAGGTCGGCATAGGCTTGCGATTCGGGCGGCAAATCCACGGGAGCTTCGCCGGCCTTGCGGCATTCGAGAAGGCCTTGTGGCGCGAAGCGTGCCCAGCCGGCTTTCATGGTTTTTTCCAAGCGCTTGCCGTCTTCTGGCCCTTGCGCCCAGTCTTTGAGCACGGCCAACCACTCGGCGCATTTTTTATAGGTCAGCTTGCGGCCATCCCAGCTCGACTTGTGATGTTCCAGCTGCGCCTCGATCCAACCCAACAAGTTGTCGGCCTTCTCGCCCCAACCCTGCTTGAGTGCCTGCAGTTGCGCATCGCGCTCGGTCAGGGCCGCGCCGAACACCTGCGCCAGCGTGCCGGGTTCGGCATCGTCCAGCGGCACAGCCATTAGGGCGCGCATGTCTTGTTCGAGCGCGGGCACATCGCGCCAAACGTCCAGCACCTGTGTCACCCGAGCCGTGTCCATGGGGTAGAGCTGCTGGCGCCAGTAGTCCTGCACCGCTTCGAGGCGCAACGCGGCTTCGTCGCCGACCAGGTTTTCTTCAAACAGGCTGCCACTGTCAAACGCGTGTTCGCGCAGCATGCGTTGGCACCAGGCGTCGATGGTGTAAACGGCCGCGTCGTCCATGGCCTGCGCAGCCAGCGCCAGGCGGTGGGCGGCTTGCTCGCGCGGCTCGCCTTCGGGGTATTCGCTTTTGAGTTGATTCAGGAAGTCATCGTCCGTTTTGGCCATGCCCCGGAACACCTGCGCGGCCTCGGTCAGGCGGGCGCGGATGCGGTCCGACAGTTCGCGGGTCGCGGCGCGGGTGAAGGTCATGACCAACACATCTTGCGGCAGCATGGGGCGCACAGGTGCGGTGCCATCTTGGCCGTGGCCCAGCACCAGGCGCACGTAGAGCGCGGCAATTGTCCAGGTTTTGCCAGTGCCAGCGCTGGCCTCGATCAGGTGGCTGCCGCGCAGGGGGAAGGTGTGCGCATTGAGGGCGAGTGCATTGGTTGCGTTTGAGGTGCTCATGCCAGCTCTCCCTCTTCGCTGTCGTGCAGCGCATCGGGCAAGGCTTCGATCTCGGCTTGCTCGGCCCAGGCCTTCAAGGGCGCGTAAACGGTTTGGGCCAGGCGCTCGAACTCTCGCGTGGCCAGCAAGTCATCCATCGTGGGGTAGGTGCGGGCCAGCGCC
>JBIKKE010000244.1:0-4146 GCA_044360575.1 Limnohabitans sp. | reverse complement strand
TTTTCGGCACGTTTGAAGTCACTGCCTTCGTAAGCATCGGCCAGCGCGTTGGCGTTGTCCGGGTCTTTGAGCCACTGCAGCGCCACACCGGGCGGCAACGGCAGCGGCCAACGCATGCCCTCCGCCCAAACGGCCAGCAGCGCGGTCAACTGGGCGCGGGCGTCTTCTGGCTCAGGCTGAGGGATGCGCAGCACGGCGTTGCGTCCCACCACCACACACCTCAAGGGCTGGTCCATGGCGGCAGCGGCCAGAGACAACAACCAGATGTCTATCAGCTTGTCCGGGTGGGCCTGCGGCTTCTGGGTCTTGAAGCTGGCCAAATCGCTGGCGCGCAGGTGCAAGGACATCTGCCCGCCCTCCCCCACCCGCACATCGCTCAGCGCATCCTGCAAGGCGACTTGGGGGTGCACCCAATCCACCAAAAGGCGCTCGGCCGCATCGGGGTATGCCTGTTGCTCGCGCAGCGCTGCGCTCAGCATGGCCTGCAAACGGGCCTGAAGATTTTGTGCGGCGAGCATGCCCACACCCGCCAGCGGCAAGGCCCCGGCCTGGCGCAGACGCTGCACCACCTGCTGCACATGAACGGGCAGAGTTTCCGCGTTCAGCGCGGTGGGCACATGCTGCAGTTCGTGGTCGATCAACTGGTACAGGTCCAGGCCCGCCAGTCCAAACAGCTCTTCGTCGTGCAGTTCGCTGCGCTCATCCTCCAGGTGCACTTGCAAGCGTTCGCGAAAAAACGCACCGACTGGCTTGCGCAAAAAGCGGGCGAGCTGGGTGAGCGTGAGGACGGGCATGCCCTGCGCGGATTCCAGCGGGGGCAAACAAGCGACCGATGACCCGGCACGGGCTGTCTCTGAATGCGATGGTTTGTCGGCAAGGCCTTCACGGTCGGAGACCGCTTCTCTGGGGGGAGCGCTCTGCGCCGCGCGCCATTCTTTGGCATAGGTCTGCAAACCACTGCCCTCTTCAAAATAACTGCGGCTGAAGGCTTGCAGCGGGTGCACGGTGGTCTGGCGTTCGGCCGTGCCCTTGCCCCACAGCAGATCAATCTCGTCACGCAGTTGTGACACCAGCACCGAAGGTGGTTGTTCGCTGTTGTCGCGCACGCTGCGGCCGCTCCAGCTGACATAAAGCACCTGCCGGACCGACAAGAGCGCTTCGAGCATGAGCTGGCGGTCGTCATCGCGGCGCGAGCGGTCGCCGGGGCGGCTCATACCGGGCAGGCCCATCAGATCGAAGTCGGCGCGCGGGCTGCGACGGGGGTAATCGCCGTCGTTCATGCCCAGCAGGCACACCGCCTTGAACGGGATAGCCCGCATCGGCATGAGCGTGCAAAAGGTCACGCCCCCAGCCCGAAATCGTTGCTCGAGTCGAGGCGTTTTGAGCGCTTCGAGCCAGGCCGAGCGCGCCACGGCCAGCGGCACGGCTTCTGCAAATCCTGCTTCGGCGCAGGCCCGCACCCAGTCGGTCAGCGCTTGATCCAAAGCAGACAGCGCATTGCGGTCGTTGTCGTCACGCGGTTTGAACATGACGGCCAGCAAGGCACGGCCGCGCTCGGCCCATTGCGCGGGCGTGGCTTCTTGCCTGGCGGTTTGCCACCAGTCGATCAAGGCCTGCAGCAGGTGCGCCAGCGACCCGGCCAACTCGGCATCGAGCCCACCCACTTCAGGGTAAGGCGTGGCCACGGTCGCATCGGCGGCCACAGGATCGGCCCCGCAGGCGTAGCCCATGAGCATGCGCTGCACGCCAAAGAGCGCCGAGTTGTCCTCGCCGCACACCTCCAGCCCCAAGCCTGCGCGATGCTCGGCCGACAAACCCCAGCGTATGCCCGAGCCCGCCATCCAACGGGTGAGCGTGGGCAAGCCCGCTTCGCTCAAGCCAAAGCGGGCGGCGAGCGCAGGCACTTCGAGCAGCTCGACCAACTCGCTCATGCGGCTGCGCTGCTGCGGCAAGGCCAACAACCATTCCACCGCATGAATAAGCCCACTTGTGGCTTGCGCGCCCAGGTCGGCAATGTCATAGGGAATAAACCGCGCATCGGCGCGCTTGTACTGGCCAAACACGGCGCGGATGGCTGGAGCCATGGTTTCGATGTCGGGCACCATGACCACCACGTCGCGGGGTGACACAGGCTGATCGCCCGGTGGGGTGTGGAACCACTGCAGCAACTGGTCGTGCAGCACCTCCAGTTCGCGCACCGGGCTGTGGGCGATTTTGAAAACAAGCGACTGATCGCCCTCGGCCCATGGCTCAACAGGGGCACCCCCACTGGACGGCTCCAAGTCGCGAATACGCCGCTGCAACTGGGCCAACATGCGCGTGACGTCTTCTCCGGGGGCATCTTCAAAAAAGTCCAGGCGTGGCCACTGCGTGACTTGCTTAGCCGCTTGCAGATCGTCAAAAGCATCCAGCTGACGGATGAAGTCACGCCCCTGCCGCCCCCAAGCGGCCAACAGCGTGGGCGCGTGCAGGTGCATCTGCGCCAAGGGCAAATCGGCCAAAGTCTTGTTACGGTAAGCGTGGCGCCGGCGCTCGGCCTGCAGCCATTCGCGCCCATCGATGATGTCGCCCCAGTGGTACTGGCACGGGTTGGGCACGGCCAGCATCACCTGGCTGTGGGAGGCCAGCGCCGCCAGCATGTCCAGCAATTGCCCCGGCATGTGGCTCATGCCAAACACCGACACCCTGCGCGCCACAGCGCTGGCCAAGGGCTGGCCCGACTGCAAATGCGCCAGCGCCCGCGCATGCAGCGCCGGGCGGGTGGCCTGGCGCTGGCTGTCATCCAGCGTGTTCAACACGCGCCGCCACAACTCGGCCTGCCAGAGTTGGTCTTCAGCCAAGGCATCCGAACCCGCAGCCTTGCGCAGCACATGACGCCCAGCGGCCCAGTCTTGCAGCCAATCGGGGCGGTAAATTTGGTACTGGTCGAACAAATCCGCCAAGCGGGAGGCCAGCTGCAACAGACGGTCGGGCTCGTCGCCCCGCAAAAAACCCGCCACAGGCTTGAAGACGGGGTCAGCCAAGCACCCAGGCAGCAAAGCCATCAACCGCCATGTCATGGGCAGTTTGTCCAGAGGCGATTCGGGCGGCACATTCTGCGTGCCCAGCACCTGCCGGTAGGTGCGCCACAAAAACCGCGAAGGCAACTCTACCCGCGTGGCCGCACACACCCCAGCTTGGCACGCCAATTCGATCTTGATCCACTCGGCCATGCCGTTGCTTTGCACCAGCACGACTTCACTCTCCAACGGATCCAGCGGATGCGCACGCAGCCAGCCCGTCAGGGTGTCAGCCAACACCTCGGAGCGGTGGCTGTGCAAGGCAATGAAACCGGGAGAGATGGGGGAGACAGGCATGCGGCGAAGGAGACTGACAAGGAAATAAAGGAACAAGAATAGCCGTAATCATGCCCGCCACAAGGCTCATGGCAAGAGCCCTGTATTGCCCAATTTTTAAGCACTCACTGCCACACCAATAAGGATGCGGCTTGGCGCAGTTGTTCAAGGACTTATCCACACCTTTGGACACTCGCTTTGGGGGCAACTGTGTGTGGTCATGAACCATGTGGCTCCACACTTGGGTTTTCCCTAGCCTACAAGGGCACCGCAGGGCCGCATGATTTGGACACATTGTTCAAACTGCGCCCACCATGACCACAGACTCGTTGCCAGCCGCCACCCAGCCCCCCATCAGCAGCACCATGATGCAGATGCCCCTGTCGCTCAACCACTTGTTGGACAGGGCAGGCACTTTGTTTGCTAGCAACGAGATCGTCTCGCGCCTGCCCGACAAGTCGCTGCGCAGGCACAGCTATGGCGCGTTTTACCAACGCACCCGGCAGTTGGCGCAGGCCCTCCAAAACATGGGCCTGCAAAAAGGTGAGCGCGTGGCCACGCTGTGCTGGAACCACCACGCGCACCTGGAATGTTATTTCGGCATCCCGGCCGCTGGCGGGGTGATGCATACCCTCAATTTGCGCCTGTCGGCCGAAGAAATCGCCTGGATCGCCAACGATGCGCAGGACAAGGTGCTGATCATCGACGACGTGTTGTTGCCGCTGTACCAGCAGTTTGCGCACCTTTACAAGTTTGAGCGGGTGATCGTGTTCCCCTTCTCCGGTGCCACCGTGCCCGCGCCCTTCATCGA